>CAYSKJ010000012.1:1667-26542 GCA_964431655.1 uncultured bacterium | reverse complement strand
GCCCTCAACCTTTTATCCCACCTTTCCGGCATTGCAACCTATACCAGGAAGATGGCCGATGTCCTGAAAGGCTCGGGCATAAAACTGCTTGATACAAGAAAGACACTTCCGGGCCTGAGGATATTTCAAAAGTGGGCGGTAAAGCACGGTGGAGGTTATAATCACCGGTATAACCTGGAATCAGGCATACTCATAAAAGAGAACCATATAAAGGCCGTCGGGTCTATCTCCAGGACTATATCCAAAGTAAGGGAGGCAGTACCGCCGGCATATACCATAGAGGTTGAAATAGGGAGCCTGAATGAGGCAAAGGAAGCAATAGAAAGCGGTGCAGATATCATTCTCATAGACAATCTGTCAGGGAATGAACTTCAAAAGGTAGTGGACTTTGCCCACGGCAAGGTGCTCATTGAGGTGTCAGGTGGCATTGATATCAGCAATATCGGTGAATACAGGGACCTGAAAATTGATTTTTTATCCAGCTCATCCCTGGTTATGAAAGCCACAGCCGTTGATATCAGCCTGCTTTTAGACAATCCTTAGTAATGATATTTTTAAGCCATGGGAGTATTGCCTCCACCAATGAGGAGGCCAAGCGCCTTTACCGGGACAAAAGGCAGGTCCCCATAACCGTTACCGCAAGAGAACAGACCGCCGGCAAGGGGAGGAACCAGCGGAAATGGTCTTCCCCCGTGGACAAAGGCATATATTTAAGCTATGCAAATACCGCCGAAACAGTGTCAGGCCTGGCATTCAGGCTCATGCTGATATCATCCCTCGCAGCAGCGGAAACCATACTTTCATTTATAAAATGCCCGGGCTTGAAAATAAAATGGCCCAATGATATCCTTATTAACGGGAAAAAGGTATGCGGAATCCTTAATGAAGGCATCATCATTGAAAAGAAGAGCCTTTATGTCATGGGAATAGGGATTAATGTAAAAAAACATCAGAATCCAGGCCCGGAATACGCACAAAGATATGAGTACCTTGAAAGATATGCAGAAAAAGAACTGTCCATAGGGGACATGGCCTCTGTCCTGGCTGACAGGATAATATGCCGTGAAAAAAGGTCAAGGTTAAGCATGCTGGCAGAATACAGGAAATTGCTTTACAGACCTGATCATGACATACAGATAGTCCGGCCTGGTAATAAAAAGGTCCTGACCGGCAGAGTCATCGATATAGACGATGAAGGCCGGCTTCAGTTCATCTCCGGTGGCACCCTTTTGTCCCTTAACAGTGCCGAATTACTGCAGAATGAACCTTTACTTTGATTTTGCCAGCTTAGCCCAGTCTTCTGCAGATGTATCTTCTGCAATCATCATTGCCCCCTGGGCTCCGCAGTAGAGAGGATCCTTGACTGTCCTGACCTTGGCTCCGCCAATATCCCCTAGATGATCCTCTATATATTCAGGCAGACCCCTTATAAGACTGCACCCGCCTGCAAGAATAATATTATTCCTGGCTTCCTCCTGGAACTCGGGGTCGAAGTTTGCTATAAGGTCCTTTATTACTTCAATTATGGAAGGAACGATAGATTCACAGGCCTTCCTGATATTATCAGTTATATCAAAGGTTACAGGCTTGCCTTTGACAGGCATGGAAACCTTTACAGGTTCGGGCGGATTCCCCACAAAGGAGTATTTTTCCTTCCACATTGTGGCCATGTGTTTTGTCAGCTGTGCTTCGGGGTAGGTCTCAAGCAGGCTGTCATAGAGCTGTTCATCAATATAGTCCCCTGCCTCGTATATTGTTATCTGGTCATCATCACCGGGTACAGTACCATGCATAATACAGAAATCGCATGTTCCAGCCCCTATATCAATAATAATGCTGTTGGAAAGGCTGTCTTCATTGTATGCGACGGTAAAGGGCTCTGTTACAATCATAATCCCGTTTACCAGATCTTTTAAGGATGTTTTTATCGAATCCTTATTGGCCTCAGTGGCCATTGAAGGCACTCCGACCACCGCATAGGCCTTCTGGTATTCCTTTATGGATTCAAGTCCGCTGCTGATGAGGTGTTTGACCAGGATCATGGCTGATTCTTCACTTTTATCACTGCCTGTTTTGATAATTCCCCTTTCCAGAGGACGGTAGATATCCAGGGCCAGCTTGTGTTCATAAACCTCATCGCCGATGAGCACAGGTTTTTTAAGCAGTTTTCTTGATACAAAATCCCTGGGCCACCCGATTATAGACCTGACCCATTTCTGGGAACCGCTGTTGGTCACAATGGCGCTTCTGGAAGTACCGAGATCTATTCCTATAAATACTGTATCAATAACCTCCGGGGACTTCTTTTTGGTATTGTTCTTCTGATCAGTCATAATACATCTCCTAAATTTTTATAACTCTGCTATAAGATTTTATACTAAATAATTTTATCCGATGCAATAGTTTTTTATTCCATGTTTTCCAGATAATCAATCAGGCCCATATATATACCCCCGGCGATACTGCTCAGGTAATCAGGGTCTTTAAGCAGTTTCTCGTCATTTTTGCTGGAGAGAAAGGCAACTTCAACAAGTACGCTGGGCATATCAACCTTTGCCAGTACAACAAACGGGGCTTTTTTGATTCCAATGTTTTTGAGCTTGTCATTATGGACTTTCAGTGTCTCCACAAGGTTTTTCTGCATAAAACCCGCAAATTTGTCGCTTTCCTGGAAAATGAAATCCTTTTTAATCCTCTCCAGTATATGGTTCATTTCCGACAAAGTTATATTTTCCGCCATATTTTCCAGAGATGCGGTATTAAGAGCTTCCTTATCATCAGTTATTCCCAGTATATAGGTCTCAATCCCGGAAAACCAGCTATAGGATGAGTAATTAAGGTGAATGGATATAAAAAGATCACCATTGGCGGAATTGGCTATTGCCGCTCTTTTTGTCAGGCTCAGGGTTGAATCCGAGTCCCTGGTCATAACCACATTGAAGGGTGTATTGCCCAGCAGGATTTCCCGTAGCCTGAGAGCAATATCCAGAACAATGTCCTTCTCCTGCAGGCCGGAAGGGGATATTGTCCCCGGATCCTTGCCCCCGTGGCCCGGATCAATGACTATGGTGGACACGCCGAACCTGAAAAGGTCATTAACGCTGAACTGTCTGTCCTCATCCGTACGCATCCCCTTGAAATGCATGCCTGGATTATTATGGGAGCTGTCCCCTTTGGGAAAAAGGTTTGAATTATAGAAAAAAAAACCAAAGAGCATTATCATGAAAAACAGGATTATGAAGGACTCAATATTAAGAGTATCAGTAACGACAGAGGATTTAGAGCTGTATTTGCGCTTTTTGGGGCCTGATGACCTGTTGCTGTCAATATTACTGTCCACCAGCTCCTTAAGGAGCTTTTTTTTATCCAGTTTCTTATCCGCATTCATTTTACTTTAATAAACAGCACCTCTAATGTCATGGCTCTTCACAGGTGAAAAGAATACCTGCAGGCCTCTTGCGCATCTAATTTCGGACAAAGGCGGTATAAGGAGTATCGCCGAGCCTGCCGAATATATTTTTTATATAAATCCAGTCAGAGCTTAGTTTCTGGTAATGCCTTGTTTTCCCACCCCTGAAACGGACTGAATAATTTTTTGTTTCAATCCAGCCGATAATATCATCCTTAACAGCTCTCCATGGCAGTTCCCCATCCGCCTGGACTATCCTGCCATACCCACTGCTGACAATCTCCTGCTCTTTCTGGTCTAAAAGAATGCTGTTTCCTGTCTCAGGAGGGGGTCTTCTTTCCATGGTAAAGAAAGCCTCATAGAATTCAGGTCTTCCCTCAAAAACCCTCAGCATAAGATTTCTTCCACCGCAGGATAAGATGTAGTACTCATCCCATCGGTCAGAGCTCCGGGTATAGCGCAGTCTTCCAGTCACCGTGACCCTTTCATGATCAAATTTACCTTCCCAGCCGGGCATTACAGGCATTTTATGAAAATGGGAGCTGAAACTTCCGATTATTCCATGCTCTTCGTCCAGCAGATCCATAACAGACCTGCAGCCTGGACATACCAGAACCAACGACCTCGGGTTATAGAGCCTGGTTTCTTCTCCGCAGGCAGGGCATGAAATGGACCGGGAAAAAAAGATCATGGCTGTATCATGCTACATTATAGCCCTGGAAACTACTATTGATATACCTATAATAATGGCTCCCACCACTATTCCCACTGCAATGTTCTGGTCTTCAGCCAGCTCCTTGGCCAGGGAAAAGGGAGTGACAATGTCAAAGAGCTTATAACCGATGATTGCAAGGAGTATACCTGCCAGACCGTAAATAACGCTGGAAATCAGGTCCCGTACAAAAGAAGAAAGATTTGACCTGTTTTTATCAGCCCTCTGTATCATACTCTGAATATCCCGGCCGGGATTTTCCTGCGCGATGAGCCTGCTGAAACTGAAAAAAAGAAAGAGCCCGATAAGAACAAAAATGGTATATTTTTTCATCCGATTATCCTCCGTATTATTTTAGTTTTATCTCCTTATACCTTAAAAGAGTGCCCTTTGCAAGCATAATTCTGTCCTGATGCCATATTAACCAGACGGCATCTCTTCCCGATACTCCCTTTATAAATCTGATTTCCTCCAGTGGCGCATATATTCCCGGGGACTGACCTCTGATTCCGGCAAATACAGCCTTTCCAGAAGAATAAACTTCAATTTGACGGCCTTCGATTATAGTATTACCCTCATAAGTCATAACCGGGGACGGCATAAGGGGTAAATCCCTGATTTCATCGAGCAGAGCATATTCATCTTCTCCCTCTGACAGGATATGAAATTTACCATCCTGAGTTAATAGCTGCCAGTCATCCCAGAAATTGTCATCGCTTATAAACCTCAGGACCCCGCAGATTTCATATTCAGTGCCATTAATAATTATACTGCCGGCTTCAGAGAACCTTCCCGGTGTTTCAGCAACCGGGGGCATTTTCTGACCGGCCGCTAATTCATTTCCATGTTTGATAACGGTACTGCCGCAGCCGGAGCAGTAAGCCATCCGGGCACTGGTGTCCATCCTGATATCTTCATTGCATTCAGGGCATTTTACCATATATTTCACCCCCTTCCGGCAGAGGGACTGACCGCCGGTTATAATGTGCCTTTCATAATTATTTAATTATGCGGTTAAAGCCAAATTCATTTATCCTTGAACGGACCAATGCCCTGGGAATACCAAGCTTGCCTGATATGCCTGGAATATCCGTTTCCCCGTTTTGGTCCGCAAATGCTGAGAAAATGTCAAACATAAGACTGTCTACAGAGAACAGGTTCCTTGACTGGAGATCATATATATAGAAATAACTTTCCTTATCAGCGGATTCTGATTTCTTCAGGATAAAACGCCTGGAGACGGGTATGTCCTTCTCCTCCAGTATTTTTTCATACTCCATGATACTGAAATTATGCATATACACCAGGTCAGAAAAGAAAGGCAGTCTGCAGGAATTGGGCTTATTGCTGAAAAGGTCCCTGTGAAACTCATCCCTTATCTCATCATAGGTCCGGCCGGTAATAACATTGTCATCCCCTTTTATACGGTAATCTGCATAGAAATTGAATTTATCGCTTTCAATTATCTCCGCTATCCCGTATTTTTCGGGGTTACGGTATACCTTGGAATTGTATTCCAGGAGAAAAGTATGAAAAAAATAACCGAACATTACTGATTTTTTATAGGATGTCAGATCTTTGACAAATCTCAGGGTGTCATGCCTTTCTTCTTCTGTCTCGCCGGGAAAGGCGATAATACCGAAAAGGTGGACATCAATTCCAATATCATAGCAGTTTTCCAGTATCTCCCTGGCATCATCAAGGTCATAACCCTTTTCCATAAGCTCCAGAACCCTTTTATTTCCAGACTCAAAACCGAAGGCTACTTTCTTAACACCGGCTTTTTTCAGCTTTTTCAGCTTTTCCAAATCCAGGTGTTTTTCAAACCGGGCCTCTGTAAAAATTGTGAGATTAAGCCGGGAAAGCTCATCGGCTATGCCAGAAACCAGGTTGAGGTTCAGCGCCTCGTCGTTTATATGAAAGATACTGCATTTGTATCTATCTTTCAGCTCTTTCAGATCCTGGTATATCTTTGAGGCTTCCTTTACAACATAATCGGGTGTTGTAGCGCTTTTGCTGTTGCAGAAGGCACATTTCCCGTAGTAACACCCGCTGGCCATCTGATAGGGAAGCATTTTATCGCAGGATATATAAAGATCCAGGGGAAAATCAGAGAAATCCGGGACAGGATAGTTTCTGTAATAGCCCGAAAGATTGCAGGTTTTTACAGGATTATCCTTTGATTTAAGGAGAATTATATTTTCAGGGCTGTCCAACTGGCTCTTCTTTCCTTCCACCATGCATGCCAGATTATAAAGTGGTATCTCTCCCTGGCCGAAAATAATCGAATCAAAGTATTGTTCAAGGGGATAAAAATCCTTTTGAATCTTGTCGGATATAACATTTACAAAACATCCCCCCAGACATGTGTGGACGCCGGGGAAATCTCTCTTCAGCATCCTGGCAAGGTAAACAGAATGTATCATCTGGTCCCTGCAAATCGCTGAAAATCCCACTATGGAAGGGCTATCCTGCATTATATCCGGGATAAGTTTTTTCTCATAATATTCCTTTAGGGGATAGCATGGGTCTTCAGCAAAGTTCATAATATCCGGGGGATTAAAATTCTTTATCATATCCACAATGCCATAAAGGGTAAAATACATTGGATAATACCTGGCGCTGTACAGGTCCATTGCTTCTTCAAGTACCTGCCTGGCCCATAGAAGCCCCTGGTAATTATCAAGATTCTGCGTTTTCCTGAAATAATCAAGGGCTTTGTCTTTGTTTTCAATAATATAATCGCATGTGGAAAGAGCTCTTTTAAGAAAAACCCTGTGTTTATCATCGGCCGGTTTTGCAATAGCACTGTGGATATAGCCTTTAACTGCATCCAGGGAAGCCGTCTCCATTAGATAATAAAAGGAGCTCAGGTTTGCATCTATACTGCGTACATCTATTCCGCGCTCTTTCATATAGGCTGAAAGACAGGGAACTGACAGATAAGGCAGACTTACGTCCCATGTTGGCGGAAATATTAATACTATACCCATGTAGATATCATAATCTGAATTATTATACAGCCCTTCGAAATAATTTGTAATAATTAATGCTTGCTAAAGTAAAATAATTTTGACAAAACATCAAGAATTATTTATAGATTAACAAGACTCAGCTTGCTGTAATTTTTACTGTTATTTTCAAGATTTGAATTGATTTTTATATAATTAAAAAGGAGCTATTCCATGGATATACGATCTAAACTTTTGGAGCTTCAGCAAAAGAGAGAAATTGCCCGTCTCGGGGGAGGCCTGAACAGGATAGACAAACAGCATGAAAAGGGCAAGCTTACTGCAAGAGAAAGGATTGAAGCACTGGTTGACGAGGACAGCTTTGAAGAATTTGACATGTTCAAGACACACCGATGCACAAATTTTGGCCTGGAAAAGCAGAAGATCCTCACCGACGGCGTAGTTACCGGTTTTGGAACTATCAATGGAAGGCCGGTGTTTCTTTACAGTCAGGATTTTACTGTTTTCGGGGGAAGCCTTTCGGAAACCTTCGCAGAAAAGATAATCAAGGTGCAGGAAATGGCCCTCAAGATGGGAGTGCCAATCATCGGAATCAATGACTCCGGCGGAGCAAGGATACAGGAAGGCGTGGAATCCCTTGCAGGCTATGCAGACATCTTCCTGAGGAATGTAACTTCCTCAGGCGTGATACCTCAGATATCAGCCATCTTCGGGCCATGCGCCGGGGGTGCGGTCTATTCTCCTGCCATCACGGATTTTATAATAATGAGCAAGGATACTTCCTACATGTTTGTCACCGGCCCCAAGGTCGTAAAGACGGTTACAGCCGAGGATGTTACATCCGATTACCTGGGAGGCCCGATGATTCACGGTTCAAAAAGTGGTGTGAGCCATATACTGGCCGATGACGAGCTTCAGGGTATTGCCATAATAAAGAAACTTCTTTCTTACATCCCTCAGAACAACCTGGAAGAACCACCGATAGTGCCCTGCAAAGATCCTGTAGACAGGGCGGAGGAAGATCTGAACGAGATAGTTCCTGATAATCCCAATAAACCCTATGATATGAAGCAGATAATAAGACTTATCTCGGATGAGGGCGATTTTCTCGAGATTCATGAGGCTTTTGCTCCCAACATAGTATGCGGTTTTGCAAGGTTTCATGGAAAGAGCGTGGGAATAGTCGCAAACCAGCCAAAATACCTTGCCGGGGTACTTGACATAAATGCATCACGGAAAGCCGCAAGGTTTGTAAGGTTCTGCGATGCATTTAATATACCTATACTTACCCTTGTTGATGTGCCGGGATTCATGCCCGGCACAAACCAGGAGCATAACGGCATTATCATTCATGGTGCAAAGATACTCTATGCCTATGCAGAAGCAACCGTTCCCAAGGTCACCATAATCACCAGGAAAGCCTACGGGGGTGCCTACTGCGTCATGAGCTCAAAGCATTTAAGAGGTGATATAAACTATGCATGGCCTGCCGCCGAGATAGCCGTAATGGGACCCAAGGGGGCAGTTGAGATACTTTATGCAAAGGATATTTCAAAAAGTGAAAATAAGGAAGAAATTGCCCTGCAGAAAGAGCAGGAATTCCGGGATATGTTTGCAACGCCTTATCCCGCCGCAGAAAGAGGCTATATCGATGATATAATAATACCATCCAAAACGAGGTTCAGGATTATCAGGGCTTTTGAGCTCCTTGAATCAAAAAAAGACTCAAATCCGCCGAAAAAACACGGCAATATTCCTCTTTAGGAGATGCTGGATGAATAGGAAAATTATTATCGTGCTATGGCTGGCAGCAGCCCTTGTTCTGACTTCAGCCTTTACAGGCATATCGGCTGAGGAAGCTGAGGAGTTTCATGCCCGTGCCAGGGCTGAAAGGAAGATAATTCCCGCAATATCCAACCTAAGGGATTATCTGGAAAAATCCCCGGGCCTTCCTGATGATATAAGAAAACTCACCACCGAAGCCCTTGAAAAGACGGAGAACCTCCTTTCAGCCCCCACAAGGACCTATGACGATTCATGGACAGCCTACCATAAAATAATGAGTGAAATTTATGATGAGCTGAAAAGGAAAAAAGCCGATGAGAGCATTACAAAAAACATAAAGACTCTGGCAAGAACATCATCAGTTGATGGAATTATCATCACAGTCATAGGTGTTTCCACTGTTTTTGCAGGCCTGATACTCCTGGCCGGAATATTCTCCCTGGTCCCGCTTGCCCTGGGAATGAAAAAAGCGGGAACAGCCACGGGCTCAGACAAAGCCGCGCCTTCTGCGCCTCTTACCGGCGAGGTTATCAGTGCAATAGCCACTGCATTCTATATGCATATTAATGTATACCAGGAAGAGCAGAAGCAGACCCTGACCTGGGACAAGAGGTTCAGGAGGTTCTCTCCCTGGAATATGAGCGGAAGACTGTCAATAAACCAGAAGAACCGACAAATCTATTAGAAGGGGTAAAAACATGTCAAACTACAAATTAATTATAAACGGCAACCCATACGAAGTAAAAATTAAATCAATCACTGATGAAAAGGCAGATGTTATTGTAAACGGAATAGAGTATACCGTAAACATTGAAAAGGAGACCAGGGAGCTGGATCTAGCCACAATAAAACCGAAACCTGCAATATCTGCAGCCTTCGAACAGACAAAGAAAACTGAATCCCCGTCCAAATCCCACTCACTGAATGTAATAAAAGCACCCATACCGGGTATAATAACAAAGATTCTTCAGAAAGAAAATGCTGTTGTTAAGGCGGGAACCTGCATCCTTATGATGGAAGCCATGAAAATGGAAAATGAGATACAGACCCCCATCAATGGAAAGGTTAAGAAAATCCACGTAAGGGAAGGCCAGAATGTTCTCGAATCCGATCCACTCTTTGAGATTGGAGGCGAATAAATATGGACATGATTTATGGTTTTCTGCAGTCGACGGGGTTTTCCCTTCTTACCTTCGACAGGCTCATAATGATAGTAATAGGCCTTGTCCTTATTTACCTTGCAATAAAGAAGGGTTTTGAACCCCTCCTGCTGATACCCATAGGCCTTGGGATAATCGTCGGAAATATACCTTACAGCAAAGAGCTCGGTATAGGCATTTCCGACGAAGGCTCCGTGCTGAACTATATATATTTCGGTGTTAAAAAGGGAATCTTTCCCCCCATAATATTTCTCGGTATAGGAGCAATGACCGATTTCACTGCCCTTCTCAGCAATCCCAAGCTTTTCCTGCTCGGCGCAGCAGCGCAGATAGGCATATTCATCACTCTCCTGGGCGGGCTTTTCCTGGGGTTTAACCCTCTTGAAGCCAGCTCAATAGGCATTATCGGAGGAGCAGACGGCCCTACAGCAATCTTCCTCTCTTCCAAGCTGGCCCCTGAGCTGATAGGTGCTATAGCCATTGCCGCTTACTCCTACATGGCACTGGTCCCTGTTATTCAACCACCGATAATGAAACTGCTGACTACCAAAAAGGAAAGGCTGATAAGAATGAGACCCCTCAGGCAGGTATCAAAGACGGAAAAGATACTTTTCCCTATTCTCGGCCTTATCATATGTACCCTCATGGTCCCGGCATCCCTTGAACTCCTGGGTATGCTGTTTTTCGGCAACCTTCTTAAGGAGTCAGGGGTAACCGAGAGGCTTGCAAATACTGCAAGGAACGCACTGATTGATACCGTTACCATCATGCTCGGCTTTACAGTCGGGGCTTCCACGGATGCCGGCAGGTTTCTCACCATGCGTTCCCTCGGTATACTTCTGCTCGGTGCCATTGCCTTCTCCATAGCCACAGCATCCGGGGTTATCTTTGCAAAAATTATGAATCTCTTTTCCAGAAACAAGGTCAATCCCCTTATCGGAGCGGCAGGGGTCTCCGCAGTCCCGCTTTCAGCCCGCGTTGTACAGAATGTCGGCGCCAGGGAGGACCCTACCAACTATCTGATCATGCATGCCATGGGTCCCAATGTGGCAGGTGTAATAGGAAGTGCTATTGCCGCAGGAGTACTTTTAAGCATATTCTCATAAATTACAGGGCAAAATGCCTTATTCAAAGGGGGCGTGATAAACGCCCCCTTTTTAATGCCGGATTCCTATCACTGAAATTCTTCTCTGCCGGAAGTGTTATCTTTTTTATAGGAGCGTACTGCTATAAAAGATTTTGATTAATACTTTGACAATGCGAAATTCCTAAGCCTTTGCTATTTTCTCAGAAAAGGCTTCTGCCTGGACTATTTCCGGCAGGTTTCCGCACAATGCCGTATATTCGCCAACAATAACCATTATTCCCTCAATTCCAGGAATCATCCTGTTTTTAATTCTTTTCCTTATCACCGAAAGCTCAGTACTTTTTATGTCATTACCCAGGGCAGTTGCCATGGCATCGGCAAGCATTACACTGCCGGATACTACGGTTGCCGCATCGGTAACCCCGAAACTTTCAGAATGGCCTATTCTCGCCGAAGATGTGCAGATACCGAATATCCCCGGGCGCGGCTTTACATAAAATGCGGGACTGCTCTTTTTCATCTGTCCTGAATAAATACCGATCCTTACAGGGCTGTCTATAAATAAGGCAATATCTCCGCCATTGTCAAAAACAATATGCCGTGCACCTGCATCAGCAAGGGTTCTGACCACACCGCAGGCCACTGCTCCTGCTACGCAGGCCATGGGCCCCACCCCGCAAATAGCTGATGCTTCTGCCATGCCCTTTATGACATCCGGGGCATCCCGGCGGGCCTCCCGGGGGCTGTAACTCCTGCCAAAGTCCGGATACTTTTCTATGTAGCCTCGTATATCCATTCTAAGTTCCCTGATCCTCTTTATGGCAGGCTCATAATATCTCTCCTGGCATATGAGGGTGGCAATGGTTTCCCGGATACATATACTGAATCTTTTGAGTTTGTCCATTCCGGTTCATTTTCCCTGTATTATGGCTTTCTGGGGGCATATATCCCTGCATTTGCCGCATTGTATGCATTTATCAGCATTTGCATGGACCTCCTGCTCCTGATCGAAATAAAAAACCCCGCAAGGGCAGAATGCCATGCAAAAACCGCAGTTTATGCAGAGATTTTCATCAATCCGGATACCGGAAGAAATCAAATTTGTTTCCTCCCGGCGGTAATGCAGAAATCCTGCTATATTTTCTGTTTTTTTAAAGGGTTTGAGCTTTTCATTAAGGCTTATGGGTTCAACTGCATTCGTCAGATAAAATTCTGCATTCATTATCCTGCTTTTCAGCATTTCAGCGATCTTCCTGGCTCCCCACAGGCTGGAGAGAGGTGATGAAGGAACAGCTTCTCCCTTTATATACACCCTCCCCGATTTCAGTTCAGCATAGCTCACCCGTTGTACGCAGGGTCTGTTGAGCCCTTTTACGCCAAAATCTATAATACTTACAAATATCTCTGAATCCGAAATGGATGCATTTTTTGCAGTTTCTTCGTCCAGAACCGGTATAGGTATTCCCAGTCCGATATAGAGGCTCGGGCCGTATCCTTTTATGCTCGCGCCCTTAAGAAATGCTGCTGACATCTTTTTCAGATCCCCCTTTACCATAAGGGTTGAGAACCCTTCCCCTGGGCTGTGCTGTGTCCCGCTTCCGATTATATAGCCCTCCGCACCCCCGAGCAGTATCCTGGTACCTGTTCCCAGGGTCCTGAATAACCTGTCATTAATAACCGGCGAAAGCTCCCCGGCTCCCGAATAGGCAATATTTCCCATTGCGGGAAGAAGCTTTCCCATATAGGTATACAGGGTTCTGTCTGATGAATTGATTGCCGCATTGTATCTTTCATAGCTGTTTCTCGGATTGCAGAGTATGGCCTGATTAAGGTCGTCCATTTTAATCCGGGATATAAACTGCTTTGAGGGGTAGCAGTCAGTTCCGGCTGACCTGGCATTTACCAGAACAGATCTCCCCGCCACCAGGTCCTCTATGACATGCCCTCCCCCGTACTCTTCCCCCAGGGTTTCAGAAGCCTGGGCAGCCCCAAGATAAGCATCAACTGCGGCGATACCTGAATATGCCTCCACATCATTGAGGTACAGCTTCTGGATCTTTATCGGAGGATCGCTATGGCCGAAATTAAAAAACACCCCGGAGGAGCACATCGCCCCAAAAGTCCCGGTTGTAACCACATCCACTTCCTCTGAAGCTTTATGGGGTCCTGCCTCTTTTACATACCTGGTCATCTCCTCGGCTGTAAGCACTACAACAGCACCTTTTCTTATTCTTTCATTAATAAGCTCTATAGTCTTTTTTTTCTTAGCCATATTGCTTCCCTGTTTTGAATCTTGTAAAGATCTGATTTTATCCGCTATTTTTAGGAAAACATCCAAATCAATACTTTGTCAATTTAATAAAAATCGCTAATCGGTGGCCTAATAGATGCTTTATTTCTTTGTACTCTTTTATAATTTTTACTTGATTTTTCGAAATCAAGTTTTAATATTATCTTATCAGACATTAATTTGAAAATATCAAGGAGGTATTTATGAAACACAAAATACTGTATGCAATTTTACTGGTTTTAGCAGTAAGTGTATTCTGCTACAGCCAGGAAACCGTCAAAATAACAAGCGTTGGATCCAACCCCCTTTTCAAGGGAGGATTTAAAGACGCAGAACAAATGAGGGAGGTTTTCCTCAAAAGCCCTGTTGAACTGCGGGAAGCCCTTGAAATGGCAGGCCACGCCGATCTGGTAGAGGATTTTTTCCAGCAGTTCGGAGAGGCTCAGATTGAGGAGAGACAGCTGGCAGTTGGAGACATACTGCCCTGGATGATTTACAGGAAAAGGAATAAGCTTTCTCTTATCGAGAACGGTCAGTGGATGGGTAAAAAGCCACTGGATGTCCTTTCCTTTTCCATAAAGAAGGAAGGCAATATCCATTATTTTGTCGTACCCAAAAAATGCGGCAACCTGTCCTATTATAAATCCGAGGAAATGCTTCCCCTGGTATGCGACCTGACCGTTGAACCGGCAAAAGTTAACCTCGGCGATACTGTTGTGGCTGACATGAGCGGGACAAAGAATGCCAGCGAGATAAGCGTAAAGGTTGTAAACGAAGGGGGCAGTGAAATCATGAGCGATACCCTTTCTGTTGATGATCCGGTAATGGAGACAAGTTTTGACTCCCCTGGAAGATACTTTTTCAAAACATATGTTAAAGGTGTCGAAACCTGGCCCCTTGAAACAAGATGCGAGGCTGAAGTTTATGTTAATTATCCGCCTGTATGTGATCTGAAAGCATCCTCCGACGAGATCATCCTTGGTGAGAAGCTTGTCCTTGACGCTTCCGGCTCAAGAGACGCTGACGGCACCCTTACAGAACTGAATTTTGAATTCTATGATGAGGATGAAAACCTTGTTATGAAAGAAACCCTTACCAGTGAGCCTTATCTGATGGAGCCGGAATTCACCAGGCCTTCCCTTTATAATATCAATCTGGTGGTAACCGATGATTTCAACGCCACCTCCGATACCTGCAATGTCCTGGTTAAAGTAAGGCCCCGCCTGCTCTGGTTTGCCGAGCTTGCACCGACCCTTGCCTATGGGACCTACCATTATTATACATCAGCCCGTGTAGGCCTGCTTTACCGCATAATCCCACGAAAGCTTGATGTAAAGGCATCCCTTGGCGCAGGACTTTGCGATAGTGACAAGTTCAAGAATTTCTTCATGGCAGGGGCGACCCTGAACCTGAATATTGATAAATTCTTCATAGGAGCCGGCCTTGGCTATTCTACCAAATATCTTGAATACCTTGAAAGGGAAAGCCTTGACGTTCTTCACGGAGACCCGATGGAAGACGGCTGGGATGCTATTGTTACAGCAGGCTACCATATCCTGAAGGATAAGGGAAGCATCTTTGCTGAACTGCGCATCCCCTTCGGAGGCAACAGAGAATTTGACAACCAGCATATCATACTTGCAGGTTTTACCTATTATTTCTAAAAGATGATCAGTCTTTTAATGGCGGGGCGGGTAATACCTGCCCCGCCATTTTTTTAAACCCGACAGCTAAAAGGATATATTTTGAATAGTTACGATTTTTTCTCTGCCTTTCCAATCCTCAGGACAGCCCGCTGTATTCTTTCTCAGCCTGAAATAAGCCAGGCCGGGGACCTTTTTGAGATTTACGGTGATGAATCAACCATGAAGTTCATGCAGATGCCACGGGCTGAAAGCATAGATGACTGCAGAGGGCTTATCCGGTCCTGGAGAGAGGATTTTGATAATAAAAAAGGCATCCGATGGTCCATAGAGCTGAAAGAAAAGCCGGGAAGGCTTATAGGGACCATAGCCCTGCATTACTGGTCACCCATACACAGCAGAGTGGAATTAGGGGCGGATATAAACCGGAAATACCAGGGACAGGGGCTTGCTGCAGAAGTTACGGGACCGGTAATTGCTTTTGCCTTTGATAAAATGATGGTCAACCGCTGTGAATTGCGCTGTAATCCCGACAATGAAGCCTCGATAAGGATTGCAGGCAAATTCGACCTTAAACTGGAGGGCATACTCAAAGAATATGTCTATGTTGAAAAAACCGGCTTCGTTGATGAAGCCGTATTTGCAATCCTCAGAAAGGATTATATCAAACTCAGGCCTTATACTCTGGAAAGGGCCACCAATGCCTCAAACAGCCTGAAGGAATCCCTGTAGTCCTCCTGGACAAACTCCAGGGTATCACCGTTTACCAGGTCAACAAAGGGAATAATGGAAGCATTGTAGGCCTGGAGGCTGTCTTTGAACCTTATGGAGAATTTTACAGGATTTTTTGCCTTTCTTATATACTTCTTATGAATACCTATCTTCATCAGTTTCATGGCCTTTCTAACCCCCTTAACCAGGCTGTCTTCGCTTGCCTGTTCACAGAGCAGCATTGCTGAGTCTTTTGAAATACCGTATTTCACAAGGCTGTAAGGAAAATCCTCATCATAGAACTCAAATATCTGTTTTTGCAGTTTATCATCCCCTGAGGCAAATATAAGGGGTATTTCATAGTATCCCGCCAGGTATGCATTTATTTCCGTTTCTCCGCACAGCCTGCCATTGATTTTTACCTCTTTCACGGCACTGCTGGAATAGGTATGGTCAAGAATTGCCGATGCCTCGCCTGCTCTGGAGTGATAGCCGACAAACATGCATGCATCGTAGCTGCTGTCAAGGCCCTCCATCATAAAATCCGTCCTGCTGTTGCCTGAAATGAGAAAAGTTTTTTCATTCTCTATGCCGGATATGGGGATATTCCTTCCGAAAGCATGGCTGTCCGCGACAGTTATGCTTTCAATACTGCTCCATATTTCATCTTCCTTTATGGCTCCCAGCACTATATTCAGGTCCCTGACCATTCTCTTTGCATCCTCCTTTTCATCCCCCCAGCGGAATATTCCTGAAGCGCCTTCCTGGTCAATGGATATGAAAA
Source organism: uncultured bacterium (assembly GCA_964431655.1). Classification (GTDB taxonomy): domain Bacteria; phylum CAYMEV01; class CAYMEV01; order CAYMEV01; family CAYMEV01; genus CAYMEV01. The sequence goes on along the minus strand of CAYSKJ010000012.1, from coordinate 9,989 downwards.
GTTTCATGTATATATCCTCCTAATCTAATTTATGTTCCACAAAGGGCAGGATAAATCCCGATGAACTTTCTTCGGGAACCAGCTGATATATCTCAGTAAAGCTTATGCCCAGCCTTTTCATTTCGAGAATGTCATACACCCCGGCCTGTTCCTTCAGTTTCGGACAGAAGGGATATCCGTAGGCAAGCCTGAGGGGTTCAATGCCCGAAATGTCTGAAAAACCCGCCTCATCAGCTATATGTCTTGATAGGTACTCCAGGAAGGTTTCCATTATTTCGTCTATCAGCCCGTTCATCCTGTGGTAGTCTGAGTATTCTCCCCTGCCGTAATAACTGTCTTTCAGCTTTTTTGCACTGCTTCCAGCAGTTGCGGCATAAAATATTATCACATCCTCCCGGTTCTGGCTAAAATAATCAATAAAGGAGAATCCATCCCTCTGGAACACTACATTAGTGCCGTTTTCCGGTATATAAAGGCTGTCGCCCCTGCGTATTACCCTTGTATAGCGGTAATTGGCATGAAGAGTGACAGCATTCATTTTTTTCAGCGCTTCCAGGTAATTCTCAAGCTGTCTTTCAGGCTCACCGGGTTCAAAATCCATTTTACGGTATTTCCATCGGAACTTAAACAGCCGGTTCAGGTCCAGCTCTGATATAATGTCATCCAGGCCTGGATCAATGCTCTTCACCTCGCCCACAGAATTAAAAAGATGACCTGCATCTGCATTTTTCCTGTTTATGCTTTTTTCCCCGGTCTTCCGTAACCCTGCATCAGAATCGGAGACCCGGGTTTCCTGCTGGTATTCTCCCTTAAGAAGCTTCACTGCATCAAAGGCATCCCTGCCGTAACAAGCATTATGATATTTTTTTTTCAGAACACTGGTGACATACTGCCTGGAAACAGCTGCCCCACCCACGATCAGCGGTATGTCAAAACCCTCTTTCTCTAGCCTTTCGGCATATTCCTCCATTACATCAAGGGACTCGTTTATTAGTCCTGAAAGGCCAAGACAGCAGTCCCCGCCCCTTATGCTGTTTATTATATCTTCAATATCCACCTCTATGCCGAGGTTTACAACATCATAACCATGGCTTGACACTATTATGTCAACAAGGTTCTTGCCTATATCATGAATATCGCCCTTCACTGTGGCAAGGACGATCTTTTTCCCTTTACCCGTATCTTCCCGGGGCATATGCCTGGAAACAGCAGAAAAAGCCTCTTTCATCACCTGAGCCGACTGCAGCACAAAGGGAAGGGGAATGTAATTATCCTTGAAAAGCCTCCCTACCTCTCCGATGGCTTTAATAAGAATGTCGGTAATGATCGCGCGGGGTTCATACCCGTCTTTTATGAGCTTTTCAATATCACCGGATATATTAACCGGGTTCCCGTTAATAACAGCCATTTTTATCTTTTCCGGAAGGGCTGTATCATCCCCCTTTGACATGGTCTCTGCATAATCGTAGGAAACTGCCAGCAGTTCCTTTAAATATCTGCCGCACCTGTTATCCCTGTTATAGATAAGGCCCCTTACCAGTTCAGCCTTTTCTTCATCGATACGGTTCATGGGCATTATATCCCCTGCATTCAGAATGGCCATATCCAGTCCATTTTTTACCGCCTCAAACAAAAATACGCTGTTTATAAGCCTCCGAAGTCCCTCTTTCACCCCATAGCTTACATTGCTTATACCCAGCAGTGTTTGTATGCCGGGATACCCTGCCTTTATCATGGAAACAGCTTCCAGGATTTCTGAGGCTGAACCGTCATATTTGCTGTCTCCGCTGACCAGGGAAAAGGTGAGCGGGTCCAGTATGATCTGGCTGTCTTTTAGCCCGCATTGCCTTGCCAGGCCTATCATTCTTTTAAATATCCTGATCTTGTCGCAGCATTTGACCGCCATCATGTTTTCATCAATGGCCAGCAGGATGATTGATGCTCCGTATTCTCTTGCAGTCCTGAAATAGTCTTTGAGCCTTTCTTCCCCCTCTTTAAGGCTTGCAGAGTTTATAATCATCCTCCCGGGGTAAACTTTAAGCACTTTTTTTATCATGTCCAGGTCCTTTGAATCAAAGCAAAGGGCTACCTTCAGCATCGTGGAGAGCCTTTTTACCAGCTCAATCACGAAAGTCTCGTCAATAACGTCATTTTTCCTTAAAAAAAGATCAATGGCATGCATTCCTGTCCTGGAGTATTCTCCGCAGAAAAGGGCAGTTTCTTCCAGGTCACCTCTTTCTGCTATTTCGGCGAACTTCCTGCTCCCTGACATGTTGGTCCTTTCGCCTATTATGAAGGGAGCCGGGTCCTGGCGGAATGAAAAACCAGAGTAAAGGCTGGATACGCCAGATACAGGCTTAATCTCCCTGGATTTCCTTTTCCCCTCTCCCAGTCTGTTTTTCAGTTCCCGTATATATTCACAGTCTGTACCGCAGCACCCGCCCAGGATCTCAATGCCCAGGTCATGGGCAAATTCGGCCATAATATCTGAATATTCAAAAGCATTCAGGTCATATTGAAGTTTCCCTTCTCTTTTAACCGGAAGTCCCGCATTGGGCATAAAGGAAATACAGCCCCGGTGATGCCTTGCAAATATTTCCAGGGGCTTTCGGAGACCGCGGGGTCCCAAAGAGCAGTTAATACCGATGGAAAATAGATCATAGGGCTCCAGGATATTCAGGATAGCACCGGGGGTGGTACCCAGAAGCATCCGTCCGTTTTCTGAAAAGGTGACGGAAACCATTACAAGGGGGTAGAAACCATGCTTTTTCATGGTTTTTTGAAGGGCTGACAGGCCTGCCTTTATACCCAGGGGATCCTGAAAGGTTTCAAGGAGCACCAGGTCCACCCGGGATTCTACAAAGGCCTCCATCTGCGGGGTAAAACCGTCCACCATCTCGTCAAAGCTTATCTGGCCGAGGCTTGGAAGCCTGTCTGTCGGGCCAACGGAACCGGCAACAAATACCCTTCCCGGTTCAAAAGACCCGGCAGTTTCCTTTGCTATTTTTACAGCCCTTGAATTGATTTCATAGCATTTCTCCTCAAGGCCGTAATGCTTCAGGGCCACAGCACTTCCGGAGAATGTGTTGGTCTCGATAATGTCTGCACCGGCTTTGATAAAGCCCTCATGAACCCTCCTCACATATTCAGGATAATACAGGTTCAAAAGCTCATTGATTCTCTTAAAGCCCCTGAAATCCAGCCCTGAAATATCCATTTTCTGAAGGCTGGTTCCCATGGCTCCGTCAAATAGCAGGTATCTTTCCCGGGTAATTTTTAATATATTATTCATTCAGGCATTATCACCCTTTTTATATTTTTTACCTATTATTCTCTCCTTAATCAAATAGTCAAGATTTTAAGTCTCAGGCCAATTTTCTCGCTTCTTTTATGCAGGGGCAGAATTTTTTGCCTGGACCTGCAGGATAGACATGAAAAGAAGGAATGTGATACTGCTCAGAAAAATTCCGCTTTTAATAGATTTGTAAAGACATGTATCTAAAATTTATATACTTTCACTGGATAATTTGTTAAAATTAATCTCATAAATCAAAAAACGGGGGTAAATAAAATGGATAACCTTATACCTGTATATGAGAAACTGGGCCTTTTCTACCTGGGCAAGGAAGTAGATCCGGATACATCAGGGATGACTGAAAACCTTTTTCTATACAAATCCAGAGATTTCACCACCCATGCGGCAATCATAGGCATGACAGGGAGCGGTAAAACAGGCCTGGGCATATCTATTATAGAAGAGGCTGCCATAGATAAAATCCCCTGTATAATCATAGATCCCAAGGGTGATATGGGTAACCTTCTTCTGGCCTTTCCCGATCTGAAAGCCCAGGACTTTCAGCCCTGGATAGACCCGGCTGAAGCAGATAACAAGGGGATTGAGCCCCGTGCATTTGCTGAAAAGACCGCAAAAAGCTGGGAAGAGGGTATAAACAGCTTTCACCAGGATAAGGAAAGGATCAGGCTTTACCGGGAAAGCGCCGATTTTACCATCTATACGCCCGGCAGTTCCTCGGGTGTTCCCCTGTCAGTCCTGAGCAGTTTTGATGTTCCTTCCCCCGATATAATGAATGACCCCGATACCTTTTCTTCCATAATTAACTCTACGGTTATGAGTATCCTCTCTCTTGTGGACATTAAGGCTGATGCTTTAACCAGCCGGGAATATATACTCCTGGCCTCAATATTCTCCTGCCTCTGGAAGAAGGAAAAAAGCCTTACCCTGGAAGAGCTTATAGGTCATATTACCAATCCTCCCTTTGATAAAGTGGGAGTATTAAGCCTGGAGCAGTTTTACCCCCAGAAAGAGCGATTCAGCCTGGCCATACTGCTGAACAATATCCTGTCCAGCCCGGGATTTTCCATGTGGCTTGAGGGGGAGAAGCTTGACATACAGAAGCTCCTGTACACCGGAGAGGGTAAATCAAGGGTTTCAATATTATCCATAGCCCATCTGGACAATGCCCAGCGCATGTTCTTTGTGACCCTTTTTCTGAACAAATACATAAGCTGGATGCGCCGTCAGACAGGGACACCATCCCTGAGAACAATCCTTTACATGGATGAAATATTCGGGTTTTTTCCCGCTACTTCCAGCCCCCCCAGCAAAAAGCCCATGCTTCTCCTCTTAAAGCAGGCCAGGGCTTACGGCATAGGCATAGTCCTTTCTACCCAGAACCCTATTGACCTTGATTACAAAGGCCTCTCCAATATAGGAAGCTGGTTTTTGGGCAGGCTTCAGACAAAACAGGACAGGGAGCGCGTAGTGGACGGCCTTATAAAAAACAGCGCCGAAGCTTTGGATAAAAGCCAGATTGACACCCTCCTGGCCAATATGAACAAGAGGCAGTTTCTGCTCAAAAGCGCCCACATGGATTCCCTGCCCCTTTTAAACACACGCTGGGTACTGTCCTATTTAAGGGGCCCTCTATCAAACACAGAGATAAGCCGTCTTATGGAGCACAAAAAGATGCTGCCGGCACAGGAAGAAGAAGCAAACATCAGGTTTCAGGGTGCAAAAGAAGTATCCGACACGACAGAGATAAGGCCTCTGGTATCAGATGGGATAAAGGAGTATTTCCTTAACACACCCCCCTATACAGAAGAAACTGTCTATGAACCTCAGATAATCCTCAAAGGGCAGGTAAGCTTCTTCAATCAGTCAAAGAATATTGACCAGAAAGAGGAAATAAGCCTGAAACTGCCCATCAGCAAAGATACAAAGGAGATATCCTTTGCAGAGGCTTTTAATAATGAAGATGATATCAGTTTCTATGATGCAAAGCCTCTGGCCAGGGCAAAATATGCTTCACTGCCGGGCTTTATGGCCAATTTAAAGGATATGTCAGTCATTGAAAGGCAGTTTGCCAATTATCTCTATGATACGAAAAGGATAGAGCTCTATTCATGCAGGGACCTGAAGCTGATCTCATCGCCGGGGGAAGACACTGCAGGATTCAATTCCCGCATGCAGGACGCCATAAGGGAAGAAAAAGACCGGGCAGTTGAAAAAATGACCGAGAAATACAAAAAAAAGGAAGAAAAACTTCAGGATAAACACTCTAAACTGCTGGAGAAACTGGAAAAAGAGGAGGCTGATGTCAAGGCTCACAAGACCAGCAGTCTCTTGTCTGTAGGTTCCAGCATACTGGGAGTCCTTCTCGGCAGGTCCAAGGTCGGGACCCTTAATGCCGGCGTAACCGGGCTCAGGAAAGCCAGTTCGGTATTAAGGCAGAAAAAGGATGTTGACCTGGTCAAAAAAAGGATAGAGGAAATCCAGGAAGAGATAAAGGAGCTGGAAGAAGAGATGAAAGAGAGCATAGACGAGATATCAGAAAAGTATGTCCTGGATAATTACAGCATTGAGACCATCAGCATAAAGCCAAGGAAAACCGATATATCAGGTATTAGCTCAGCTCTTCTGTGGGAATCCAGGTAGCCCTGTATTAAAAGCCTAAGGAATGATGCCGTCTATCAGGCCATCGTCCGCAATATTCGGCATGGTAACCTTCAGGGACGGCTCTTCATCCATGGCCCTTTTTACGCTGAACATGGCAGGTTCATTGCGTGCCCAGCTCCTTCTTGCCAGACCATTGTTCACATCCCAGAAAAGCATGGCTTTAAGCCTTCGGTCACTGTCAGCACTGCCGTCCAGCACCATTCCGAAGCCCCCGTTTATGACCTCGCCCCAGCCTACACCGCCGCCGTTATGAATACTTACCCAGGTTGCCCCGCGGAAGGAATCGCCTATTACGTTCTGGGTCGCCATATCGGCGGTAAACATGGAACCGTCATAGATATTAGATGTTTCGCGGAAGGGAGAGTCAGTGCCGGAAACATCATGATGGTCCCTCCCCAGGATAACCGGGGCTGATATTATTTTATCCCTTATTGCCTTGTTGAAAGCACTGGCTATTTCTATCCTGCCCCGGGCATCCGCATATAGTATCCTTGCCTGGGATCCTACGACCAGCCTGTTTTTCTGTGCTTCCCTTATCCACCTTATATTATCCTTCATCTGCTGCATGATTTGTTCAGGTGCGCTGGATGCTATGTTCTCAAGGACATTGCAGGCTATTTTATCCGTTATCTCAAGGTCCCGGGGACTGCAGGAGGAGCAAACCCATCGGAAAGGCCCGAAACCGTAATCAAAACACATGGGACCCATTATATCCTGGACATAAGAGGGATACCGGAAGCTTCCGTCCGGCTTCAGAATATCGGCCCCCGCCCTTGAAGCCTGAAGAAGGAATGCATTGCCGTAGTCAAAGAAATACATGCCCCTGGATGCCAGAGCATTGACAGCCTCCACATGCCTTTTGAGGGATCTCTGGACCTCTTTTTTGAAGCCTTCAGGGTTTTCGGCCATCATAGCCTGGGCTTCCTCAAAGCCGAGATCCACGGGATAGTATCCGCCTGCCCAGGGATTATGGAGAGAGGTCTGGTCCGAACCGATATCTACATGGATATTTTCTTCATCCAGTCTCTCCCACAGGTCCACTATATTCCCCTGATAGGCAATGGATACTGCCTCTTTTCCATCCCGGGCTCTTTTTATCCTGGGCACCATGCTGTCCAGACTGGTATATACCTCATCCACCCAGCCCTGGGAATGCCTGGTTTTTACCGCCTTTGGATTTATTTCGGCAATAACGCTGACTGCGCCGGCAATTACCCCTGCTTTTGCCTGGGCACCGCTCATCCCGCCAAGCCCCGAAGAAACAAAGAGCTTTCCGGCAAGGCCCTGGCTTTCTTTATCTATCATTCTTCCCGCGTTCAGCACAGTAATAGTGGTTCCATGAACTATTCCCTGGGGCCCGATATACATAAAGGAACCTGCGGTCATCTGGCCATACTGGGTTACACCCAAAGCATTATACCTCTCCCAGTCATCAGGTTTTGAATAATTGGGCACCATCATCCCGTTGGTCACTACAACCCTTGGAGCATCCTCATGGGAAGGGAAAAGGCCAAGGGGATGCCCGCTGTAAAGAACCAGGGTCTGCTCATCGGTCATCCGGGCAAGGTATTTCATGGTAAGCAGATACTGGGCCCAGTTCTGGAATACAGCTCCGTTGCCCCCGTAGGTTATAAGCTCATGCGGGTGCTGGGCAACAGCCCTGTCGAGGTTATTGGACAGCATAAGCATTATGGCTGCCGCCTTTTTTGACCTGTGGGGATAATCCTCAATATTCCTTGCATGGATATCATAATCCGGCCGGAACCGGTACATGTATATCCTGCCGTAATTTGCAAGCTCATCATAGAATTCGCGGGCTAAAACCGGGTGATGCTTTTTATCAAAATACCTGAGGGCATTTTTTAAGGCCAGTTTCTTTTCCTCCCGGCTTAAGATATCTTTCCTTTTGGGAGCATGATTGACAGCGGGGTCATAGGGCTTTGCCCCGGGCAGATGCTCCGGTATCCCCTCCAGTACAGCCTTTTGAAATGCTTTTATGTCCATTTTTACCCTCCGGTACTGAATATTAGATTATAAAAAACGGCTCAGATAATTCCTTGTGTCTGCCGCCGGTAATGAGATTATAATTCCTGTCTATTTGTCTTTCAAGAATAAAAGGGATTTTGTCAAAACAAAATAGAAATGTCCCTTTTTCATATTATACACATAAACAGAAAAATAAAATCATCGCAATAGCAGACCTCAAGATTATGCTCTACGGTCTGATCAAGGCATCCTGATATATGAACTGCTCCGCTGACACAAAATGGTCCACTCCCTGCATTTCCCCCTTGTGTCATTCCGCTGACACAAAATGGTCCACTCCCTGCATTTCCCCCTTGTGT
>CAYSKJ010000012.1:0-1567 GCA_964431655.1 uncultured bacterium | reverse complement strand
TCCACTTCCTGCATCTTCCCTCTTGTGTCATTCCGCTGACACAAAATGGTCCACTTCCTGCATCTTCCCTCTTGTGTCATTCCGCTGACACAAAATGGTCCACTCCCTGCATTTCCCCCTTGTGTCATTCCGCTGACACAAAATGGCCCATGAAGCAAAAAGATCCGTCCCTTTTGCTTCACTTTTGCTTTGATTGCCGGCTAAATCTCTATAGCCCTGAATTCCTTGAGTATCTGCTCAAATACCTGGTCCCTCTCGCAGGGGGCGGGTTCAGCAGGCTCGGCTTCCTGATTATCCTTTGTCTCTTTATCCGGTTCCCGGGTTTTGAATTTCCAGTCAAGATAATCGCCGTTATTGAAATGAAAGGATATTATGTCCTCATCCCTTCTGTTTATCTTCTCAATGGTCCTGACATATTTAAGATTGACGCACATATCCCCGTAACGTATCATGGATTCAAAAATACCGGCCTCAGCATATTTATGCAGACTGCTTCTGGCATCCTTGTGAGTGGTTATTTCACGGTCGGTTTTTACGCTGGAAAATTTACTGGTTTCCATATATTACTCCTGTGTTTTTTTGCCCAGGCAGTCCTGGATTTTATCATGGAGCTCCATTATTACGGAAGCTGCTTTTCTGTATGAATAGGCTTTAAGGCCCTTTCCCTGAGCCATTTCTATTACGGATTTGTTCTCGTTTATGGCTGTCTGAAGGGCAATGCTAAGGGGCATGGAAAAAAGGCCGGCATTGTTTTTCAGCTCCTTTTTAAACAGGCCGTATGCTTCATTAATATCATTCTGCTTCTGGGACATATTGGAGATAAATAGCACCGGAATATCAGGAGAATTGATATTCTTAATGATATTTATGGTATCAATGGTCCCCTGGACGCTCTCGAGGGTTGGTATAAAGGGAATTAGAATAATGGAGCTCAGTTCAATAGACTGCTCCAGCTTATGGTCATCAAAACCCCCGAAGTCAAATACTGTATTTTCTGTAATTTCCGGCAGTTCCTTGTCATAAATATCCACTTTTACCACCCGGTCGGGAAGCCTGAGGCTTAGACTGCCGTATGGGTCAATCTCAACCCCGCGGTAATTAAAGGAAGTGATCAGCTGGTGGGCTATCAGGCTTTTGCCTACCCCGCCCTTGAAATTACAGATTACGGCATTATCAAAACCACCTTTTTCCTGCATAGTGCACCTCCAACTATTGCCTTGAATATAAATGGCTAAAATTCATTGTCAATTAAATAATAGGCTCTTATCTCTCTCTCCATGATCAACAGCTGATCCGCCCTTCGGGCTGGCAGAGCGTAAATAATGCCCCGTCTGAATGATAATATTTATGTTCCGGATTACCTGTAACATATAACAGATGGGAATAACTTAACCATTAATATCCGCCTCACCTGCTGAGAAGATTAAGGAGAAAATTTGACAGGTCTGATATGCCGTTTTTCTCCCTGACTGATACGGGAAAGACATGATCTGTTTTTATTTTATAAAGGGATAGCTGCTTTTTTATTACAGCCTGTCTGGATATCTGCTTGTTTTTGCTGATCTTA
>CAYSKJ010000011.1:0-37587 GCA_964431655.1 uncultured bacterium | reverse complement strand
ATACTGCTCTGAGGCTGGATGAGTCAAGAACAGCAGAGCCGTCCAGGACCATGGCTTCTATGGACATATCTACCTCGGGGTATGGTCCTAATACTGCATTAATTGATTCTTTTGTAAGATAACCGTTATTTTCCTTTGCAAGAGCAAGGATGGCGTTTTTGACCTGTTCAGGAGACAGATCAAAGGCCTTTTTGAGCAGGCTGCCTCCCAGAAAGGCTGTTCCTGAGGCGAAAATTACCAGTATAATCCCTGAAACAAGCCTTGAAGACTGACCTTCGGAAGCTATCAGAAAAATCAGGCCGAGCAGAAACAGCACAACGGCGAAGGCTGTCAGAACATATCCAATGAACCTTTTCATTAGGGATCCTCCACTATGCAAGGGCTCAATCTACAACATTTCAGCCCTGCGGTCAATAATAATTTAGACATTGTGCTGAAGCTGAACATAGCTTACCTGACCTTTGCCCTGCTGTACAGTTTTCTAAAAATACCGGGAAGATTGACTGATTTAATTCCCAGGCTGAATAAGGCCTCATCATCTCTGTTGAAAGAAGCCCTTATATATATGTCAAAAGGCATATTGAACATGGCGCGGGTTTCCATGTGCAGTTCCATCCCTCCGGCTGTGCAGGGATGATCTTTTGTCCAGGCATAATCACAGAATAGTGTTAGAAAAATATCTTCAAAATATATACCTGGGTTCCAGAATCCCTTTCTCAATTTAAGAATGGGAAAAGTGAAATCCAGCTGAAAAGCAAAAAAATCATTGGCTTTAAGCTTTTCGGAGTAGCCCCTTAGGGCATAATTATAGAAGCCATTGAAATCTTTATCAATTATACTGAGGAAATTAAGAGATATTTGGGAATTTTTTACATATTGCACTGCATGGGCCTGGTTTATCATACCATTTCTTGTATTACGGGATGAAAGGGACCTGGATTCAATTATGGATGAGTGATAGGTGCTTATGAATCCGGAGGGGTACTTGAACCCCAGGCTTAAATAAGGGCAGATCTCTTTTCTTGCATTATTATTGTAGCATTCCCAGTAAATTCCTGCCCAGAGCCTTGAAAAGCCGGTTCTTATTCCGTATAAAACAGGGTACTGGATAAGAGCGCTGTATGTACCTTTATCTTCATCCCTGTAACCGGCCCTTATGTAAAGTGGAGAAAATAGGTATGTACCTAAAGATAAAGAGTTATCCCAGGAGTTTTCCTTAAAATCATAACCGATATCAGCAATGTATTCAAAATGGCCCGCAGCGTCCTTTCCTTCCATGTAGACACCAGCAATGCCTTCGGCCTGGTCAAACCAGAAATATGGGAGTCTGATTTTGGGATAAAGAGTCTTTAGATTGTCAAGATAGCTGCCTCCCTCGTACTCTATGTCATCCTGACGGGGCAGTACCTTTTTGTTATCCGGAAAATTGAAAGGATCAAAATCAGCCTCCATAAAATAAATATCATTACCCTCCGGGTTCAATGAAACAAAATAAACAAGGTCTTCATATAAAACAGGGTAAAGAATATATTGGTGGTTTTTAAGCCGGGAAAAGAGACCCTGCTTAAAGTCATACATATAGCAGGATTGTACTCCATCGAGGTTTGATGTGAACAGAAGCCTGCCATCCGACAGATAGGCGTCTCTTTCTACACAGGCACTGTTAATAAGCTCATGAAATGTGTTTTTTTCCCTGCTGTAAAGGTATAGGCCGAAATTTTCATAATCCCTCCTGGCGGTCACAACAATGCGCTTTTCATCTGAAATTATTCTTTCAATAAGCAGGTCGGTCTTAATCAGCAGTGTGTTAATACCTGATTTTTCTTCCATTATATAAAGCTCTGAACCGAAACCATCCTGCCTATCCATTGAATAGAGTATTTCACCGCTAAACAAAAGATCAAAAGCCCGTATTCTGCCGGTTTGAAGAAGGGTCTTCTTGTTTTCAGCCCGGTTGTATTCAAATAAAAGCCTTGTCAATCCAAAACCGAGATAGGAAAAGTTATTGAATCCTCTTTTCATCTCTGATTCCAGGAAATATACGCTATCCCCGTGGAATTTAACAGGATGCCCGTAGCTGGAGGATGTAGAGGTTAAAGTGGATGAATCTCCTGTAATTAAGCTATGTTCAACTATCCGGGAAAAATAAAAAGCGTGAAAGGGTGCTGTTTTTACCTGGAAGGATCTTTCATAATACAGCCTGTCATTGTTAAGAACCAGGTTGAGAATAGTCCATCCATGCTGTGTCATCCTGTTTGCTCCGCCGGCATGATTACTTTCTTTATTCCTGTAATATTCCTTCAGTTCATCCCAGAGCACTGGAAGTGTTTTACCGAAGATATTTCTGGATGTTCTGTCTATACCTGCAGAGGGTAGTATGGGAGAGCAGTAGGATAATAAAGACCGGCCGTAAAGGGTAAAAAACTCAGAGAACCGTTCATTGCCGTATGTAACAGCAAGATAATCAAAAAAAAGAGCTCCGTATAAGTAATAGGAAGTGCCAGAAGGGTATTTAACAGGCCAGTAGGTTGCAGTCACTATATCCGGGAAAGAATCCTCAGAAGCAGTAATTTGTCCGAAACTCTTAAAATAGCTGTCATTCAGTCTTCCTGAGTATTTTGAATAATTTGATTCGTTAAAAACAGCAATTCCTTCTATCATCCAGGAGGGGCACAGGGAATTCGGAGAAAAGGAATACCCGAAAATATCGGTAAGAAAACCTGGAATACCGCCAGCATTCTGCATATGAAGCAAATGAGTGTATTCATGAACTGCCACACCTGTAAACCAGTTCTCTGTGGATTGCAGGGATCCGAGTCCCGGGGGGCACGAAAGAATTATGATTCTGTCAAATACGGGACTTGCAAAACCGTTGGATATCATGCCTGCATCCTCCAGCACCAGGGAAACTCTTTGCCTGGAGTGTCCCGTCATTCCTTCCACATAAAGCCTGTATCGGGTAAGGCTGTTAAGGACTGTTTCTGCCTGTCCCTGGAGACATTCAGGGTAGAAAACAGTAAAAAAAGGGGTTTTCATGACCCGGCATTCTGAAAAAGATATGGAATTTGCCGTCAGCGAAAGTATCAAGAACAGGAGAAATATCAGTTTATTGCCCATAAAAGGATTATATGCCCAAAAGGGTGTATGCCAAAGAATTTTGTATATTAATTAAAGCAAAAAAATTTAAACAAATCATATTAATATTAAGTATACAAATACATATAAAATTGTTGATTTATCATATCTGGCTGAATAGATTAAGCTTAATATTTTCATAAAAAGGGGGAATTATGAAAAATACGATCCTATTTTTTTGTATTATTTTATTAGTGACTCTGCTGACCAATGCTGAGATTGCATTAATCAGGATTGAGAATCCTGATCGGGATACTGTTGATTATTTGTATAAGAATTTTGATATTGCAGGCCACAGGCCTGGGGAATATCTTGATATACTTGCAGGAAAAGAGCATATTGAAATCCTGCGGGATAAAGGGATTAATTTTATAATCCGCAAGACAGCCCAGGATCTTTCAGAGGAATTCAGCCGGGATATTGCAGGGTACAGATCATACAATGCACTGGTAAAGGGTTTATATAGCCTGGAAAGGAACTACCCGGACATTGTGAAGGTATATGCCCTGGGTAATTCAAAAGGGTTTCTATATTTCCTTTTCGGAAATATAAATTATATTGATTTCCTTCACAAGATTATAGTTGTCAAGATTACAAACCTTTCAGATATAACTCCTAAACCTGCCTTGATCTTTAATGGAGTGCATCATGCAAGGGAGCCAATAGGCTCCGAAATATGCTTTTATGCAGCTAAGAATCTTGCCCAGAACTACGGTAATGATCCTGAGATTACCAATATAGTCGATAATACAGAGATATGGCTGATACCTCAGGTTAATCCTGACGGGTACAAGATTGTTACTGAAAGCCTTGTCGGAAACTACAGTCAGTCCTGGAGAAAGAATCTTAGAGATAATGACGGCAATAATGATATATCACCCCCTATATACGGGTATTATTTCCCGGATGGTGTGGATCTTAACCGTAACTACAGCGTAGGTTGGAGCTCTTCCGAAGGAGGTCCTGATTCCCAGACCTATCCTGGCCCCTTTGCCTTTTCAGAACCGGAGTCTTTTACCATTAGAAACCTTTATGACCGTGTAAGGCCTGTTTTTAGCATATGCTTCCATACCTATGCGGAGCTTATCCTTTACCCCATGGGCTATACCTATAATACAGTTGCTCCTGATGAGGCTACTCTCTATAATGTAGGAATGCAGATACATAACATTATACTCAATGATATAGGCAGGGATTACACTGTTCAGAATTCTGCAGATCTATACGCAGCCCGGGGTACATCTGTCGATTACTTTTACGGAAAAAACAGGACATTCGCCTATACCATAGAAATCGGAACACAGTTTATTACACCCCAGTCCCAGATACTCCCGATATGCCAGACCATGTTTAATGCAATGAAATACATGGCTGGAAGGGCACAAAAGTCGATTCTGGCAGGAACTGTCAGGGACAGCCAGACACAGTCACCGATATCTGCAACTATTATAATTCCTGAGATAGATTACAGCGGAACCCAGGGCCTGCTGGTTGATTTTCAGACAACAAGAGCAGCCAGCGGCCGGTTTTACCGCCCACTGGAGCCCGGTACCTATACCCTTAATGTTCAGGCTGACGGGTATGCAAGCTTCAGCACAGTTTTTACAATTACTTCAAACAACAGGACTGTCGTTAATGTTCAGCTTAACCCGGCAAGCATTCTGGAGAAAGAGTATAGCTCAGAAACGCTTTTTTCCAGCCAGACCTATAAGGGTATTTTTTAATGATGATATCAGGATAAAAGCATTAATTTTATTGAAATTGGGTCTGTTTTAATTATATTATCTTCCCTGAGAAGAAACTAAAAATCAAACAGGGAAGTGTGGGTTTGAAGCTTCTTGTTAAAAGGGTTCTATTATTTATTGCCTATCCTCTTGTGTTTTTATACCTCAGCACCATACGGTTCCGCTTGATGGTCAAGGATTCTGCCCGGGAAATTTATGAAAAAGACCGGTTTGTCTTTACTAATTATCATAACCAGATTATCCCTCTTATACATTATTTCAGAAAAAGAAATTATGTAATACTTGTCAGCAAAAGCAGAGATGGAGAAATTACCGATTATTTCATAAGAAGATACAAATATGCCACTATACGTGGATCAAGCACTTCAGGAGGTACTGAGGCACTTTCCGAAATACATTCAAGGCTTAAGGGAAACATTGTCATATCCATTACTTTTGATGGCCCCAAGGGACCCATATACAAAATAAAAAAGGGCATTATCTGGCTTATCAGCAGAAACAGGTATCCCCTGCTTATGGGTTATTGCTATTTTTCCTGGGCAAAAAGAATCAGGAGCTGGGATGGGCTTTATATACCCTATCCTTTTTCAAAGGTACTGATAGTAATTGATGGACCTGTTTATGCTGCTGAAAGGCTTTTGAAGGGCAAAATGGAGAGCTTCAGACAGGATCTGGAAGAACGCATGTGGGACAATTATTATCATTATTCTGCAGACTTCAGGGATATATTCGGTGCTGATTCTGCAAATGCGCCGGAAATAATGGCATTAAGCCGGGAGCACTGATATTTTGGCTATTAAGAAAAATCCTGGTTACAGTATCTTAGAAAGGCTTTTTTTTTATTTGATCTACCCGGTTGTTTATTTGTACATGTCCAGTTTGAAAATTGAAGCCATAATTCATGAAGACTCAAAAGATTTTTTCAAAAGGGACAGGGGAATATTTACAAATTATCATAACCATTTAATCCCCTTATCCTTCTACTTCAGGAAAAAAGGGAGGTGTGTTCTTGTCAGCCGGAGCAGGGACGGCAAAATTTCAAATTTTTTCCTGAAGCGTCTTGGTTACAGGATTATAAGGGGTTCTAGCAGTGATGAAGGTACTGAGGTATTATTCAGCATAAGGAAACTGCTGAGGGAAGATGTCATGCTGTCACTTACCTTTGACGGCCCCAGGGGCCCGAAATACAAAATGAAAAAAGGGATAGTCTGGCTGGCTGACCGCCATGAATACCCGATACTTATGTCCTATGCCTATTTTTCCAGGGCTTTAAGATTAAGATCCTGGGACGGGCTTTATGTACCTCTGCCATTATCTCGGGTGTTTATAGTTGTAGCAAAGCCCTATATAATGGAACCAGGGCTTTCCAAGGAGAAAATTGAGGAGCATAAAAAGATACTGGAAGATATGATGTGGAATAATTACAAAGTATTTGCCGGTAAATACAGGGATATTTACAAAAAAGAACCTCAGAATGGAAAAGAGATTTTGAATGAAGAAAAATAGATATATATGCGGTGAATGCGGATATATTGCAGGCATGCCCATGGGGAGATGCCCTCAGTGCGGAAATTACAGCACATTCTCTGACCTAGGGGATGATAAGCCGCAGGATAAAAAAGAAGGACCGGTTTCTTCTCCTGTGCCTATTGATGATGTAAAAGAGCATGAATTTCCTGTTATTTCAAGTGGCATAGAGGAATTTGACAGGGTTTTCGGGGGAGGGCTTACACCATGCTCTATTATTCTTCTTGTCGGCGACCCCGGGATAGGAAAGTCCAGCCTGGTGCTTAAGACTGCCCAGGTAATACAGGATCAGGGTAAAAGGGTGCTTTATGTAACCGGTGAAGAGTCTTTAAACCAGATCAAACTAAGGTGGCAGAGACTCACAGCTCAATACAGAGAACCCATTGAGGTTCTTGCGGAGACAAACATTGACTCCATACTTGATTATCTTGAAGGTACGGATTATGATCTGGTTATTGTCGACTCAATTCAGACCATGTACAGTCCCGGAATATTTTCAACCATGGGCAGTGTTAACCAGGTTAAATACACTGGGATGCGCATCCTCCAGTTTATTAAATCACAGAAGATGATGTCCTCAAATCCCTGCTTCATACTGATTGGCCATGTCACCAAGGAAGGAATTACTGCAGGCCCTAAAGCACTGGAACACCTGGTGGATGTGGTTTTATACCTTGAAGGTGATAAGCAGACCGAATACAGACTGCTTAAATCACAGAAGAACCGGTTCGGCCCCACTACAGAACTGGGAATTTTTGAAATGAAACAGGAGGGGCTTATACCTGTTATTAATCCTTCGCAGATATTTATCGACAAACACAGCGGTAATTACATAGGCACAATCATTACACCATCCCTGCAGGGCCAGAGGGTTATATTTGCAGAAATCCAGTCACTGTTCGTTGAGGTGAATTATCCTAATCCGAGGAGGATTGCAAAAGGTATCAAACCATTAAGGCTAAATATGATAATTGCAATACTTGAGAAAAGGTGCAGTCTTTCATTTTATAACAAGGAAATATATGTAAACATTGCTTCCGGCCTTGTAATAGAGGATACAGTAATTGATCTGGCCATAGCAGCTTCACTGATCAGTAATTTTTATGACAGGCCTGTTGAACAGGACACCGCCTTTTTCGGGGAGCTTTCCCTCAACGGGGAAATAAAAAAAAGCCAGTATGCCGAGAGGAGGATCAATGAATGCATAAGACTCGGCTATAAGAAGATATATTGCCCGTACTATGATGCAGGCGAAATAAAATCAAAGGGAAAATGCAGGATTATTGGCATAAAGAAGATAGAGGAGCTTGTAAAAAACCTGTTATTAGATGATAAATCCGGAAAAATACACAATAAAAACTGATTTTACAATCATAGGCAGTGGTGTGGCCGGGCTCATGGCGGCACATATACTCAAAGAACACGGTAATGTTCTTGTTTTATCCAACCGGTCTGCAACTGACTGCAGTACAAGGTATGCCCAGGGCGGAGTAGCAGTTGTATTAAAGGAAGGGGATAGTTATAAAAAACATATAGAGGACACAAAAAGGGCAGGCGTGGGGCTGTGTGATGACTCAGTGGTAGAGTACGTAATAAAGGAAGGCCCAAGGGTCATCAAAGAAATTATCGGGATGGGAGCTTATTTTGACAGGGAGGGTGACAGCCTCTATTTTACCAGAGAGGGTGCCCATTCCGAGAAAAGAGTTATCCATTCTTTCGGAGATGCAACAGGCAAGGAGATCGAGCGCACTTTGATCTTATCCTCCGAAAATCATCCTAATATAACTATGCTTGAATATAGTCCGGCAGTAAGGCTTATTACAGAGGAAGGCTGTGTAAAAGGTGTAGTATTTTTCAGCTGCCGGGATAAGAAATTCCTGTATGTGCCATCCAGGATTACCATTCTTGCCACCGGCGGCATTGGGGGTCTCTATATTGAATCCTCCAATCCTGAATCCGTTACAGGTTCGGGGTTTGGGCTTGCCTCCAGGGCCGGATGTATACTGAGGGATATGGAGTTCATTCAGTTCCATCCTACTGTCTTTTTCCAGGAGGGTGAGGGTCAGAAATTCCTGATTACGGAAGCTATGAGAGGGGAAGGGGCCTGGCTTGTAGACAGCAGAGGCAAACGTTTTATGCAGTACTATCATAAGGATAAGGAACTGGCTCCCCGGGACGTTGTTTCAAGAGCAATATATAATGAAATGAAAAAGAAAAAACTAAGTAATGTTTACCTGGACAACAGGCATCTGGATGCAGACTTTGTAAAAAACCGGTTTCCTACCATTTATAAAAAACTGCTGGGTTTGGGAATTAATATAACAAAAGATCTAATACCGGTTAGACCGGCAGCCCATTACATTATGGGCGGTGTGCTTACTGATATCTACGGCAGGACAAATCTTCCAGGCCTTTTGTGCTGCGGTGAATGTGCATCAACGGGAATTCACGGAGCAAACCGGCTTGCAAGCAATTCCCTTCTTGAAGGGCTCGTTTTTGGCAAAAGGACAGCCCTGACAGCTGTCAATGAAGCCAGGATGATGATAAAGCTCCGCAGGAGAAATATTCCCCTTGAAATATCAGGTGACTGGGATGAGGCTGAAATCGAAGGGATGATAAAGAAGGTAAAATCGATACTCTGGCTGAATGCAGGTATTATCAGGGAGGAAAAAGGCCTGAAGGATGGGTATGGCATGATTAAGGAGATATATGAGAGGGTGGCTGATTCCCTGATAGCATCCTGCTGTTTTTGTGAGTTTGATAATATGCTGCTTACTGCCATGGCTGTGTTCCGATCCGCCTTATACCGAAGGGAAAGCGTTGGAGGGCATTTCCGCAGTGATTTTCCTTTCAGAAACCCTGTTATGCCGCTTCATACCTATATACAGGGTATTTAACAATAACATTTTTTTATTATTTGACTAAACCTGCTTTATACATTATATAAGAGAACCACCATTTAAAAAAATTAGGAGGATTTTATTATGATAAAGAATTTTGATGATCTCTTACAGGCTGTTAAGGATAAACCTAAAAAAAAGGTGATAGTTGTAAAGGGTGAAGATCCTAATACTATTGAAGCCTGCATAAAAGCACGGGAAGAGAATATTGCGGACATAGTACTTGTTGGAGATCCGGTGAAAATACATAAACTCCTGGAAGATCTGAATAAGCCTAAAGACATGTTCAGGATTGTAAAGGCTGAATCAGAAGTTGATGCTGCAAGGATATCTGTAGAGCTTATCAAGAGCAGGGAAGGAGATATCCTCATGAAAGGCCTGATAGGTACCGAAAAATACATGAAGGCTATTTTGAATAAAGAAAATGGTTTATTGTCAAAGGGAAATATTCTCAGTCATCTTACCCTTATAGATATTCCTGCATATGATAAGTTTCTTTTCCTGACGGATGTTGCAGTATTGCCAGCCCCGGACCTGATGCAGAAGGTAAAGATGATAGAGTATGCAGTTAATGCTGCCCACCGTTTCGGCATTGAAAATCCCAGGGTTGCGATTCTTGCCGCAAACGAAAAGGTCTCTGAAAAGATGCCTGTAACTCAGGAAGCGGCTGTTCTCAGCCAGATGAACAGAAGAAAGCAGATAACAGGCTGTATTGTTGACGGCCCCCTGGCTCTGGATGTTGCTATATCCCCTGTATCCTGCAGTACAAAGGGATTAGAAAGCCCTGTGGGCGGTGAAGCTGATATTTTGGTCTTTCCGGATATTGAAGCAGGCAATATCTTCTATAAATGCTGTGCGTATTTTGCCCAGGCAAGGCTGGCTGCCATAGTTTTTGGCTCAGATGTTCCATGTATCTTGACAAGCAGATCCGATTCCGACGAAAGCAAATTTTTGTCAATTGTACTTGCCTGTCAAGTTGCATAGATGAATAAAAACGGAATTATAAAAAATAATCTGGATATCCTGGTTAAGGATATCCTCACCCTTAAACCTGAGAACCGTGCTGGCAGGATATTGAACACAGAGCATCCTGACAAGGTTATTCCGCTTTTTCCCCCTGAGGAACTCTTTCTCACATTAAATGAAAGTGAGCATACTGAAGCTCTTTCGATCCTTGAATCTGCATCAGCAACCCAGATTAACTATTTTTTTGATATTGATTTATGGATGGGGGATCGGCTTAACCCGGATAAATTTAAAAAATGGATGCTTTACCTGGATCAGCTGGATTATGATTCACTGTCCAACATAATAAAAGACCTCAATCTTAGTCTTATTGCCCTTTGTTTTTCCATTTATGTGAACATAAGATTCTCTGTTGGCAATGATGATACAGAGGAATTGTCCGGAGATACGATTGACGGCGTATATTATTTCAGCTTCAAGGAAGACTGGGTAGGGAGTCCTTTCATAAATTTTATAAGCCATATAAAGGCAGAGCTGGGGGCTGTTTATATTGAGTTTTTAAGGAGCATATTCGGAGCAGTGCAGACGGAGGATGAGTCTGATGAATACCGTCTGAGGAATACCAGGCTGAGCAGCTACGGCTACCCGGACTATGACTCTGCAGTGCTTGTCTATAAGCCCCTTAGTCTTGATGATTTGATAAAAGAGCCAAAAAAGAACAGCAGGGCTGATCTTTCAAACCTGGTCAAAAACAGGACTGAAGCCGGTTACAGCTCTATGATTCCTAATTATCCAGTATTATACAGGGATGAAAAGCTATTACTCTTTGACCGCATATACGGGAAAGCTGCCTCTATAGTCCAGGATGAGCTTCGTTTCGAGCTTGCGAATATTTCCAACTGTATTATTGTGGCGGATAAAACAGGGGATGTTAGCTCCAGGGCAATCAGAGATTCAGTATTGAGAGCAAAGAGTTATATATCCCTGTCCCTGGAAAATGTCACCGGGGAAGATGAGCACAGGGCTTTGCTTCTGCTGGAAAATTATTACCTGAAATCTCTTTTCCAGCATGCCTGTTATATATTAAATAATCTCAGGCTGAAGGGGAGGGCAATTCTCCGGAAAGGCATCTTCAGTGCATTTAAATCCAGAGAGGAAGTGGATGATTTTCTTGGCGAAGGCTATAGCCCTTATTTCCTGGGCATATTCATGCATTGTCCCCTTTATTATTACAGGGATGAAAACAATATGGATTCATACAGGGATTTTGGCTCAGCAAAGGATGTGAATATGATCGATGATATAATTAATGGTCTGGAGTTTTGCAGCAAGATCATCCATGGTTTATTTAAAATACCCTGTTTAGACGTCTATGATTTATACTGCCGTTCACGCATCGATATTACCGCCTGTTTCTCAACATTGTTCCTTAGGATGTTATGGGACAATTCGCCCAGGCTGAAGCCTTTTGCCAGGGGTGAACTTGCAGACATGATAAACATCCTGAAAAAAGATGAATCGGTTTTTGGTGAATTCTACAGAAGGATTCAAGGCTATTTAAAGGCTAATATCCCAAATATCGCTGAAAACAGGGCTGTCTGGAATATTCTTAAAAAATCCATATTTAATATTTTTGATGAAATAAGGGATATTGAATTTATAGTTCCAGAGGATATACCCAGGATGGTTTCATCAATTGCTTTCATGGATTGACAATGGAGAGAAAAACAGTACAAATCCCTGAATACCTGATATTTTTCCTGGTATTTGCACTTATAATATTTGGTATATTCGGCATTTTATACATAGTTCAGATACCCTTGTTTGAGGGATATGATGAGATTGCCCATTATTACAGGATTGTGGAAGGAAATCTGGTTTTCAGTATGCCTGATACAATTAACCCGGAACTCCTCGAGCTGGAGGAGAGTGATAAAAAGAGGGTAGCGGAGCTCCAGGAAAACCTTGGCAATTTGTATTTCCCCTTTTCTGAAAAAACACTGCTCAGTTTTTACCAGCTCCATCAGCCCCCTCTGTATTATGATATGCTTTCTTTTATACATCAGCCGAATCGTAATGAAAGGCACCATATATTTGTTAATCCTTATTTTATGGATAAATACGCAAACCTTTTTATAAGTAAGACCCAGGGATCGATAAATTACAGGAACCTGGCTAAAGATGTGCGGATCTACCGTTTTATTTCAAATATATTCATGCTATCCTGCGTTTTTGTATCATTTCTGATTTTCAGGTCTGTATTTACAGGAAGGACCCTTGTTGTTTTTACGGGATTGTTTGCTCTTCTTTCTGTTCCGCAGTTTATTTTTACGGGCTCAATTATTAATAATGATATTATGCTTCTTTTCTTTTCATTTCTGTCCCTTTATCTGTTTCAGCTTATTATAGTCTCGCACTATAATAATGCACTGGTGATAACACTTCTTCTTATTCTCCTGCCCCTGGGGATTTTCGTTAAGCTCAGTTTTATATCTTTAATTATTTCTTTTTCTCTTTTTTATCTCTTATTCCAGAGGGATTCTAAAAAGAAATACCTGATGGCTTTCCTGGGATTAACCCTATTTACGGTTCTGGCAATTTATGCGCTGGACCGGGGATTTATAATCAACCTGTATACACGGGTCCATAATTATTTTTACACCATCAGGCGCATTCCCTATGATTCAATCAGCCTGCTTTCATTTTTCAGGGATGTTTTTAAAAGCTTTTTCGGAGTCTTCGGATGGAAGAATGTTTATTTGAGACGGTTTGATTATATAGTTTATTTGTTAATTACCATTCTCTTTATATACAGCCTGATGAAGAATATATTATTATGCATAAAAAAGAAGCAAAAGAAGCAGGACCTCTTTTTATTCAATCTTACAGTGATAATTGTAAACTTATTGCTATTCTCAATGTATTATATTATATCAAAACAGCCTCAGGGGCGCTTTTTATTTATTTCCCTGCCTTCGTTTATTATAATCATACTATTGGCTATACATGAAAACAGAGCTATTCTGATTTTCTTCTGCATACTCTTTTTTTCATGGGGGGTATATATAAACAGCTATGTAACCTGTATTATGCTTCCTGAAAGATATGCCGTAACGGAGCCCCTATATTTTTCAAAGCAGACTGATAAGGATGTATTCCAGCTGATTCCCGGGCTTGGATTCAGGAATTTTAACAGCTGCATCGTTTATTACGACCTGGCAAGATTCAGTATCCTCAGTAACCGAGATTATGAGAACCTGCACCTGAGGCTCATCTACAGCACCCTGCCGGATAGATTAAAACAACAGCTCATCATAAACCCTTCTGATAATATGGTTTACAACCCTGCAGTAGAGAAAGACTGCCTTATTTACACTGTAAGAAGAATAAAGTCCGGCAGGAATGATCTATATCTGTATAACAGTGAGAACCGGAATGATAACAGGATATACAATAACAGGAACCTTATCAGGATTGAGATAGAGTGATACCCTAAAATATCTCTTTTATCTTTATTCTGAAATAGATATCGCTGAAATTAATCGAATCCAGAGGAAAGGCAATATCAAAAGACAGCATTACGGGTATAAGATTTTGAAACAGGGTTAGAGCTCCGATGCGAAAACCAATATCTATGCAGTAATTATTTCCAAAATCTGACATTTTACTGCCAAGAAGGCATGCTTCAGCAAACACAGAACCCTCAAGACGGAGAAGAGTAAAAATATCGAACAGGTTCTTTCCGATGTTTTTTTTAAGTACGGTGCCTGCTTCAATACCAAACCCCAGGTATGCATCGTTTTTGATTTTATTATTATCACCCGAGACAGCTTTATTGTACGAAGAGTAGGTATAATGAATAAAGGACGGCCTATCTCCTGCAAGTATCCCAGCCTGGAAATCATATTTTGTAAACAGACCTTCGGTCCAGTAATGGTTAAAATCAAGGTCAAAAAGTATGTTTTGAAAGTCATAAATGCCGAAGATTTTGCTTATAGCCGACCTGCAGGTGAGGGAAAGGCTGTAACCGGTCTGGAAATCATCTGTCCTGTTAGTGCTGTCTAAAATAAATCCGAAAAAGTATATCTTGTCTGTCTCATTTTCTATGGTCTTTGCATCTTTATACAGTTCATAACTTGAAAAAACCTGAAGTTCAAACTGACTTTTCTTAGGCGTAAGTTGTCGGCCCAGCATGATTTTATAAAATATTTTTCCATCCAGGGTATGATCAAATTTTTCAATGGAAAGACCATAGGTAGGTTTAAGTATATCATCCTTTGCAATAAAAAATTTGTAGATATAGCCTATGCTAAGATCCAGAGGTTCTATAAGTATCTGGCTGTTTGCATAGAAATAGTAAGGGGTTCTGGATGAATCATCAAATAGTTTAAGCAGTCTGGGATTATTTTCCAATCCCAGAGAGTACCGCGAAAGGCTGCCCCTTCCCCTGATACCTGTTTTCGTGTTCCTGCTGTTATCCGTCGGATCATTCGCCTTGCGGGATTCCATATCCAGGAAATTTTCAATATCGTCCATGAACCCGCTCTTACTCATCTGTAAGTAAAATTCCTCTTTTAGGTCAAACTGACTGGGATTTTTTTTAAGGAGTTGTGAAAGCTCTTTCTGCGCATTCTCAATTCCTATTAGTTTTTTTAATATGCTGTAAAGGTTGAAATTATTGTCAAACCTGCCGATATAATAATTGTATGACTGTGTAAGGGTTGACCTGTCCAGGGAGAAGCCGTATTTGTCATCAAGCGTCTCATACAAGTCATTCAGGTCAACAGAGGTTACCAGACTCAGTGCAAAAAGACTCTTAGGTATCTGAGGAAATTCATTATGGCAGTAGAGGTAGTATTTTTCACTGAGGAATTCATTAAGCATGGTCAAAAATATTATGTCCTTTTTATCGTCAGGATAAGCCAGGTCAAGAAACTCAAGCATGATAACCCTGATTATATTGAAATCAACGAGAGTTCTGAATTTTGGTTTAACAGCTATTAAATTGGGGTCAAAATAGACGAGCCCCATTCCATTTATCAAGAGGTCGTTCTCTATGCTTGCGGGTGCAAATTCAATTCTTCCTTCAGGTCTCATTGCTGTATTATGAATAAAGAAAAGGTACATATCCCAGAATGAAAAGAATAGGTTGGAAATGGTTCTGGAATCAGAGCCTGAAAAATTTATGCAGATTTCCAGGTCATTTATAAATAAGGATTCCCTGGAATAGTCTTCAGGTACAATGGAGAAGGAATAAAAGGGAAGGCTTTTTAATGCTGCTTTGTAGAACCTCAACCCGTCCACTGCTTCAATCTGGCTAAATTCTCCCAGCAGGACCATATTATCAGGGACAGCTATGTTTATACAGTGTTCTGAACTTATAAGACTATGGGTATTGTGCTCTTTTGAAAATTCAGCAATAAGGGGATAGGGAGGATACAGGGAAGATAAAGTATTATTACGGTATCCTACAGGGCCAATTCTTGAGGGATAAGAACTCTTGAAGCTGTATATTATCTCCGTATTTATATTGTCATCCAGTAACGGAAGCGGTATGTAGACATCACCGGTAACGGGTTGCAGATCAATTTCAGCATTATTGATCCTCAGGTCAAAAATTTGAAACTGTCCCGGGTTAAAGCCATCGGGATAAAGGTAATTCACTTTGAATTTTGAAAGCTTACTCTCATCTTTGTAAGAATTCTGGTGGAGGAAAAAAATCAGCTCTTTGTCAGCTGTATGATTACTGATAATGACATGGGTTCTGCCCTCTATAACGCCACCTGCTTTATACTCCATTTCTGCTTTGTAAATTATCTCTGAAAAGCAGGTTAAACTGAAAAAAAAGGATAATAACAGAATGTGAATAAAGGCTTTGGCATACTTCATCTAATTTTTCACAGCCAAATATTGATTCACCCTAAGTACTTGGAGCAGGAATCTTTAAAAACTGGCCTGCAACTATTCTGCTGGATTTCAGATTGTTTATCCTCTGCAGTTCGCTGATGGAGGTATTGTATTGTCTCGCAATTTCATAAAGGGTCATGCCTCTTCTTATCCTGACAGTCAGGTAGCCGTTCCCCTCGTCCGGCTGTAAAGCTCCAGTCTGGTCATGCTCATAACCATAACCTGCCGGAGCAGGTACTTTCAGTTTTTTCCCTGCTACTATGCGGGTTGATCTAAGATTATTCAGGTGCATCAGATGATTTACAGTGGTATTGTACATCCGGGCAATTCTTGAAAGGGTCATGCCCTTCTGTATTCTTATGACCATATACTCTCCGTCCCAGCTGTACTGGTAGGCATATCTGCTCTGATCCTTCTTATATTTGTCCGTATCATTAAAATATTCAGCAATCATGGAGACGGCTTCATACGGAACTAAAACAGAAAAATCTGAAGGGGGTATTATCCAGTTATCGTTAAGGAGATGAGGGTTGAAAGCTTTGAAATGTTCCAAATCAAGATTTAGGCTTTGAGCAAGGCCCCTGGGTGAAAAGGCCGTATCTATTTTAACTTCTTCCAGGTTGTTCTCCTGGTAGTCAACCTTTTCAAGTTCGTAGGCATCGGGGTTTTCCCATATTATCATAGCTGCCAGGACCTTTGACACGTATTCTTTTGTTTCCCTTTTTAGAAAAGTACCTGATTCAAATTTATGCCAATCCCTGTTATAACCAGCATCTACCATTGCTCGGAAGATTCTTCCCTCGCCAGCATTATAGGCAGCCAAGGCGAGCTTCCAGTCCCCGAAAATGTTGTAAAGGTCTGAGAGGTACTTTGCACTTGCCCGTGCGGCTTTAACGATGTGATACCTTTCTTCTATATGGCTGGTGCGCCTAAGGTCATACCTTTTGCCTGTACTTTTTATAAACTGAAAAAGCCCTGCTGCTCTGGCTCTGGAAAGAGCTCTCAGCTTCCAGGCGCTTTCAACGCTTACCAGGCCGATGCCTATAATGTAAGGTACTCCTTCATCTTCAAAGACTTCTTTGATAATATGGTATAATCCTGATGATCTGTTGATTGCCTGCTGTGTTGTATTTTTTTTGGTATAGGCGAGAAAGTTTATTGCAGCGTTTAATTTAGCATCATTACTATATTCAAAAAAAGTTTTTATATACTCTATGTATCTTCTGTTTTCTTCTTTTACGCACAATACAGGCTGAATATCAGTGTCGGGAATGTTAATATGAGCCAATGATTCAGGTTCTTCTGTGAACTCATCATAAAGGACACCGTCTGATGGCTCAAGTTCAAAATCAGGCAAGCCGGCAAGATCTGAATCTTCAAGGCTTTTATCTGCTGTGTCCTCAGGATGGCTGTCCAGTCTGCCGGAATGGATGCTTTTATCCTCTTCAATACCAGGTTTATCCGCTTTCTGAAAACTGCAGCCGGCAAAGATTAAAAAGACCACAAATGGAACTGTCAGAAATTTTTTCATATAAAAGTATCCTCTTCTTTATTTGAAAAATTTGTAGTTAAAATATAACCGGTTGAGCCATTATTGTCAAACTATAAAAATATTAAGTATATTTAGCCATATAAATAAAAAAATGCATTTTTTATTTGACTTGCGATTGAGTGATTGTTATGGTAAATCTTAATATGTTGTACGATTATCACTTATACCTTGAGCGAGGGCATGCACTATGAATCTTGGCATGTATACAGTATATCTTATTCCAGGCGACAATAAGGAACCCAGGATAATGTCGGTTTCCAAAACTGCTCTGATAGGTATATGCTGTGCAGTAGTTTTTCTTTTCGTTTCTTCATTAATATCAGGCATTATGCTGTTAAACTATTACAGCCGATATAGTTCGGCCTGTAAAGAGCTTGAGATGGAATTATCCAGTAATATTCTCCTGAAAAATGATATTAAAATGAAAAGCGATCACCTGATGTATGTTGATCAGAAAGTGGAGCAGCTTAATGAGCTTTCCGGCAAGCTTTTTACCATGGTAGGTCTTTCTTCCAAGATTTATGATTTTACCGCGTCTGCCAGGGGAGGCCAGTCGAATAATGAGCTAAAAACCAATGAGAACTCATACCGCCTATATTATATGAATTACATGAACTCTAAAAAAAATGAATATATTGAATCCCTGGTAGAACAGGTGGATGAGCTTTCTGAAAGCTACAGCTATATTGAGAATATAATAAGGGACAATAATCATATACTTTCACATATCCCTACTCTAACCCCCACTCAGGGCTATGTCACATCTGCCTACGGTTATAGAAAATCACCCTTTACAGGGAGTAAAGAGTTTCATAAAGGAATTGATATTTCTGCACCCGACGGGACCCCTGTGGTAGCTCCAGCGGACGGAAAAGTAGTATTTACAGGATATAAGACCGGATTTGGCAATACAATTATTATTGAGCACGATTTTGGTTATGTTACTCATTATGCTCATCTCAAGGAATACAATGTCAAAAGGTGGCAGAATGTTAAAAGGGGTGATCTCATAGGCCGTGTGGGAAATACGGGAAGGAGCACCGGTCCTCACCTGCACTATGAGGTTCTTTTTCATGGTGTGAATGTAAACCCCTCCAGATACTTTTTCGATAAGATAGACTAGTCTTTTATGTCCAGCAGTCTTCAGGGAAGTTTTTACAAAATAGCAACAGATGTATCAAAGGGATATCTTCAGCTCAATGTTCAGCAACTTAAAAAGTTGCCCCCGGCCTCAATAAAATCACTTCGGTTTGAACTGCAGAAGGAATTGAACGGAGTCAGGGCTGCAGCGGTAAGCCCTGAAGACGAAGAACTTATGAGAGAGAAGAACCTGAAAATCAGCCGTGTCATTAGCGCAATGAGGCTGATTGACATATATTGCAGGCAGAATAAGATTTTCCGCTAATATTTTTATTGACAAAACTGATCTTTTCTAATAGATTCACAATATCAATTGCGGGGTGGGGCAGTATGGTAGCCCGTTGGGCTCATAACCCAAAGGTCGCTGGTTCAAATCCAGCCCCCGCGATTCCCACTCACCCATTTATCCTGTAAGTTTGCAGGTATTCGCCAATAACCCTCTTATAGCTGAAGTCTGCAGACATTGCCCGTTCCTGGACCTGTGTCCAGAAGCTTTTATTCCGATAATCCTTGATAGACCTTATGATAAGGGAAAACAGGGCATCAGCACTGTATTCATGGAGAAGATAACCATTACCCATTGCATGAGAACTTTGAATATCTGTAATATGATCCTTGAAAAAGGGGCTGTGGTTTGCAATTGGTATACAGCCATAGGCAAGGGCTATGATATGGTTGATGAAAGGTTTTAATACCTGAGGCGTAATGATGAAAAGGTCTGCAGATGAAAATATCATATGTACCTGATTTAAATCAAGACCATAAATGAAAATAAAATTATTGTTAACAGGGTCATCCAGCAGAGAGATTTTTCTGAACAGGTACTGATCCTTTATGGAACATAATATGCACTGAACAGGATGGGCCAGGAGATGACTCAGGACATTGTAGATAAGATCAACATAATCATTGTCCAGAAAGTCAATTATTATGCCAATCACAGGTATTTCAATGCCAGGCTTCAACCCGAGGGAATGTTGGAGTTCTATCTTATTTCGGGTCCTTAGGTGTAATGAGGATCGGCTGTATTTACTTGCTATATACGGATCGGTTGAGGGGTTCCATTCCTTTGAGTCAATAACCTCATTTATGGCTTTAAGCTTATACCTGTTATGGATGAAAAACCTGGTAAGAGGAACTGATTCAAGGGGATTAACAAGGGATTCAAGCAGTTTAGTGCTGTTTATTATTAAACTTTCAGAAAATTTCACTGCCCCCTTTAAGAGGTTTATATGGCCATAATACTCCAGTTGATCAATATTGTATAATTCCCGGGGAAGAGAGAGTATCTCAAGCCATTCCCGGCTTATTACAACCTGCTTGTATATATTGTCCGGTGAATGCACAAGGTTTAATTCATAATCATTGGCATAAATGCGGTAAATAACTGGAAACAAATAGGTTGACCACCCCAGGGAATGGATTAAACCAGGTTTGCTTTGATTTTTTAACAGGTATAATGCTGAACCTGTGGAAAAAAGGATTCCAAATAATATTTTTTCATCAATATTAAAATCAAAAGCAGGTATAAACTCATCAAAATCAATTATATTGACAGAAATTCTTTTGCTTTTATTAATTAAGCTGTACACCTTGAAATGTATGTTCTTTCCGCCTAAATTAAATTCAAAACCATAGATAATATCAGTCAGTTTCTTTCTATTTTTTTCCGAAAGGTATTTCGCTGGAAGTAAAATGCTTATTTTGTGTTTTTTTGGCAGGTATTGCACGATATGGCGTAATTTGCTGCCGATTTGCGTTTTGACTGAGGAAAAGGGATCAAAAAAAGGTGAGACATATACTATATGCATGTTAAAATCAGAATCCAGAGATTATACATACCAGAAATCGGCATAATCAACAAAACTTGGTATCTTTATTTTATAAAAACCTTCGATGGGGTAGTTTTCCAAAACTGAACCTGAATCTTTTTCTTCTACAGAAAGTCTGAAAGTAAAATACTCCTGGTTAAGCCTTATGGGTATTGAGAGTTCAAGTATGTCTTCATAAGCAAAAACTATATCACATCGAGCTTTTGATTGTAGGACCGCTCTGTTTTTTTCAAATGCTAAACTGCACACCTGATCTTCTTCAAGAATAAGGTTGAGCCTGATTTTCTCAATCTCATTGCTGAAATCGTTGCTGAATACCGCCATGAGGAATGCCCTGTTCTTGTTAAACCCGTAAAAAATCTTGTTTATCATGATATTTCTCTGGTGCAGTGAACCCAGGCCAAAATCATCACTGACATTTATAAAGCCGGCATTCAGCCACTCGTAGAAATTAGTGATTTTCCCGTCAATTATTGGGTCTATCAGGATTTTAGGCTGCTGGTATAATCTGTAGCTGGTCTTTCTCTTAATGGGTTTATTTAATGAGGAAGGGGATTCCGTATTATTTTCAGAGTAAAACTTCTGCAGGTTTCTACGGAAAAGTCTGTCGAAAATCTTTGAATAGCTTGTTTGGTGCTGGTCGCCATACCACCAGAACCAGTCGCTTCCTTCTGCGATGAGAATGTTATCGTAACCGGGATTTTCCGGAGATGTTATTTCCCTGGCTTCCCTGAGGTAGTCCCAGGCTTTGTTCTCCTCATGATTTCCGATCCAGATATCAAAATTGTCATTGATCCATGAGCCCGGGTTCAGACTGAAAATCTTATAGTCCTCACGCTGAAAGCTAGCAAGGTAACTGCTGAAGGTAATGGTTCTGATGTTTTTTTCACGGCATAAACGGCTGTAAAGCTCATTTAGGAACATGTAACCGTTCATCTTATAATACTCCCAGCAATTTTCGCCGTCGAGGATGATGGGGATAACCGGATTTTTATGCTTTGAAAGCTGTGATACCTTTTTTATGTGGGAAATCATATCATCTACGGCGGAGGAAGCATCCCATCTGCTGTAGACAAAACCTATTTTATCCGATAAATAGTGGTTCCTGAAGAAGATGGGCACATGCCTGGTGTGTTTTGATTCAAATAAATAAGGGCAAAAGTACTTGTTTTCAATGCTGTATTTTGATTTATACAGGTTTCCTTCGTCGGTGGCAACCCAATTAATATCATGCCTTGCAAATATATCCAGGGTTTCGTCTGAAAGACTCCCCTCCGACGGCCAGAAACCCCATGATTCCTTATTAAAAAGCTGAGACATTCGTTCTTTAGCCTTTATGATCTGGTATTCAGCATCCTTGGGGAAACGGAAAGCCCTGGCAGGCAAAGGCTTATCAGAGGATATTTTTCCGGAATCCGAGTTTATAAGTAGTGGCAATATGGGATGATAATAAGGAGTTGTTGATATTTCTATCTTTCCCAGCTTTTCGGCTTCCCGGTAGTGATCGATCAGAGATTCCATTATGCTGAACTGAAAATCAATAATGAATTGCTTATCACCTTCATTGTAGTTTTTTTCCTTTTTTATGAGTTCATTAAGCTCAGAATTATTTTTCCTGCTGTATTCTCCCAGCCAGCTTATTGAGTGCAGTACCTGGATATCGAGCAGTTCCTGATCATTAAAGGAATTGACTATTGTACTGGAATCCCTGGAACTTTTCGTTGTTCTCAGTGCTTTATGATAAAGTGTATTGAAATAAGGCAGTGTTTGGATCATATGTTCCGGATTACCAAGAAAAAAATTATTTATAATAAAAAGCTTTTCAGCCTGGGACATTTCCGAAGGATTCCTGACGGTCAGTTTTAGCCATTTTTCATTGGTTTCCCTCTTTTTACCGGAGTATAATAAGATCTGGTCCAACAATGAAGGGACAAGATTATAGTTAATGAATAGCTCGTCAAAGCTGTTTGATATCATAAGCATTTCGTAATAATCTTTTACAGCATGGAGCCTTACAAAAGGAAGCAGTATTTCACCATCAAAGGGGTCAATATACAGGGGCTGATGCATATGCCAGAGAAAAGCGACCAGGATGCTGTCGTGACTCATGGTATCCTACCTTTTCATAAATGTTCAAGAAATCAATGGTATTTCATAGGTAATATAGCAATATCATTGTGAATTGTAAAGAAAAGAATATGCGGTTATAAGTAAACAGCCAGTTCAAGAAATTAATATTTGCTTTTAGGGAAAAAAGTAATATAATTAGTTACTTGATTTTATAAAACCATGTATTACAAAAGGAGGGTACCTGAATGTTTAAGAGGCTTATAAATCTAATTAAGTCATTTTTCAATAAAATCCTGTCGGGAGCTGAAAAGCAGGTGACAATCTCAAGCATGGAACTTGCATTGAGGGAAATACACCAGAACCTGGGAAAATATAAAGAATCGGTCGCCAGGGCAATTGCCTTTGAAAAAAAGGCTGAGAGAAAATACGAAGAGGAAAAACAGCGGTATGAACGCCTTACCCAGCAAGCGCTGACAGCTGCAAAACAAAGCCTGGAAGCAAAAGAAGAAAGAGAAAGGATTGAAAATGAAAATCTGGCTAAAAGGGCACTCCAGCTCCGTAAAGAGTGCGAAAAAAGGGTTGAATTATTCAGGAATGCCTATGAACAGGCAAATAAACAGTCGGAAGAAGCTAAAGCCCTTTTTGAAAACAGCGCTAAGCAGGTTGAAGATAGGGCAAGACAGCTTAAGCATGCCAGGGTGCTTGATGAACTGAACAAGAGCAAAAGAGAAGTAAGTGAAATATCCAGCAAACTTGATATTGATTCAGCTATGAGTGTATTTGACAAAGGAATGGAGAGAGTAATGGATGAGAGCGAGACCCTTAAAGCATTCGATGAACTTGCTCTTTCAGAGGGTGAAAAGCTCGATGAAAAGCTTGAACAGCTTACAAAAAGGGATGAGATCTCCAGTGAATTTGATGAACTTATAAAACAGGTATCCGGCAAGGATTCAGAAAAGCAGGATATCAGCGAAAAGGAAAAATTGCCTGAGGAAATAGACCCGACAAAAGAATAGTTATTTTGATAGAAAATCAGCTAATAAAAGATAATTTATCCTTTTCGAATTTTATCAATGTAATGTTATATGCCCTGGGTGAAGAACTTGCTTTTTTTACCAGGTATCACAGGCTTTTAAGCAATAAAGACCTTGTAAAGAGATACAAAAACAGCTTTTTATCAAACCTTGAAGAGTTATCGGTAAATAACCTGGTATCTGTTATAAATGCAGTGTTTGAATACCTCAGGATATTTGAATCAAACATGATAATTTACAGGAAGGCTGAGAGATTAATAAAATCCTCACAAAAAGAGATTTTTCAAATTATTTTAAACATGTATAAGGAGGGTTTTATTCTTAATAACATTGAAGTTCCCAGGGGGACATCAATACGAAGATACGGTCTTAAGGCAGATTATAAAAGGTACAGGAGCATCATCCAGGATTACATATTCAAGCATAACCAGGAAAAGGGCTTTAGTGTCTCAGAGCTGATGGAGCATCTAAGGGTGCATTCAGGGGATATTATCTTTATAAGGGAATACAAGGATACATGGAACATAGTTGTTAACAAGCGAAAAGTTTTAGTTACTGATGAGCTTATTGACAGGATAGAATACCATAATATAGAGTATGAAATTATAAATTTCTTTTATCTTCTGGGCCTGGCAGATCTAAACAATGGATTGGCCAGTCCGGGCAGTGAGATAAAAGGTGTTATCTGCGGGGATGAATACCCTTCCGAAAAGGGTAAAACCCTTGCTGTAATAAATAATGACCTTGAGATAATGCTGGATCAGAAGGCAGAAAATTTTTCAAAGTTTTGTGTATTTGCAGTTTCAGAGCTTATCAATCTTGACAGGCTAATAACTGCCAGGCTGGACAGGCATAAATATATTTCAGCCCATAAATACGGTATAATCGGAGAAAATTCACCAATATTATCCTGTGCCGAAATTTCACTTTCCAGGGTTTTAAAGCAGCTATGCGCTTCATTTCCTGATACTCTTAATCATCTTATCACAGACTGGAATATGGCTGTTGAAGATATCAAGATTTCTAATGGCGTGCTGGTGCATTCAAGTTCCAGCCTTCTGATGGACAGGATATTTCTCATCAGGGGCATTGACAAAACAGAAATTAAGAAGCTTAATTCCAACTATGCTTTTGTTCCAATAATCCATTTCAGCATGTTTAAACACAAACTGGAAAGAAATGATATTAATTTTATTGAAAAAATAAGCCAGGTAATGGATGAGGAAGAAAATATTATAAATCTCAGCAAGAATGAGATACTGTCCCTGAGAGAGCTACTGTCTTGTATTGAAGATAATGACATGGAAAATGCAAGGACATATTTTTATAATCTGAAAAGGGTTTACAAGGTTATAAGGGAGGTATATGAAAACTAGTAAAAAAAGCGGATTTACAGCTGTAATAGGTTTGCCGAATGTGGGGAAATCAACTCTGGTTAATGCCCTTGTCGGCAAAAAGATATCCATTATAAGCAGGGTTCCCCAGACAACAAGAAACCTTATAAGAGGTATTTTGACAACGAAAACTGCTCAGATTGTCTTTGTGGATTCACCGGGTTATCACAGGCAGAAATATAAATTCAACAGGGAATTAAATAAAATGATTTCAAATATTCTACTGGATGTCGACACAGCTGTTTTTATGGTTTCATCAATAGACAAGGAAAATGAAACTATCCTCAAATTACTCGGTTCCTGCACTAAATTACCGGTAATTCTGGCTGTAAACAAGACAGATATACTCAAAAACACTGCTGATGATGTAATGAGCTACTATGGTAGTTTATACAGCTTTGTTGACAGCTTGAAGATATCCGCCTTAAGGAAACAGGGTCTTGAAGAGCTGACAAAAAGCATTATAGGTGTTCTCCCCTATGGTCCCTTCTATTATCCTCCAGGTCAGAAGACAGACAGGGACGATTATTTCATTTTTTCTGAGATAGTTAGGGAAAAGCTCTTTTATGCGCTTAAACAGGAGATGCCCCATAAGATCATGGTTACTGCAGATGCAATTGACTACAACGAGGACAAGCAAATGTATTTCATGCAGTTTGTCGTCTGGGTTGAAAAGGACAGCGAGAAAGCTATACTTATAGGAAAAGGCGGGGAATTTATGAAAAATATCGGCACAAAATCCAGGAAAGATATTGAATCAATTCTCAACAAAAGGGTTTTTCTCGGCATAAGTGTCAGGACGAAGGAGAAATGGCGCAATGACAGCCGTTTTATCAGTAATGCCCTTCATTATGAAAAAGATATTTTATTGACATGAGAACATAAGTAATTAGAATTGCTCAAATAAAATCAGGTTGCAGGAAGGATATGGTTTATGGCATACAGAACCTCCAAAAAGAAGAGGCCTCCCAGGAAAAAGGTTTCATTAAAACTTAAAACTGCTGAAGAACTCGGTTTTAAGAAAGAAATTAAGGACAGGATAGAGGATTTTTTGGCGGATTGTATTGATAAGTCCATATTTCCCTGTGCTGCTTATAGTGTTGGAGGAAGAGGCGGTATTGTAGCCGAGGGATTTCTTGGAAACAAACAGGTGTACCCTTCCCGGGAACCCCTGGAAGAAAACGATCTATTCGATCTGGCATCGGTTACCAAGTTTGTGGTTACAGCAGTTTCAATAATGATTCTTATGGAGAGGGGGAGGCTTAGACTGGATAACCCTGTAAGCAAATTTCTGCCAGAGTTTACAGGAAAGCATAAAAACAAGGCTACCATACAGAATCTGCTGACACATACATCAGGACTTCCTGATTGGTACCCCCTTTATTTGTTTGAAAAATCCCATGACAAAATGATAAAACAAATATATTCCCTTGACCTGGATTTTGTACCGAATACTGATCAGAAATACAGCTGTCTTGGGTATATTCTCCTAGGCGAGATAGTTAAGATTATCACTGAAAAGAAGCTCGATGATTTTTCAAAAAAGAATATACTGGAGCCTCTAAACATGAACTTAAGCACATTTAATCCCAGGATAAGCTCGCCTTCCCTTCATACGGTCCCTACCGAGCTTGGAAACTGCTATGAAAAATCCATGGCTGAAAGATTTCCAGAGAGCTCTGAATACAAAGACTTCAGAAAAGAGCTGATAAATGGCGATGTGCATGATCATAACTGCTTTTGCCTTGACGGTTACAGCGGTAATTCCGGTCTATTCAGCACACCAAGGGACCTGGCTTATTTTTCAGAAATGATGTTGAATGAGGGTATATATGCAGGCAAAAGGTATATAAGCCCCATTGTAGTCAGGCTGATGAAACAGAATATGACGCCGAAATTCCCAAAATCATGGGGTCTGGGCATGATGCTCGGTGATACAATGAATGTCCTTAGAGGAAAACTCAGTAAAAGCTGCTTCGGGCACACGGGATTTACCGGTACAAGTATCTGGATAGACGATAAAAACGATGTTTATTGTGTGTTTCTTACTAACAGGATACATCCCAAGGTTGATAAATCCCTGGATTTTGATGAGGTCAGAGGGGAACTGCACAGCATAATTTACGACAATATTGCTACTAAAAGGGTATAGGTAATATTATTGGAACTTGACGTTTTTGGATTATCTGATGTAGGCCTTGTAAGGCAAATAAATGAAGATTATTATATAATAAATCAGTCTCACGGCCTTTTCATTGTTGCTGACGGCATGGGAGGCCACAAGGCAGGCGATGTCGCCAGTAAGCTTGCAGCCATAAGCGTCGAAGAATTCGTGCTTTCAGTTCTGGATGGCGATGATATTACATGGCCCTATGACTATGACGACACAAAGAGCTATCTAAGCAATGTTCTGCAGGTCGGAGTAAAGCTCGGCAATAAAAGGATACTGAGCATAATTAAATCCGATCCTTCCCTTGAGCGGATGGGTACAACGGTTGTTGCACTTCTTGCTGATATGAACAATAACCGGGCGCATATTGCAAATGTTGGAGACAGCAGACTCTATCTCATCAGAGATTCAGAGATCAGGCAGATTTCCGATGATCATTCCTTCACCAATGAGCAGATTAAGAGCGGTAAGATGAACAGGGAGGAAGCCAGGATCAGCCCTTATAAAAACATTATTACAAGGGCAATAGGTATCTATGAAGAGCTTCAGGTGGATATATTTGAAACCGATATTAAACAGGATGACCTTTTTATAATGGCTACCGACGGGCTTACAAATATGCTCACCGACAGTGAGATAATGGACATATCGCTGAATAATTCAGATGATCTGGCAAAGCTGAGTGAACAACTGCTTATTCTTGCAAAAAAAAGGGGAGGTGATGATAATATTACCTCCGTTATTATCAAGCCCCGATAGGCTAAAGATTATCTCATTATTGCCCTGTCCCCTCAGAAAATTAATTGCAACAAGAGCTCCTTTTTCAGAGTATATACACATAGGAAGGAATTTTATCATTCCATAAGGAGGGTTTGAAATGAATAAAGTCAGGGAAAAAATCCTGGAATTGCTGGAAAAGGGGAAAATATCAAAGGAGGAAGCCGGGGAGCTTCTGGAGGAATTGCAGGATGCAAGCAGGAGAGAATCAGGCTACAAGACCATCGACTTTGAATCCCTGTTGAAGCAGTTTGACCGGATTGGGAAAAAATTATATGATACCTCCCAGGATGTTCTTGAGCAGACTGGTATTGATGACCTTGCCTACAAAATAGGAAAGAATATCAAAAATACAACAAATGAGGTTCTGGACAAGGTTGAAAGGCATATCAGGAATATCACCCAGTCAATAATAACCAAGGAAATAAACGGCAAGAAAACAACTATCATATTTTCATACTATAAAGGGGACCTGGATCTGACAGGCGAGGACATTATTATTCTTGGCAAGCTTGATGGAAGCCTGCACCTCAAGGATTCAAGCCTTAAGGTTTTCGGTAAACAGGAAGGGGACATTACCCTGTCAGGGTGTTCGGCAGAGGTTATGGGCAAGCTGTCCGGCGATATATCCGCAGAACAGGAAAACCAGATTTCTGTAATGGGGAAGATCAACGGCAGCATATCAAATGAATCAGGTAATATAAAAATACTTGGCAATCTTTCAGGCGATATGAGTCTTGGCAAGGGGAATCTGAGAATTACCGGGCTCGTGTCCGGAGATGTGAGTGCAGGTGAGGTGAAAATGGATGTTCTGGGAAAGGTCAAAGGTGACGTCTCAATTCAGAAGGGGGATCTCACCCTGTATAGATCAAGCTCGATAAAAGGGGATGTTGAGATTATGGAGGGAGATCTTATACTAAAAAAAGGAGCTGAAATAATAGGCAGTCTCAGCATAAAGAAAGGGGAACGCAAGGTTGAAGAAGAGAACGCTGATAACAGCGGTCCAGAAGACAGCACTGAATAAAGCTTTATAGACTGCCCTTCTCGCTAATCTCTGTAATCTGCCACTTTGGACCTTTCTTTTCAAAGATGATAGTATGGCTTCTGGCTCCGGCATTCAATATTGACCTGCAGGATGTAGCACTGGAATAAAAGGTTGAATAATTTTTAGGTTCTTCCAGAAAAATCTCATAAAGTGTTTCTTTCATGACATTTCTTTGAGAGCGGTTCTTATTGTAGATAAACCCTGACAGGTTTTTTTCCAGGAAAGTCTTATACTCATCATCGTAATAAAATTTTATATCAAAATCTGAGGTAATTAAGGTCATGATATCTTCAGGAATTATCCTGTTTGATCTTTTAGCCTGGGAATAATCGATACGGGTTATGATATGATTAACTATTCCTCCTTCCAGATATAAATCATGTCTCATGTTGAGCTTAATGAAATTGTTCATGATAATAAAGGTATTCAGGGAGTATATTTTTGCTGAACCTGAAATGCCTGACAGCATTATCTTTTCAACGCTGAAATCTTCAAGATTTAAAGAGCTTAATTTGCGAAATATATCATTATTTAATGAAATTTCCGAGAGAGCAGTTAAGTCACCCCTTTTTATATAATCAACTATATCCTTAATTATTCCTGTTTCCGGCTCATTGCCAGCCCCGCAGGAAACAAAGAGAATTAAAAGCAATATACAAGTACCGGACCTGATTTGAATCCACATTATTTTATTATATAATATCATGTGAATAAATCAAATTTGTTTTGATTATTAATTAAAAACAAAAACCAGAGAAATACGAAGTGAAAAAAAGAGGTGGTAAAAAATGAAGTACAGGACTGCTGAGAAACTTGGAATTGAATTATCAGTGCTGGGCATGGGAGCTATGAGGCTACCGGTAAAAAACGATGACAGTGGTAATATAGATGAAAAATCATCCATAGAAATGATAAGATATGGAATAGATAATGGGATAAACTATCTTGATACAGCATACCCTTATCACAAAGGCAACAGTGAAACTGTCGTGGGAAAAGCCCTGCAGGGGGGGTACAGGGAAAGAACCAGGCTTATTACAAAATTGCCGGTATGGATGATAAAGAGAAAAAGCGATTTTGATAAATACCTTGATGAACAGCTAAAGAGGCTCGGTACGGATTATATTGATTTTTATTTGTTCCATGCATTGAATGAGAAATACTGGGAGACTGTTATTAAATACGAGCTTTTAGAATGTATGGAGACTGCGGTAAAAGACGGAAGGATCAGATATACAGGTTTTTCCTTTCACTCCAGTTTTGATATATTCAAACGTATAACGGATTACTATGACTGGGATATCTGTATGATACAGTATAATTATCTTGATATAGAAAACCAGGCTGGAAGCAGGGGTCTGGAATACGCCGGAAGCAAGAATATCCCGGTTGCAGTTATGGAACCGCTTAGAGGAGGTAACCTTGTAAATTCGGTACCTGATGATGTGTGTGAATTGTTTTTATCATCAAAAACAAAAAGGAGTCTTGCAGAGTGGGCCCTTGGATGGCTTATGGACCAGAAAGGAATAAATGTCATTTTAAGCGGCATGAGCAGCCTTGAGCAGATCAGGGAGAATATAAGGATTATTGATGAACATGAATCCTTTGATGATACTGATATGGAGATTGTTACACGGGCTTATGTTATGTTTCACAGCAGACAGAGGGCATTGTGCACAGCCTGTGATTACTGCAGTGACTGTCCGAAGAATATAATGATATCTACAATCCTTTCCCTTTATGATGACTATCTGATATTTAAAAAACAGGAAAGAGCCAAAAAGTTCTACAGGGGAATAATTAAAGCAAAAAAGGATATTTCTCATTGCAGTGAATGTAAGAAGTGTGAAGAAATATGTCCTCAGGGAATAAGCATAGTAAAAATGCTGAAAGAGGCTGATAAAATCCTGAGGTAGAGATATCCGGGAGCAAATTGCTCAATGCAGTGAAGGTTTGACTGTTTTTTTTAATGGAAGCCATGTGCAAAAAAATAAAGTCACAGGAAAAACAGCTTTTTTCCCGCCATTCCAATCCTTAAAGGAAGAAATTGACCTTTGACTGCCTGCCCGTATAATATTGACAACCGTCAGGTTTGATAATAAATATAGTAATAGATATGCAAAATTATCAGATAAATAATATGAATTTCTTTGAGAACCTCCTTAAAACCTTTATTGACCGCTACGCTTCGGTTGGTTCTTTATCCTGTTTTCTTACCGACAGGAATTTGAATCCTATCTATTCCAGATCCAGCCTTGAAAAACATGATGAAAAGCTCATTGATGACATCAGGGACATGGCATCAAATATGACACAGCCTAAGATATTTTTTAATAACGGTTACAGCACGTTTATAATCCCGGTAAATATTATGGGACAAAATGAATATTTCATTCTTTCCAATAATTCTAATATCTCCTTTGATGCCGGTAACAAAGATGTCAGGCTGGAAAAAGATGCGGCAGGAAGGCTTAAAAGCATAAATTTTTTATTTTATTTTCTTAATATGACACTCAAATCAATCTGCCAGGAACTGCAGACCAAGGATTATTTCAGAAAATTAAGCGGTATTATCGAATTTGAAGATGTATCCCATGATAAGGAGAAGCTGAACAGCAAAATAGAAAGTATATTAAATTCCATGGTTTCCATTACAGGCTCAAGCCTTGCAATACTCCATATTCTGGACCCCAACACAAATAAGCTCAGGATAAATAATGCCGCAGGCAACAATTATATTGATATTCTATCGATGGACATTGGAACGGATAAGGAATATATTACCAGCCTTGTCTGGTCAAAAAAAGAAATTGCAAGGCTCAGGCCGGGAGAGGAAGACCAGAAAAACTTCAAGCTCATGGAGAAGTGCGCCAAAACAGATGTAAAGGGTTATCTGGGAGTTCCTATCAGGGCAAAAGATGAATATTTCGGTGTCTTTGAGCTTTATAGACTTGACAGTGACATCGTTTATTCTGCGGAGGATGAGTACTGTGCCCAGGTAATTGCAAACTTCATATCAGTCCTGCATAAAAATTATGTTTATCTTTATCAGGAGAAAAATAACAGGGAACAGCTTCAGGCCGTCAACAGGGATCTTAAAAAGACCCAGCAGGATTTAAACGCATTTGTGCTCAGGGTATCCAACCTATATAAAATTAACAAGGTAATCCGGTCTGTTATTGATCTGGATGAAATGATAAAAAAGCTGATAGATGTTATCGGCAAGGCAACTGAATCTGACGAGGTATTTATCTTTTTAAAGGACGAGAAAACCTATGAACTTGTATTACAGGGCTGTCCCAAAGAATACATTTCATCCGTAGGTTTTGTGAGGATACCGTTTGGAAAGGGTATTGAAGGGATTGTCGCTCAGACCAAGATGAGTATTATCGTTGCTGAAAACGTAATCAATGATCCC
The DNA here is from genome assembly GCA_964431655.1 of uncultured bacterium. Taxonomy (GTDB): domain Bacteria; phylum CAYMEV01; class CAYMEV01; order CAYMEV01; family CAYMEV01; genus CAYMEV01. The sequence goes on along the minus strand of CAYSKJ010000011.1, from coordinate 4,975 downwards.
AGATATGATTCAGTACTTGACCTGGAGTTGAAATTCTTCAATTCTCTGCTGGCAGCACCTATAATGATAAAGGACAAGGTAATAGGGGTCCTTGAGCTCAGAAACGAAACAAAAAAGGAATATACGGCATCCGAAAAGAAGCTTATCAGTGCTATCACGGACCAGCTGGGCATTGCTATTGAAAATGCCCAGCTCCATAAAAAAACCGAGCTTCTATCTCTTACCGACGACATGACCGGGCTTTTCAACTTCCGATTTTTTCAGCAGAAACTGAAGGATGAAATCATAAGAAGTAAAAGGTATCAAAGAGACCTCAGCATACTAATGCTGGATATTGATCATTTCAAGCAGGTCAATGATACCTACGGACATACCAAGGGGGATTTTGTCCTTAAAAAAGTCTCCGAGGTCATTACCTTTACAGTCAGGGATGTAGATATTTCATCCAGGTACGGAGGGGAGGAGTTTGTCGTTATTCTTCCCGAAACTGAACAGAGAGATACTCTGCTTATAGCGGAAAGAATAAGAAAGAGAGTGGAAGAAATAGATATGTCAGGAGAGGAGGGGCTTGAAAACCTTAAGATTACCATAAGCATAGGCGTAGCGTCCTTTCCCGAGAACGCAGCCACTGAGAAATCTCTGATTGAAGCGGCTGACAAAGCTCTTTACCTGGCAAAAAGGACAGGAAGAAACAGAGTGGTTGGTTATTCATCCCTATGATAAGGTGCCATTTCCCTGTGATATTACTGCTGTCACTAATATTCTGTATTTCAGGGTATTCCCAGGTCTACCATAATGAAAGCTTTGTAATCGAACTCAAATCCGGCGGTAATGGTGATACATATATAACAAGCTCAGCCGCAGATAAAAATTATGGAGAATCAAAGTATATAATAGCCGGCCTAAGAAAAAAGAACCTTTACTGGATTCTGTTTTTTTTCAGAATACCGTTTTACGGGGAGAAAATTTATGTCAAAGATGCCCGGCTGACACTCTTTCCTGTTTTAATTGAGGAACCGGAGGTTTATAATTTTTACCTTATAACTGACAGGTTTTTTCCCTCTGACAGCTTTCATGGAAGTGATATAAAAAAAATAGGCGTTACATGGAATACCATGCCGCCTTTTGACAGTGCCCCTGTCAATTCTGTACTGATAGAGAAACCTGATGTTCCTGTATTCATCGATATAAGAAGGGCTGTACAGAAAGCCATGGATTCTAAGAGTGACTTCTGCGGAATACTCTTAAAGAATTCAAAGGATTTTTCCGTTTCCTATGATACCTATGCAGTCTTTTATTCATCAAATAATACTCATCCTACCTATAATGAAATGGTCCCGCGGGTTGAAATTTCCATTCTGAGGGAAATAAAGTGAAAAACGTGATATCAAAGGTTGTAGAGAGATACCTTTACCAGGAGAAGATTTGCAGAAAAACAGAGATAATGGAATCTTTCAGCAATATGATGGAAAAAGAACAGGACAGATATAAATTACCAGATTTGAAGTTAAAATCTAGTAAAGAAGGATTAAAATCAAAACTTGATTTTGACCGTAGCTTTTCCTCCGGCGGGATAATCACAGGAACCGATGAAGTTGGAAGAGGATGCCTTTTTGGTCCTGTTTTCACAGCAACAGTCAAGTATAATCCCTGCAGTGATGCAATACACTCTGTGCTTGCTCTGGTTGATGATTCAAAGAAATTGACAGCTGATATGCGGAAATCTATTCTATTTCATACACTTGAGAACAATATTGTTTTCTCTCTTGGTTTTTCCACCGTTGATTATATTGAAAGGAACAATATACTGTCTGCTACTGTAAATGCAGTCAGGATGAGCCTTGCAGGGATTGGCAATGATGCGTATCATCTTATTGACGGAAAATTCCCCGTATATTTCGGCTCCAATGCTCAGGCTGTAACAAAGGGAGATTCCCAGTCCTTTGCAATAGGATTGGCATCTATTATTGCCAAGGCAGTAAGGGATTACCTTATTATCGCTCTTTCAGATTTTTATCCAGGGTATTGCCTTGAGAAAAACATGGGTTACGGCACTAATCTGCATTATTCTGGTATTGACAGCCATGGGCCGACAGAACTTCACAGGCTGTCGTTTCTAAAGGGTTATTTTTTACGAAAAAAACAGGGAAGCCTAATAAAAAGACAGGAGATTAATCGTGGTTTTTAAGCTGGTTAATAAATTTTTCGGTTCAAAGACAATAAGAGACTTAAAAAAGCTTAATATCTATATTGAGCTTATAGATAACTGGGAAAAAAAGTATTGCAGATATTCCGATGAAAAGTTGAAAGAGATAAGCCTTTCCTTGAGAGAAAGATGCCTCAAGGGTGAGAAGATTGACGATCTTCTTCCCGAGGCTTTCGGGCTGGTGAAAGAGGCTGCAAAAAGGACCATAGGCATGCGGCCCTTTGATGTCCAGGTAGCCGGGGGAATAATTCTTCATCAGGGCAAGATATCAGAAATGAAGACAGGGGAAGGCAAGACCTTGGTGGCAACACTTCCTGCATACCTTAATGCCCTTACCGGCAAGGGCGTCCATATTGTTACTGTAAATGACTATCTGGCCAGAAGGGATGCCGGCTGGATGGGTGAAATTTTCCGTTTTCTGGGATTGACTGTGGGGTGCTTACAGCATGATATGAGCCCTGAAGACCGTAGAAATCAATATAATTGCGACATAACCTACGGGACCAACAGCGAGTTCGGATTTGATTACCTGAGGGATAATATGGAGATAACCATAGAAAGGTGCGTTCAGAGGAGCCATAATTATGCCATCGTTGATGAGGTGGACAGCATTCTGGTTGATGAAGCAAGGACACCCCTTATTATATCCGGTCCTGCAGAGGAATCTACCGAGCTTTATTATGAAATGAATTCCATTGTACACCAGATGAAACAAGAGAGGGATTTCGTGCTGGATGAAAAAGCAAGGACGATTGCTTTGACCGAGGAAGGAAATGCTGTACTGGAAAAACGGTTCGGGGAGAGGATTTATACACCTGACGGCCTTGAGTTCCAGCACCATATCATACAGGCACTGAAAGCCCATAAGCTCTTTAAGAGAGATGTTGACTATGTCATAAAGGATAATAAGGTAATTATTGTTGATGAGTTTACCGGAAGGCTTATGCCGGGAAGGCGCTACAGCGATGGTCTTCATCAGGCTCTGGAAGCAAAGGAGAATGTCAGGATAGAAAATGCCAATCAGACTCTTGCCACCATCACCCTGCAGAATTATTTCAGGATGTATGATAAACTGGCAGGAATGACCGGTACGGCAAAAACTGAGGAATCTGAATTCATTCAGATCTACAATCTGGAAGTTGTGGAGATACCTACCAACAGGCCCTTAATCCGGACAAACTATGACGATGAGATCTACAAAACCGAAGAAGAAAAATTTAATGCCGTAATTAATGAAATAGAAGACATGTATAAAATTGGAAGGCCTGTTCTTGTCGGGACTGTCTCAGTAGAGAAAAGCGAACTACTTTCTGACAAGCTCCAGAAAAAACGAATCCGCTTCAATGTGCTGAATGCCAAGAATCATGAAAAGGAAGCACAGATTATTGCCGATGCAGGCCAGGAGAAAGCAGTTACCATTTCAACAAACATGGCTGGAAGGGGAACTGATATTGTTCTCGGAAAGGGCATAGCAGAAAAGGGAGGCCTCCATATAATCGGGACAGAAAGGCATGAATCCAGAAGGATTGATAATCAGCTCAGAGGAAGGGCCGGGAGGCAGGGCGACCCGGGATCCTCCAAATTCTATCTTTCCCTGGAGGATAATCTTATGAGGATATTTGCAGCAGAAAAGATTTCCGGGCTTATGGACAGGATACATTTTGAAAAGGGAGTTCCCATAAAACACAAGATTATTACCAGCATAATTGAGAAGGCTCAAAAGCAGGTTGAAAGCTATCATTTTGAAATCAGGAAAAATACCCTCGAATATGACGATGTCATGAATAAGCAGAGGGAGGTTATATACTCAAAAAGACGGGAAATTCTCGAGGGCAAATTGAATAAAGAATATATCTTCGAAATGATAGAGGATATTTCGGATGAGCTCTCAGATACATACCTCTCTGAGAGAAAGGATGTAATGGACTGGGATTTCGAAGCCCTGGCCCATTCATATCAGGAACATTTCGGCTTTGTTCCGGCTGTCCTGGATAATACAGACAAGGCTTTTAACAGGGAAGATCTTACAGACCGGATAAAAAAGGAGCTATTTGACTACTACAGCATGAAGGAAAAGCAGATATCGCCCGAGAGAATGAGGCATGTTGAAAAATACTTCTTTCTTTCCTTTATTGATACCTTCTGGAAAGAACACCTGTATATCATGGACCAGGTCAGGGAAGGAATCGGGCTTAGGGGTTATGGGCAGAGAGATCCGCTGCTGGAATATAAAAAAGAAGCTTTCTATTATTTTGATGATCTGATAGACAGGATTAAAAAAAGAACTGTAAAAGCAATATTCTCAATCAAGATCGAGCTTCAGGAGGAGGATATAAAGCTTAAAAAGAAGCGCCTAAATGCGAGAGAGCATAGGGGTGAGGGTACACGGCTGCAGCCGCAGAAAAGGGAAAGCAAAGTGGGCCGGAATGATCCCTGTCCTTGTGGAAGCGGTAAAAAATTTAAACATTGTTGCGGGAGATAAAAAATGTATAAAATTGCAGGCATTCAGATGAATTCAAGACCTTCTAAGGAAGAGAACATTGAGAGGGCTTTCCAGTTAGCTGAAATGGCAATATCCAAGGGTTCGAAAATAATATTCCTTGGCGAATTATTCAGCTGTTCCTGGTTTCTGGATGAATTTGCCCAGCAAAACTATATCTATTCTGAAAAAATACCAGGTCCCAGTACAATACCCTTCATGCAGCTGGCGAAAAAATACAAGGTTTCCATAGTCTGTCCCGTAATGGAAGAAAGCGATATTGACGGAGT
>CAYSKJ010000010.1:0-38328 GCA_964431655.1 uncultured bacterium | reverse complement strand
TTGAGTTCAACAGCGCCATAGGGCCCTATAAGGGAGGCCTCAGATTTCATCCCTCTGTAAATCTCGGCATCCTTAAATTTCTTGGTTTTGAGCAGATATTCAAGAACAGCCTGACAGGCCTGCCCATGGGAGGTGGAAAGGGAGGAAGCGATTTTAATCCCAAGGGAAAGTCTGATAATGAGGTTATGCGTTTCTGTCAGAGCTTTATGAATGAGCTATACAGGCATATAGGCGCTAATACGGATGTACCAGCAGGGGATATAGGCGTTGGGGGCAGGGAGATAGGCTATCTGTTCGGCCAATACAAAAAGCTGAAAAATATCCATGAGGGCGTCCTTACAGGCAAGGGACTTAACTGGGGTGGGAGCCTGATCCGCCCTGAAGCTACGGGATATGGAGCAGTTTTCTTTGCCCTGGAGATGCTTAAAACAAGGAATATGGATTTTCACAAAAGGAGGGTTGCTGTTTCCGGTTCTGGAAATGTAGCCCAGTATGCCATTGAAAAAATTAACCAGCTTGGGGGTAAGGTCATAACCATAAGCGACTCAGCCGGGACTGTTGTAGATGAACAGGGTATAGACAGGGAGAAATGGGAATATATCCTTGAACTCAAGAATATCAGAAGGGGGAGAATCAGCGAATACAGCGAAAAATATTCAAAAACGAAATATTTCGCCGGTCAGAGGCCCTGGAGGCTCGCTGAGTTTGATATAGCTCTGCCATGCGCCACGCAGAATGAAATTGATGAACTTGATGCCAAAGTAATGGTTAAGAACGGCTGTATATGTGTTTCTGAGGGTGCCAACATGCCCTCAATGCCCAATGCGGTGGAGTTGTTCCTGGCTAACAATATCCTGTTCGGCCCTGGCAAAGCTGCCAATGCAGGCGGTGTATCCGTCTCAGGTCTTGAAATGTCTCAGAACAGCATCAGGATGAGCTGGACAAGGGAGGAAGTTGAGGAAAAGCTAAGGCAGATTATGATAAATATCCATGAAAATTGTGTCCAGGCAGCAAAGGAATATGATACCCCGGGCAACTATGTAAACGGCGCAAATATAGCGGGGTTCAAGAAGGTTGCCGATACCATGATAGACATGGGACTTACATAAAAAGCAGGGCAGGGTTGTTGCGGCATGTCTTCCCGGGGGGATAAGGGCTTCTTTGAGGGTTATTATTGTATTTAGTCTGCTTTAACCCTGCCGGCAACAATTTTGCCCTTTTCTATTTTAAAATCTAATCTTTTTGTAGTATAATTAGCAAAAGATATCACTCGAGGTGCCCTATGCAAAAAGATTTTTTCCATTCTTTCTCAAAGCTACTCGATGACCACAGGAATGAAAAACATGCTGTAATTATACAGAATTATCCTGATCCCGACGCTATATCCTGCGCATTCTGCCATAAGGCAATATCCCGGGCTTACGGCATACAATGCGATATTATCTATGATGGAACTGTGAGCCACCAGGAAAACAAAGCCCTGATTACCCTGCTGGAAATCGAGCTTATAAAATACCAGCCGGACATGGATATAAAGCAATACAAACACTGCGTTTTCCTGGACAATCAGGGCACTACATCATCTCTCACCAGGTTATTTCTGGATGCCGGCATTAAGCCCCTGCTCATAATTGACCACCACGATAAGCAGGACCTTCTGAAGGCTGAGCTTGAATATATTATTCCGATCGGTGCCACTGCCACCATATACACCCAGCTTATACAGCTCGGAGCTTACCATTTCAATGCTAAGGAGCCGGAAACAAAAGCTCTGGCCACATCCCTGATGCACGGCATACGGACCGAGACGGAATCTCTTATTACAGCATCCAGGGATGACTATCTCGCTGCTGTTTACCTCAGCGAATTTTACAGCCGGGATACCCTTCTTACCATTTCAAACCAGAGAAAAAGCCATAAGGCCATGAATATAATCTCCCGCGCCCTTGAGAACAGGCTGATAAAAAACAGTTTCTCCGTATCGGGAATAGGCTTCCTGAGATATGAGGACAGGGATGCCATACCCATGGCCGCTGATTTTCTTCTTACCGAGGAAAATATACATACATCCATAGTATACGGCATTCTGGTTGACGAAAAAACCCGGGAGCTGCTGACCGGCAGTATGCGGACAAACAATATAACCCTGGAGCCTGATAATTTTCTTAAAGATACCTTCGGTAAAGATGAAAAGGGGGGCTTTTACGGAGGCGGAAAGAGACAGGCAGGGGCTTTTGAAATCCCACTGGGTTTCCTCTCCGGTGAGATTTCCAAGGAACTCTCGGACAAAAAATGGGAGCTGTACAATGCTATCGTGATTCAAAAGCTGTCTGAAAAAATAGGAGTAGAAAATTAAAATGAACAATTCTGAGTTTATTATAAATTCACTGGGAACCCCGGGCTTTGACTCTCCTCTCCTGGTATATGAAGACATGGGCTTTACCTTCCATACCGATGAAGAAAGAGTCCTGCTTGATGCAAGCCTTGAAAATTTCTTAAAATGCAGCAGGGATGGCATTATACCGCCTAGTTTCGAAAAGGCGGGCCCAAGAAAAAATATTTTCTTCAATCCTGCCGGCACGAGGGTTGCAATCCTTACCTCCGGGGGATTAAGCCCGGGCCTGAACGATGTTATCAGAGCGCTGGTAATGCAGCTGTATTACCGCTATAATGTCACAAAGATATACGGAATACGTTACGGCTTTCAAGGGTTCCTCAAGGAAACCCAGCTGAAGCCTCTTCTCCTTGACCCACAGATAGTCGAGAAGATACATACTGAAGGAGGTACCATTCTTGGCTCATCCAGGGGTTATGTAGAACCTGAAATTATACTTAACCGGCTCCTTGAACTCGATATAGACATTCTTTTCACTATTGGAGGCGACGGTACGCTCAGGGCAAGCCTGGAACTTGCAGACCTGATAGAAAAAAACCAGTACCCTGTTTCCGTGATAAGCATACCCAAAACCATTGACAATGACATCTCCTATATTGAAAAAACCTTCGGCTATGAAACGGCTTTCAGCCTTGCTGTAACCAGTATAAGCGGAGCCCATGTGGAAGCCAGGGGCGCTTTCAACGGCATTGGGCTGGTCAAGCTCATGGGAAGACACTCCGGATATATTGCCGCAAGCGCTGCCCTGGCCCACAATGATGCCAATTATGTACTTATTCCCGAAGTGCCATTTGACCTGAAGGGAGAAAACGGCCTGCTCAGACATTTGGAAAACAGACTTAAGGCAAGGGAACACGCCGTAATTGTTGTTGCTGAGGGTGCGGGGCAGGAATTCTTCATTGACAGGGGCGAAAGGGATGCTTCCGGCAATATAAAGCTCTTTGACATCGGCAAGCACCTCTATAATGAAATAATCCAGCACTTCAAATCAGCAGGCATTGAAATGACAATAAAATACTTCGACCCGAGCTACCTGATACGCAGTCTGCCTGCAACCCCTTCAGACAGCATCTTCTGCGCCGATCTTGCGAGGGCGGCTGTTCATGCAGGGATGGCCGGGAAGACTTCAATGGTGGTTGGAATGTGGAATACAATTCTTACCCACGTCCCCTTAAGGCTTGCAATAAGCAGGAGAAAAACCGTGGATCCCCGGGGAAGCCTCTGGCTCAGCGTCATTGAAGCCACAGGACAGCCTCTGAATATGAAGAATAAAAGCTGATTTATTGAACCCCGGGTTTTTCCTCCTGGGGCATATTATCCCTGATAATGGACATGAACTCCTCGGCCTCGATAACTTCCTTCTCAAGGAGCCTGGCCGCCAGGGCTTCCAGTAAAGGCTTCTTATCCGTAAGTATCTGCTTTGCTCTTATCATGGCGGAATTTATTATGCTCTTGACCTCTTCATCTATTATCTGGGCAGTCTGTTCAGAGGTTTCCATCCTGCTCTGGTAGCCCATCTCATTGTCAAGGTACTGCAGGCGCTTTCTGTATATGGCAATGGGACCCAGTTTCTGGCTCATGCCATATTCTGTAATCATCTTGAATGCAATTTCTGTCGCCCTTTCAAGATCGTTCTGAGCGCCTGTAGATACCTGGTCGAAGATTACCTCCTCAGCTGCCCTTCCTCCCAGAAGGGTATCAATCTTGTCAAAAAGCTCTTTTTTCGTATAAAGGAACCTGTCCTCAATGGGCACCTGCATGGTAAACCCAAGAGCTCCAAGCCCCCTCGGGACTATGGATATTTTGTGGATGGTCTCGCCCTCCTGGCTGAAATACCCGGCAATGGCATGGCCTGATTCATGATAGGCTATTATTTTCTTTTCTTTGGGGGTTATAATCCTGTTTTTACGCTCGAGACCTGCAATAATCCTGTCTATCGCCATCTCAAACTCCTGGGTTGTAACCTCTTCCTTTCCCCTCCGGACAGCAAGAAGGGCTGCCTCATTGACAAGGTTTGCTATGTCAGCGCCCACAAAGCCAGGGGTCCGCTTGGCTATGGTATTAATATCAACATCCTCTGCTATCTTTATATTCTTTATGTGAAGCTTGAGTATCTCCTCCCGGTCTTTTAAATCAGGACGGTCAACAAGGATGTTCCGGTCAAACCGCCCGGCCCTCAGGAGAGCCTTGTCAAGTATCTCCGGCCTGTTGGTGGCGGCAATTATGATAATGCCGGCCTTGGTATCAAATCCGTCCATCTCTGCCAGAAGCTGGTTTAAGGTCTGCTCCCTCTCGTCATTGCTGCCTGACAGGGAATGGCCCCGGGTCTTCCCTATGGCATCCAGCTCATCAATGAATATGATGCAGGGGGCTTTTTCTTTTGCCTGGGCAAAAAGATCCCTTACCCTCTGAGCCCCCATACCCACAAAAAGCTCCACAAACTCAGAGCCCGAAAGGCTGAAAAACGGGACCTGGGATTCTCCGGCCACTGCTTTTGCCAGCAATGTTTTACCCGTGCCGGGGGGCCCGACAAGCAATATGCCTTTTGGCATCCTTCCCCCTATCCGGGTAAATTTCTCCGGCTTTTTAAGGAAGGATATAACCTCGCAGAGCTCTTCCTTGGGCTCCACCTGCCCTGCCACATCAGAGAAGGTGACCCTCACATCTTCCTCAACATAGGCTTTAACCTTGCTTTTACCGAAGCTCATCATCTTGGAATTGGGCGACATCTTCTTAAACAGAATGTTCCATATAATGACAAGAAGGGCAATGGGTATTATCCAGCTTAAAAAGAAGGTTCTCAGCCAGTTATCCTCAATCCTGCCTTCATATTTTATCTTTTTCTCCTCAAGAAGGCCAACCAGTTCATTATCTTCCACCCTTATACTTTTATATTCTTTTCTATCGGCACCTTTGCCAATAATGTGGGTATCAGTAAGGATTACTTCGGTTATCCTGTTGTTCCTGATATTTTCCTTGAATTCCGAATAGGGCAGGTCTATAACCACGGCCTCCGAGAGGAAAGCCTGGATCATCCACATTACCGCAAGGAAAATGACTATCCCTATCAGTATCTTTTTTGTCTTACTGTCCATTAATTTTGCTCCATTTGCTCATGTTACCGGTTTTTTGGCGTGACATGAGAGCATAATATATTTTTCGCGGTTATACAAATAAAAACCACAAATATCATATGATTCTATATATGGAATAACTGCAAAAATGTTTAAAAATGCTTGATAATTCCCCTCCATATATTATATAATAAACATAAAATGCTTGGAGGGGAAATACATGGAAAAGTGGGAATGCAAAATCTGCCACTATATTTATGACCCGAAAATCGGTGATGAAGATAATAATATTAAGCCTGACACACCCTTTGAGGACCTGGACATAGCCTATACCTGCCCCATTTGCTGTTCCCCGAAGGAATTTTTCGCAAGACTGGAGCCTGATGATTAGAAAACCTTAATGCTCTCTGGTCAGAATGCTTTATCCGGTTCACCGGTTCTGATGCATGCTCCAAGGCCTTTTAGCTTTCCAAGTACATCCTCATAACCCCTGTTAATAGTCCTGCTGTTCCTCAAAACCGAGTTTCCCCTGGCGCAGAGGGCTGCAATAAGGAGACCGTATCCTGCCCTGATGTCCGGAGAGCTTATTTCTATGCCCCTTAAAGGAGAGGGTCCCATGGTTACCACCCGGTGGGGATCGCAATGGATAATCCTTGCCCCCATCCGGATAAGTTCATCCACAAAATAAAGCCTGCTCTCAAACATCTTTTCAAAAAACAGGACATTCCCGCTGCATTGCGTGGCGGCTACAATCACTGTGCTCATAAGGTCTGAGGGGAACAGAGGCCACGGGCCGTCGGCTATTTTTAAAATCTCCACCCCTTTGGGGGGTGAAACCATGTACCCCTCCCTTTCCTTCAGCTCTATATGGCTTTCGGAGACAAGGGGCTCAGCCCCGAGCCAATTAAAAGCATTCATTATCGGCCTTATATTTTCATACCTGTCATACTCAATTTTCAGATCACAGTTCTGTGCGACGGCAAGGCTCATAAATGAGCCAATCTCTATATGGTCCAGGGATATCCTGTGTCTTACTCCCCTGAGGGATTTTCTTCCCTCAATGATAAGCCTGTTGGAACCTGTTCCTGATATACGGCATCCCATACCGCAGAGCATCCTGCAAAGCCCCTGAATGTGAGGTTCTGAGGCTGTATTTTCAATAATTATCTCTCTTTCAAGCCCTGCACATAGCATCAGTATGTTTTCTGTCGCCATGACGCTGGGTTCATCCAGGAAAAGATGATTTTCTTCTTTTTTCCGGCTGATGCGTTTCATTTTATATCCGCCTGGCTCTTTACATGTCTCAATACCAAGCTTTTCAAAAAGGTCAAAATGCACATTAAGGGGTCTTGAACCTATCGGATCACCCCCCGGAGAGGGAAGAAAAACCTCTTCGTGCTTTGCAAGGAGCGGTCCAGCCAGCAGAAAAGAAGCCCTTATCCTGACTGCCGAATCCATGTCCAGGTCATCAAGCCTGTACCTTTCACAGGGCTGTATCCTTACTGTGTTTCTGCCGTAATCTGCTTTTGCACCAATGCTCCGGAGTATCTTCAGCATATCCTGAACATCGGTAATATCCGGCACATTTTCCAGTATAACCTCCTCCTCAGAAAGCAGGGCAGCGCATATGGCAGGGAGTGCTTCGTTCTTGTTACCCGAGGGAGAAACAGAGCCGCGAAGCTTCTTCTGGCATTCCTCTATTATCCATTTATCAAGCATTTTCCTTTTTCCCTACAAAATTTATTCTTATCAAAACACCAGTATTTATACAATAATATATAATGTAAATCAATGGAAAACTTAATTCTTCAAGATTGCCCGGCTTTTATTTTTCCTTGACAAATACCCCAAGATAAATAATATAATCGGGGTAAGGTCTTATAGAAAGAAAAGGAGAATGCCAGATGAAAAGGATAATATTTAGCCTGCTTATGCTTTGCATTTTAAACTCTGCCAGTGCCATGGATTTTGAATCCTCCATTGATCCCTGCATAGATTTGAGTATAGGCATAATAAATGAACATCCTGCCTTTGGTATTGCCACTGAGGTTCCTTTCTGGAAACCTTGCACTCTTCGGCTGAGGTATCATTACCTTGCAGGCAACAAGGACGATATTGAAGCCGATATGTTTTCCCTGGATATAGTATATGCCCAAAGGGATAATCAGACCAGCGGCTACAGGTTCTACCCCTACATTGCAGCGGGAGCCCATTATCTCATTCCTGACCATAAAAACTACGACATGGACCCGTCCTTAGGGGTGCATGCCTATGCCGGCTGTTTCTACAAAATTATGCCTTTCCACCTCCTTTACCTGGAAGGAGGTATATACAGCCTGAAATATGAGCCCGACAACCAGCAGTCCTACACTGAAAGCAAACTCTTTCTCAGCATAGGATACAAATTTATCTTTTAATCATATAAAACCCGGCTTTACCTTTTTTTAAAACAAAATAACCGCATTCGTTTTATCCTTTAAGACTTGTTTAATAATACCTGATATAAAATATGATTATTTTTAATAATATTACTTGACAAATATACTATCAGATTATATATTGTATTTTAGATAAATAGTTAGGAGGTATAAAACATGAAAGAACAAAAAGACGAAATATTAAAAGACAGGCCCTATGTAAGGGACATTGTCCGGTCCCTGCTGGGAGATGCTCCGGCCTTTCTCTTCGGCAGAAGGCCCATGAATGCAGGTATATGGGAGCCTATGTCCGACATCTATGAAAGAGATGAAGAGTATGTAATTTCCGTTGACCTGCCTGGTATATCCATGGATGATCTAAAGCTCATAATGGAGAACAATACCCTGAGCATCTCCGGATCCAGGCCTATCCCCCAGGAATATACGGATGAATGCTGTTACAGGCGGGAAAGAATGTTCGGCGGTTTTGAAAAGCATTACAATATCCCGGATAATATAAACAGGGACGGGGTTAAGGCCAGGTTTGATGACGGTGTGCTTACAGTTACCCTTCCAAAGCTGGCGGAAACGAGAAAAAAGAATATTAAGATCAATATCAGCAAAAAATAAAAAGGAGGTGTTGCAAGATGGCTATTATAAGATGGAATCCATTTCAGGAACTGCATGTGATGCAGGATGCTATCAACAGACTTTTTGACGATACCTTCTCATCAAGGTATCCGAAAAAGCACGATGAGGAAGGAGGGTTATTCTCGCCTCTGGTAGACATCTATGAAACAAAGGAAGAGATCAGGATGGACGTTGAACTTCCCGGGATGAAGCTGGAAGACATAAAGGTAAATATAGAGGAAGACAGCCTTCACATTGAGGGAGAAAGGAAAGACGAGACTGTATCAAAGGACAGGAACTATCACAGGGTGGAAAGGATTTACGGAAAGTTTTCCAGAAGCTTCAACCTGCCATCGAATGTCGAAAAGCAAAAGATAAACGCTGTCTTTAAAGAGGGAGTGCTTAAGATAACCCTTCCAAAGAAAGAATCCGTCAAACCGAAACAAATACCCATCTCTGTCGAAAAGAAATAGCACCTGCCGGCGGGGGCGCAGGAAATGCGCCCCCGTCCAACCTTAAACAGTGCTGATTATCGGTTCTCCCAGGTATCTCTCCAGGCTGTTCAGGGCTGAATTAACATTGTTTTCAGGGATTACAATATTTACATTCTCCCCTGCAATGGAAAGAATGTGAAGGGGTATATTCTCATTACAAAGGGCTCTGAAGACTTCCAGGCCCAGCATCTGCGCCTTGTCGAACTGGACCGAGGAAATAGACAAAAATACCAAAGATTCATTTCTGTCCACGGACATCAATCCTATCTTATCCTTCTCCTTCATAATGAATTCATATGCTTTGCCGGAATCTTCCCTTGCAACAAAAACTGAGGCATCTCCGCCTTCCTGACCGGTATAGTTGTGGTGTATCAGGATAATGTTTATATTCTCCTTTGCAAAAACCGAAAAAATATTAGCAGCAATACCAGGTTTCTGGGGAAGCTTTGTAAGCAAAATCTCGCATACCTTTTCCTTTTTGATTATTTTGTACGAGTATTCCATAGCAATTTCTCCTGCCTTTTAAAATATAAAAAACAATATACTATATATTTTTAAAACCTGCAATATCTTTGATTATATATGGATTATCCTGTGAACAGTCCCGGATTATTTTGTCAGAAAGCTTAACGACAAAACGGTCAAAGGGCCAGCAAAGCATCTTCATCCCGGTTTGTTTATTCACCCAGCGGTATTGTGAATGTTCGTCACTTATAATTACCTGCTCCCGGTATGGAACTTCTGCAATAAATACGGTTGCTATATGTATATTATCATCTTCCGGCAGATAAAACCGCGCTGTATCAGGAAACCTGTAAAGCTTTTCAGGTTCGAGACCCGTCTCTTCTCTCACCTCCCTGAGGACTGCCGTGAGGGTATGCTCTCCCTCCTCGAGGGTCCCTGTTACATACTGCCATATACCGGAATAAGGCCGGCCATCTGCCCGCCTGAGCAGGAGATACTGTACGCCAGCACCTCTTCTCCGGAATAACAGGCATGATGTGAAATCAGCCAATATCCCGGGCATGGCTCAATAAGACCTGGAAACGATTACGGTATGACTCGACGGATCCCCGCATACAATGCACCGTCTGGTTGTGCACTCAGAATCAATGAGCCTTATGGTAGCCTTCATCCTGTCCTGGAAATAATCCTCACAGCTTTTCTTTCCGCACCAGTTAATTTTGAAGAAACCGCCCTTTTCCATGTTGTTCTCAAGCCCCTGCAGGTTGTCAGTCTCGCTGGTATTGCTCTCCATCATATTTTTTGCCTTTTCATAAAGCTCTCTCTGCATTCTTTCAGATATTTCAAGAATGGCCTCATGCACCCTGTCCAGGGAACATGCTGTTTTCTCCCTGTTATCCCTCCGGACAATAACAACCTTTTCCTGTTCAACCTCCCTCGGGCCTATCTCTATTCTCAGGGGAACCCCCAGCATTTCGTACTGGGCAAATTTCCAGCCGGGCTTATACTGATCCGCATCATCATATACTGCATTTACCTTTCTGTTTTTAAGCTCTGAGTAAAGGTTTGAAGAAAATTCCAGGACTTTTACCCTGTCTTCCTCCTTTTTCCAGATAGGGATGATAACGCAGTCAATGTGGGCAATTTTTGGGGGCACCACAAGACCGTTATCATCGGAGTGAGCCATTATAAGGGCACCTATAAGCCTGGTGGACACACCCCAGCTGGTGGCCCATACCAGTTTCCTCTCCCCGTTTCTGTCAAGGAAGGTAACATTAAAGGCCCTGGCAAAGTTCTGGCCCAGATTATGTGAGGTACCGGCCTGCAATGCCTTCCTGTCCTGCATCATTGCCTCAATGGTATAGGTATGGACAGCCCCGGCAAACTTCTCCTTATCGGTCTTTTTTCCTTTAAGTACGGGCAGGGCAAGGTATTTTTCACAAAATTCCCTGTAAATGTCAATCATCCTTACCGCCTCTTCCTCGGCCTCCCCGGCTTCCGCATGGGCAGTATGCCCCTCCTGCCACAGAAATTCCGTGGTCCGGAGAAAAAGCCTTGTCCTCATCTCCCACCTTAAAACATTAGCCCACTGGTTTATAAGAAGGGGAAGGTCGCGATATGAATTTATCCATTTGGAATACATGGACCATATTATCGTTTCTGATGTAGGCCTGATATAAAGATTTTCCTCCAGCTTTTTCCCTCCGCCGTGGGTAACCACGGCACATTCTGGAGCAAAGCCTTCCACATGCTCAGCTTCCCTCCTCATAAAGCTCTCGGGTATAAGAAGGGGAAAGTAGGCATTCCTGTGCCCTGTTTCCTTGAACATCCCGTCCAGAATCCTCTGGATATTCTCCCAGAGGGCATAGCCGTTCGGCCGAATTACCATGCAACCCTTGACAGGGGAATAGTCAGCCAGCTCGGCATTGGTAACAATGTCGATATACCATTTTGAATAGTCTTCATTCATGCCTGTAATCATCTTTGCCATATTGAAATCACCTTTTTTTTAGTTTGTCCTACTGAAGAAATTCGCCTTCGGGGATCTGCGGGGGGTTTTGCGGTTCTTCAGGGCGGGGTTCATTGTTCCTGTCCTCAGGGTAGTAGTTGTCAATAATATGCATACGCTTTTTAGCCTCCAGCTCATCCCTTTCCCTCTGTGTAATTCCAATCTCAGGGATAAGCTCCATATTGGCATAGTCAATGGCTTGCCGTTCAGGATTAGGCAGGGCTGTATTTATAATAATCACAGAAAAAAAAGTAACAGCCAGAAAGGAAAAGAGGACTTTCAGGGCCGGAGTGAGGATGCCGGCATCTTTTGCATATCCTTTTTCATATATTTCCATAGCCTCTTATATACCATCACGGCATATGATAAACAAGAAATTTTTGCACTGCATCAAAATTTGGTTTTTAGTGCAAATCTTTTCACATACTATGAAAAGATTTGCATTCCGCACCTGTTTATTAAAGGAATATATTAAACCAGCATAAGCTGAATCGGCTACTGCAATCAGGGAGACAGTTTAATGCCGATATCATGATTTGTTTGGCATGGATATTGCTTTACAAAATGATAAAATAAAACAGGAGGAAAATATGAATAAGGAAAGAGGCGGAATCCTCATAATGGTACTGATGGTCCTTTTTATACTGCTTTTATTCTCCCTGACCTTCTATTACCTGACCACCAGCCAGATAATCCAGAGCGCACACCAGGAAGAGCTCAACAGGGTAAAAATAGGAGCAGAAAGCGCCGTAGCTTCAGCCCTTTGGAATTACAGACAGAATATCCAGAACAACCTTGTGGATTATATAGTCACCTGGAACACCAATAATCCGGGAGATGCAATTTTCCCCGACCCCGTAAAACAGCCGGACACCTTTGTCGCAAGGTATGTTGAATTTGTAAACACATGCTTTGACGGCATGGGGGACCCCATGAACCAGCCTGTCAGGATAAGCGCTGAAGGCTTTGATGAAATGTCTGTAACAGACCTGGACACCTACCTGGTAATCGGCAATAGCCCTGTGCTTATCAATGATGAAGACACCGTTCTTTCAGAGATTGCCGATAAATGGCCTGCCTTTGACAATGACTTTGATTTCGGCCTTCCGGGCAGGGTCAAGTTCAAGGACGGAGAGGGATTCACCTTTGAAGTTAATATCCCGTACCGGATTATAACCATGGCAGGAACCGAGGAATCCGACGGGAGATATACCAGCCAGTACAATGTCATAGAGCAGGGCTACCTGCTCCAGCCCGTAAACAACAGGATACTCAACCTTTGGGTGCTGTGCACGGAAAAACAGAGAAACAGGAATTATGACAGTCCTAACTGGGTAAACGCCATATGGTTTACCGGCAGTACAAAGTTCAAGGGTCCCGTTCATACCAATGACCATTACAATGTAGCTAACAGCGGTGGCAAGCCTAAATTCACCCATACACTGAAATCAGCAAATAAATTCGGAAACAGCTATTTCGGAAATACCTACAAAAACAGCATACCCCAGGGCTATATGCCTTACAGTTTTTATTCCGGCAATGCAAATAAATCTTACAGCAGTATCCTGCCTAATCTTACCCAGTATTATTTTTCGGATCAGGCTGGCTCCCATCAGCCCATAGTTAGAGGCAATCCGGATGGCTATGGGGACAGGCCGGTTGCTTATGCTGATTCTGTAGATTTTCCAGAAAATTCCATTGACCAGAAACTAAAATCAATGCACTCAAAGGCGACATCATGGAGCTCTGCATGGGATTCCCTGACTCAGACAACGGTAAACAACAATGCAGGCAAGATTGTCGGAGGGATATATGTCCCCGGTAACGCGGATTATGTTCATTTCAGCATTGTTTCCACAAGGCCTGAACATTCAGGCATCCTTGCTCCATGGAAGGATACGGATAATAATGACCTGCCTTCAAGCCCCATTCACAGCGCCGGTTCAGTAAATACCAGTGACACAATTAAGCTGGACAATGGCTTCCAGATGGTTAAGGTGCTGTATAACGGGACTGTAACCGAGGTTCTGATCCAGGATGATGACTATGTCCTGGGCGGCATAGCCTATAAGCAGAAAAAAACCTATGTCAGAAGCTATTCGGGGAGCTCAGGCCCCTCTGGTGCCAGATGGACGGTCTATGACGGCATCCCCAACGGCATGCTTTATGTAAACGGCAATCTTGGCTATGCTTCCTCCACAGGCAAAGGCCCGGGCCTGAGCGGCGTCGTGTCAGGCAATCTTAAACCCCGGGAGGATACCCAGGGTAATATCTACTATACCTCTGACACCCAGTGGAATGTTACTGCGCTGAGCGATATATATCTTGACGGGAATGTCCTTTACTCCTGTTACGGCCAGCCAGATCCGGTCAGCTTCTATGAAGGCCCGGATGATGGGCTCAACAGCGCAGGAAGCATATACCGCTACGGCTATACGCCTGATGCTGACGGCTTTTACAATTTCAATACAACCCTCTTCAGCCAGAGCGGAGACGGCTCATTCATACACCAGAATATGATGGGAATATTCACAGCCAGCGGAAACATTTTATACAATCCCAACAATATGACAGGCAGTCTCAAGGAATTTTATGTGGATGCCTTCATCATGGCCTCCACAGGCATGATCGAGGTTTATAACTACAGCGACAGCCACTGGGGAGGTTCTGCAACAGGAAATGGCCCGGTCAGGCTGAGGGGCGGCTATATAGAAAGACTCTATGGCGCCCACGGCACCTTCGGCTCAAATAATTCCGGCTTCAACAGGAATTTTACCTGGGACAAAAGAGGTGCGCAGATTGCCCCGCCTTTCTGGCCCAAGGAGGAAAGGTATGCAGAGCCTTCCAACCCGCCTTATGTGGATAAAACAAGGAGAAGGGCCATAAGGTCCAATGTCATAAACTGGCCTCCAAGCGACCAGGAGCTTATAACTCTCATGAACACCAATATCAGCGAATTGTATTAAGATAAACGAACAAAAGCCGGCAGGGGATGGGAGACCATTCCCTGCTTTTTTTATCTGGCTGGCTTTACCATATCCTTCTGGAGCTGTTCTTTGGTATAGATTCCTTCCCTGTTATAGGATTCCAGCATATCTTTTTCCTCAAAATCCCTTATTTTTTCCCTGTAGGCCTTCAGTTCCGATTCCTGGGCATGGATAAGGGGCAGTTCCATGTCTACGGATGTGAATTTCTGCCTCTCAGGCACCATATAAAAGAGATTGAAGAAAAGAAAAAAAAGCAGACAGAGGATAAGGCTGAAGAAGGCATAAAGAAAGGCTTTATTGGCAAAGAGATTGATTTCATCAGCTTCGGATACAATTATTTTGTCTATTTCCGGCATATTTTTCTAAAAAGAAAGCTTTGCAGGGGCCTCAAGAGCCCCTGCAAAACAATTATCGCTTACTGGGGGTATGATTCCCCCTGCATATCCTCATCTTCATATTCCTCTGATAATTCTGCCTCGCCATCTTCCTGTCCAATACCCGGTGCGAGATTCTTTATCTTTTCTATCTGCTCTTCGGTGATGGTTATATTAATAACAGCATCGGTTCCTTTTAAATCTATCTTGAGTATATCAGCAAATTCAGCATACTGCGGTTCACCCATAAGCATGGGTTTTGCCATACCCTCCCAGAAACCGTTCAGTGTATTGACTATCTGCTTTGCGTCCTCTTGGGTTGAGGCTCTTCCTGTGAAGTTCACTTCGTACTTGCCTGTATCAAACAGCAGGGCAAGAGTAAAAATATCTATGGCCGCAAAGGATGCAGACATCGGATCTTTTGCTATGGAATCCTTCATCTGCTGGTCAACAATACCTACCCCGTAAATCTGGGAACCCTTTTTTATGCCCTTCAGTGCTTCGGCTATGGTTTTGTTGCTGTTGATGGAGGGAACCTTCTTATGCTTGACATCGACAGCCTTCTTTATCATTTCGATACCTGACAGCAGGACAGTATCCTGACCCATGAAGGCCAGGGACATATCCGAGCCCTTATTGTCCTGGGGTGTGTAAATTGCAGTCTTTTCATATTCTGTTTCAAGAATATCCGTAATATCTTCCTGGGACCTTATGGCCTGCAGTATGCTGTCCTTGTCAAATGAGCCCTTTAATACAACAATTGCGGACTGCTCGAAATCCTTTGTATCAAAATCCATGACAGCCATGGATATAGCCTCCAGGCCTTCAAATACATCGATCCCTACTTCCCCTTTTATTTCTTCCTTCATTTCGTTTATTTCTTTCTCAAAGGCTTCAATCTTTGAGATGCTTGCCCAGTCAGCTGATAAGAAGAATGCTGAATCCTGGGGAAGATAGTCAGCTCCAGCAAATATCCCTTTTTCTGCCGGCAATGCCTTTTCATCCTTTTTGCAGGAAACAAATACAATGCTCATGAATACAATCAGTACAGCCAGGGTCAAAATTAATCTTGATTTCATAAAACCACTCCTTTTTTTAGTATATATGTTAAGCAGAATATCCATTTCAAAGTACGATTTCAATATATAATATGATTCTGTTAAAAATAATTTATTTATCGGCATTGTCAAGAAGTTTTAAAAGTCTGCATAAATTGACTGTACCATTCAATCTTAAATATCTTGATTTTTCCCTGCATTCATGATAAGCTTAGGGTATGAAAATCCTTAAGACACCCTTAAACATTGGAAAAAAAGACCACTTAAATAGCAGGATAGATAAAAAATGGTCTGATTACAATAATTACAGGTTCTGCGAGGATAAGATAACCGAAGGCCTCACAAAGAGCGATATCCTCAACATACTGCAGGATCTCATGAGAGAAGCCGACACTATCTGGGAAATACAGTACATAACTTCACTAATCCTGAAAAAAAGCCTTGATATAGAAAGCGACATCTACATATTATCCGAATATTCAGAAGACGACGGTACATACCGCTATTACATGGAATCCATGGAAGACGGCGCCATCCTGGATGATGATATCACCATAAGGATCATCCAGGATGAAATTGTCCGCAGGGACGACAGACTCTATCTGCCCTGCAAGGGCAAGGTATCCATAAAGAGCGAGCTCGATTTCCCGAAAAATATAAACGATATAATAGCTGCCATGATGATAAGGGACGATAAAAATATATTGAGCTTCGACATGATATTTTTTTTGGAGAGATACGCGAGGCGTGTCGGGACAGGCATCCATCACGGGCTGCTAATACATTACAACCAGCAGCTGGTCAGCCATATTCTCGAAATGCTGACAATAGCCAGCCATGATCTCCGAAGCCCTTTAAACAGCATTGCCATAGGCATAAAGATAATATCCAAAGGCATATACGGAAAACTCGACCCAATCATTCAGAATGAGGTGGACAAGCTTTACCACAGGACACAGAGACTTCTGGGCATAATGGAGAATTACCTCTGCAAGACTAACATTTTCCACGGCAACCTGAAGATTCACAAACAGAACCTGGATTTAAGGCTGGATATAATTGACCCTGTCCTGGAGGAATTCGCTGAAAATTTCAAAGAACATAATATTACCATTGACGAGTCCATGGGCGGTATTCCGGACAGGACCATAATAATATCCGCGGACAGGCTCTGGCTTCAGAATGTATATCGCAACCTCTTCCATAACCTTCTTAAATACGGTGAAAAGGGGTGTACCATGGCCTACGGCTTTGAGGACAGGGAGGATTATTACCGCCTTAATGTTTTCAACAGCGGAAAACCAATACCTGAGGAAAGCAGGGACAAGCTCTTTCAGAAATTTTCCAGAGTAAATGTCGATTCCTCAAAAACAGTCAGCGGTACCGGGATCGGACTGTATTTCATAAAAGAGATAATAAACAGGCATGGCGGGCAGATATGGTATGAACCGCTTCATAACGGTTCCAATTTTGTTTTTACACTGCCTAAATAATCAGAAACATGAAAGCGGTAATACAGAGGGTCAAACAGGCAAGGGTAACTGTTGACAAACAGGAGGCTGCATCGGTAAGCGAAGGGTTCCTTGTGCTATTTGCAGTCCACAGAAACGATGAGAAAGCCGATATAGACTATATGGTCAATAAAATCCTCAATCTCAGGATATTCGAGGATGAAAACCACAAAGCCAACCTTTCCGTCAGGGATATAGAGGGAGAGATACTCCTGGTTCCACAGTTTACCCTGATCTCGTCAACAAGAAAAGGTAACAGGCCCTCTTTTACCGATGCAGCCGATTATGAAAAGGCAAAGGCCTTCTCAGAGCTGTTCTTCCAGGAGATGAAAATGCATTTTAATAGCGTGAAATACGGTGTATTCCGGGCATACATGCAGGTAAGCCTCGTTAATGACGGCCCTTTTACCATAATCATAGACAGCCTGGACCGGCAGAGCCCCAGGAGGCAGGCCTAGCCGAAGCTGTTGCTTATTCCGAACCCTCCGTTCGGATTGTCCCAGGTTACATAGGAGCGGGCGGCTACCATACAGCATCCGCATTCCAGGCAGTTGTCAAAGGATACAATGCATTCTCCGGTTTCTTCATTGAGCTCATAGACCTTTGCAGGGCATATATAAAGGACCACCTTGCCAGCATCAGCCCTGAACTTATCCTGATCGACCTTTATATGGCTTTCTCTGTCTATCTTTCTCTTTACCAGAGCCAGCTTGTCTTCCAGTTTCATAGGATTATCCTCCTTGCCTTGAACATTGCCTTTGCTATATTGAAGAGACCTATCTCTTTTCTCATATTCCTGAAAATCTGCTTTTTTATCTGTTTTTTGGATATGTTCTGGGGGGTAAAAAAATCAATCATGGACCTTAATCCAAACTCAGGGTATCTTTTAAGAAAATTCCTCTCGGACATGAAAAGCTCCATATAATGGTCCGATTCACAAAGGTCACTTTTGAGGAATGATTCCTCAAGCATTTCCTTGTACAGATACAGCGTATTCTTTGAGTAATCCTTCCTTTCCACGGCTTTTTTTATCGTTTTTGCCGCATATATTCCTGAAAGCATGGCAAGATTGGTGGCTTCCATGTGAAAGGACATGTTCACAAAACCGGCGGCATCGCCAACAACCATTACCCCGTCATCGAAGACCCTTACTGGCTGTTTCTGGGAGTCTTCAGCTATCATATGCGTGGAATACTCCCGTACCTCTCCGTCTTTCAGCAGTGGCCTTATGACCGGATGAGCCTTGAACCGCTCCAAAAGATCATATATGGGTTCCTTCCTGGAGGCCAGGTCGTCAATCAGAACACCCAGGCCTATGCTAACTGTGCTTTTATTGGTATAAAGGAAGCCGACTCCCACCATATAGGCATTTGGATAGCCGAAATAGCTCACAGCCCTGCCTTTCCCCGGTTCCAGGCCGAACCTTTTTTCTACTTCCTCCTCTCCTATCTCTATTATCTCTTTTACAGCAGATACCCGGTTTTTGGGAACCATCAGGGATTTCCCCTCCCTCAGCCCTGCCCTCTCTGTCAGAAGGCTGTTGGAACCTTCAGCAATCACAACAGCATTTGCCCTGAATTCCTCAAATTCCCCGCTTTTTTCTCCCCTGACCCTGACCCCCTTCACTGCCCCATTCTCCCTTATCAGGTCCTGAACAACTATACCCTCATAGATATCCACTCCCATCTCTGCGGCTTTCTCGGCAAACCAGCGGTCGAACCGGGCCCTGTAAACCGTAAAGGAATCAGATGTGTCCCCGGATGCCCACCTGTCCGAATAAAGCTGGAGCGCTGCACTGCTGCAGTCGGTCATATAGCACAGGTCCTTATAGGCAACAGCCCTTTCCAGGGGTGCATCCTTTCTGAAATCAGGCACAATATCCTTCAGCATGGTTGTAAAAAGAATGCCCCCGAAGCTGTTCTTTGAACCCGGAAAATCTCCCCTCTCCAGGACTATTACCTCCAGCCCGGCCTTTTTAAGCTCAATGGCGCAGGATATGCCAGAGAGGCCTGCTCCGATTACAATTACATCTACAATATCTTCCATAGATATTCCTGCTCCTTATTATGATTGTTTTTTATGCGATGCCGGTCATTATTTCCTTCTAAGCTGAAAATCAAGGATGGTTTCACCGATGTGTATGGTGTCGCCCGGCTTGAGGAGGGCTTTTTTAATTCTCTGCCCGTTAACAAAGGTGCCATTGGTGCTTTTCAGGTCGTATATAACAAAGGCACCCCCTATCTTCCTTATTATGCAGTGCTTGGAAGAAACACTCCTGTTGGCAAGGACTATGGAATTGCCCTCTGCCCTGCCAATGGTAAAATTATCCTTACCCCCGAGGTCATAGGTAATCTTCCTTGATGAGCCCTGTTTAATGATTATCACTGGTTCCTCGCTCATAACAATGGTATTGCTGAGAATCTCATCATCAAACTCTTCCTCTTCCAGCTCTTCCTCTGTAAGGTCAGGGATATCCTCCAGAACCACGGTATGGTCATCGAATTCATCCATGGAGCTTTCCTGCACCTCCCTGGGCTCATAGTAGGCCGCACCGGGAAGGGCTCTCTGCTTCTGTCTTCTTATAAGGGCAAAGGCTATCATACCGCAGGTCAGAATGATGGCAGCTATAATAAGGCTGTTGTTGCCAAAAAATGAACTGCTTTTCCCCACTGCGGGAATTTCCTTTCTCCCGGGGCTGGAAAGGGAGATTATGTAATTCTGAATAGGGAGTATATTAGCTGTGCTGAAGGAGCTCACCGCCGTTGCCCCGTTTGAGCTGAAACGCAGGGAGACGAAATAGTCCCTGTCAGGTATGGACTTCAGGGCACTTTCAAAGGAAACCATGACCTGGCTGTCCATTCTCTCCATGAGAAAATCCCTGATATCGGAGGTTTCTTTTTGTGAACCTATACGGAAGGATTCAAAACCAGTAATCTTTGAGATCCTTTCCAGACTTCCGAGTCTCCTGTCATTACCGAACCCGAGGTTCATGAACTTTATATTTTCTCCGGCCAGTTTGTCAATGACTGTATTGGGCTGAACCATGCTACCCGTATCAATACCGTCGGTAAAGAATAAAATAATATTCATATCCGCCCGGTTGGAAATCAGAAAATTGGATATCTCAAACAAGGCATCATAAATATAGGTATAGCTACCGTCATACTTGATCCCGCTGGCAGTATCCCTAATAATATCCCTGTCTGTGGTAAGGTCGGCGAGTTTTTTTGTTGCGGAATCAAAGATGAACAGGGCCACTTTGTCCAAAGCCCCTGCGGTATCAAGGATAATGCCTATGGATTCCTGTATGGAATTGTGATAGGGCTTTGTGCTTCCTGAATTATCAATGACCATTATATAATTATAGGAAAGCCTGCTGGCCAGGGGACTGATGTCGACAGAGGACGGTTTATACTGGCCGTTTTCTGTAATTTCATAGCTTGATCCGCTAAGGTAGGTGGAGGGCTCCGCACCCTTGCTGTAAGGCAGGCATACTACCCTGACGCTGGGGAACCTGGATAAATCAAATCTGAGGATATCAATGCTGTTCTGGCCATTACTCTCAAGGCAAAACACGAATATCAGGCAGAAAATGATGATATTCAATCTTTTCATAATGCCACCCCCGATAATGGATAAATTTATATCGTTATACAGATTTATACCAGCTTAATTGGTTTTATACAAATATTTTCTTTGCATTTATCAATATACTAATAGAATACCCTATATCAAATTTCTTCCAATATGACAGCGGAGGGGCAGATGAAAAGGGTAGCCATTATCTTTACCGGCGGAACCATAGGGATGATCAGGGAAAAACAGACCAATGTGCCATGCAATGACCCGGATATGCTTCTTAGTATAATCCCCGAAATAAACCAGATTGCAGAGATAGGCTGGGTAAACCTTTTCAATACGGACAGCTGTATGATCGGGATAGATCAATGGAACAGCATAGCATATAAAATATACGAGCTTTATGCCGGATATGACGGTTTTGTCATAATGCACGGAACCGACACGATGGTATACACAGCAACTGCCCTTTCCTTCATAATGAAGAATCTCAATAAGCCGATCATCTTTACCGGCTCCCAGAAACCCCTTTCCGAGAGGCGCAATGATGCAAGGAACAATATAATAAACAGCATTGAGTTTGCTGCCTCGGGCATAAGAGAAACTGCTGTATGTTTCAGCAATGAGCTTCTCCGGGCTAACAGGACAGCAAAGGCAAGCAGCATCAGGTATGATGCCTTTGTATCCCCTAATTTCCCAGCGCTTGCCATCATAGGCATAGACATTGAGTGGAGCAGTCTGGTCCGCAAAGCCCACAAAAAACAGAAGGAACCGCTTTTCATAGACAATATAAGGCTCTCCAATATACCCATTCTGAAGGTCCACCCGAATTTTGACCGAAGATTCCTTGATAATATACTCAGCATGGAACTGGACGGCATTATAATTGAGGCCTTCGGTTCCGGAACCCTGCCGAATTACGGCGGCATGTTCTCCGATTTCATTGCAGAGCTGTCAAAGAGGAATATCCCTTCAGTGCTTACCTCCCAATGCATACACGGCACCATCAACCCTGTATCCTATGAGACCGGGCGCCAGGCTGTTGAAAGCGGAGCAATAAACGGCAGGAACATAACAACAGAAGCAGCCTATGTAAAACTGCAGTACATACTCAGCCATTATAATCATCTTGACACCATAAAGAAGATATTTTATGAGGATATTGCAGGTGAAACCGATTGATTATCAATGAATATTCTGTTGCAAACTTTTCAATTTTAATATACTGTACATGTTTCATATGAAACCAGAAATTTACAGGTATGGGTAATGACTGAAATAATAGCGGTAGCAAATCAGAAAGGCGGGGTAGGCAAGACCACAACTGCAATAAACCTAGGCACATCCCTTGCCAGTTTTGAGAAAAGGGTTCTTGTAATTGACTTTGACCCCCAGGGAAATACGACCAGCGGGCTTGGCATTGATAAAAACTCGCTTACCCACGATGTCTACGATATTATCGCAAAAAAGGTGCCGGTTGAAAAAGCCGTCATAAAAAAACACCTGGACTGCCTTCACATAATTCCCGCTACCATGGACCTGGCCGGTTTTGATACTGAGTTCTCCGATTATGATAACAGGGAATACATACTCAAAAGCTATCTGAAGGATTTTTCAGAAAATTTTGATTACTGCCTGATTGACTGCCCGCCCTCCTTAAGCCTTCTTACCCTGAATTCCCTTGTTTTCGCCAACAGCGTCATAATACCTGTTCAGTGCGAGTTTTTCTCCATGGAAGGGGTTGCCCAGCTCCTGACCACCATAGATATCATAAAAAAGAACTTCAACCCCGATCTGAAGATAAAGGGCATCCTCATGACCATGCATGACAAGAGGACGAATCTGTCAAACCAGGTATTGGAGGAAGCAAAAAAATACTTCGGAAAATATATATTCAATACCACCATATCACGAAGCATACGCCTGGGGGAATCCCCGAGCCACGGCAAACCAATCATGCTTTATGATATCAGGTCCGTATGTTCCGAACAATACTTAAAATTAGCAGAGGAAATAGTTTGCTTATGACAAGCCCCAGAAAAGGTTTAGGAAAGGGATTGGCTTCGCTTCTCGGAGACTATCCCGACAGCAAAAAAGACAGCAGCCAGGTCCAGCTTGTTGACATATCCGTCATCAGGTCCAATCCTTACCAGCCCAGAAAAATATTCCGGGAAGAGCTATTAAACGAGCTATCTGAATCAATCAAGGCCAATGGAGTAATCCAGCCAATCCTGCTTTCAAGGAAAGGGGATGATTATTATATAATAGCCGGGGAAAGAAGGTTTCTTGCTGCCAGGATGGCAGGTCTTTCAAAGATACCTGCCCTGATAAGGGACTACAATGAACAGCAGTTCATGATAGTCAGCCTCATAGAAAACATACAGAGGGATGACCTCACTCCGCTGGAAAAGGCATACAGTTTCAAATCAATAGTTGAAAAACTGAATATAACGCACAATGAACTCTCCCAGAGGCTTAATATTGACAGAAGCAATATAACAAACCATATAAGACTGCTCAAGCTACCGGAAGTCATCAAGGAATCCCTTAACCGGGGAGATATATCCATGGGACATTGCAGGGCTTTGCTATCCCTTTCTGAGGAGGCAAGAATGATAGAGGTATTTAATCACACAATAAAATCCAGACTGTCAGTAAACCAGCTTGAAAAGCTTATCAAGGACATGGCCAGGCAGAAAAAGCTTCAGAAAAATCCAAAGGACCCCAACCTTAAGAATATTGAACAACAGCTTGTCAACGCACTGAATACCAGGGTATCAATCAGCAGTTCAAGAGACGGCAAGGGATATATAAGGATAGACTATTATTCCAAAGATGATTTTGATAAGATATACCAGAGGCTTTTGAGCATTGAACAATAATAAGAACAATATGCCTATCCTTGCCATTATGTCGAAAAATACCTCCCTGAAGGATAAAACCCTTTACTGCCCGGGCAGTGTAAGGATCGACGGCTATTTTGAATCCAGCATTCATTCTGACGGTGACGTTATAATCGGGCCTTCAGGGTCAGTGCACGGTCTCGTCAAAGCCTGCAATATCTATGTGCATGGTGAACTGGAGGGAGATGTCCTCTGCAGCAGCAAGGTAACCATACACAATACAGGAACAGTAAAAGGGGATATAATAACAAAGTATTTTGAAATTCAGGAAAACGGCACCTTCATAGGCCGTTTTACCATGAGGAAATAAATCGGTCAGTCCATTCTGCCCAGATACTTTGAATCCGGATAGCTCTCTTTCAGCAGATTATAATATTTCTCATAATCTTCCTGTTTGTCGAATCTCTGAAATATCATGGCGAGACGGTAATAGGCCTCTTCCTCAAAACCGTGGCCGGGATAATTTTCCAGGAGGTATAGAAGCCTTTCCCTTGAGGCAGTATATGCCCTTGTCTTGTAGTACTGCACTGCAACATCCATCTCTGCCCGGGCCTTTTCTCCGTTGATTATCCTGATTTTTTCTATGGCATCGGGCAGGTACCCGCTGTCGGGATAGTTATAAATCAGGGCCTGGAACCCGGATAAGGCATTGTTCATAAAGGTCTGATCCCTGTCATGGGGAAGCCTGGCATAAAAATAGCAGTTTGCTGTCATATACTGTATATATTCTGACTCATCATAACTTTCATAGTATTTCTGGTATATCAGAAAATCAGCAAGGGCTTCTACATAATCCTCCTGCTGATACTTGAACTGGGCGGTCTTGAGCATTACTTCCTTGGTATAGGGAGACCTCGGGTAGTATTTCAGCAGATTCTCGTAGGCCTTCCTGGCATTTTTTATGTCACCCTTCTCTTCAAAGGCCCTGCCCTGAGAATAATAGTCATCAATTCCCAGAATGGTTTCGGGAGCACAGGAGCATAAGACGAGCAGTGAAACGGCACACATCATAGATAAAAAACATTTAACCATAAAAAATCTCCCGTTATAATAATTATATTCACATGCCAGTATAGCCTGGCTTTTATTATAAATCCATATTAAAATAAGATAAAAAGATGTAAATGCAATCTATTATACAGCCTGAAATCTTACTTGTTCCCTCCGGAGCCTGCCATATCACAGCTGTCCCTGCTGTATATCTCCTCGTATTTCTTTATGCCCTTGCGGTAATAAAAGGTGTAGGAAATGTAAAGCAGAAAAACATAAAGGCTTTTCAGGGGTATTTTGCCCAGTATGTTTCTCAGGCTGTAGAAGTCTTTATACAGGCGTATTATGCACTTTTTCAGAACATCTTCCTCAAGGGATTTCATACGGAAGGTAAGGGCAAGCCTGTCAAAGCTGTCCCAGTCATGAAAGCTCCGCATCCTTCCTTTCTCAACCATCTCCCTGAGCACCCTGGTCTGTGGATAGGGGACAAGTATGCTGAAATTTGCCGTTTCAATCCTGTTTTCTATGCAGAACAAATAGGTATTTTTAAAGGATTCCACGCTATCCTTGTCAAAGCCGAAGATAAAACTGCCATGAATAAGAATACCGCTGTCATGAACCTTTTTGATCACATCCTCGGCTGTTCCCGCGGATTTGTGCTTTAAATAGGCCCTGCCATCCAGGTCAGAAACACTTTCAATACCTATTAAAAGCGCTGAACAACCGCAGGACTTCATTGCTTTTACCGTTTCTTCATCATTGAGCGCACCGATGGATGCCTGCCCCACCCAACGGATTCCCAGCTTCCTGATAAGCCTGCACAAAGCGAGGAAATAGTCCCTGTCAATGGTAAGGTTGTCATCCAGCACTATAAACATGCCGAAACCCCTGAGGGCAAAATCATAGAAGGCTGAGGAAAGAGGACGTTTCCGGTATTTTGTTCCGAAAAACCTGCTCACACTGCAGAAATCACAGTTATAGGGGCATCCCCTGGTAATGGATATCAGGTTTTTTACCAGATATGACCCTTTAATATAGCTTACGGCGGGAACATCACTGCTGTATGGCCTCTGACGGCTGTGGTAAACCCTTTTGAGCCGGTTCTTGGCTATATCATTAAGAAGGCCTATCCATACATTCTCCACTTCTCCTATGCATACGGAATCGGCATGCTTCACTGCCTCCCGGGGAAGGGCCGAGGAGTGAATACCTCCGAATATTATAATATTGCCATTTTTTTTTAGAATATCGGCTGTCTCGTAACCCCTGCCGGCATTGGATGTCATTATGGATATGCATACTATGGAATTATTTATAGAAGTAAAATCAATATCCTCCTGGGATTCATCTATAAGCAGTATTTCATACCTGGGAGGGGTTAATGCCTTAAGCAGGAAAAGACTGAAAGGGGGCAGCTTGAATATGCTTTTCTTCTTTTTCCATAGCTGTCTTTCGGGGTATGGACTAATCAGATATATGGTCCTGGCCTGCATTTATGAGGTTTATCCCCTGCAATATGTATTTTAAACCGCTGATAACTGTTATAACTGAGACAAAATACAGTAAATATTTAATTTTGTCAAAATAGGGCTGACTGAGACCCAGGCTCAAAAATACAAGGACCAGCCCTATAACAAAAACATTGAGGAAGGATGTGGCCTTGCCTTCCCTGCTCGGCACAACCTTTACCTTGCCGGCTATGAAAAAGACGACAAAGTAGCCAAAAATAATTATGATGTCCCTGCTGATTACTATTATGGTATACCACAGGGGGATTATACCGCTTGCACTGTTGATATCCATGGTGGAAAAGACGATAAGGGAAGAGTTGATCAGGATCTTGTCCGCTATGGGGTCCAGATAGGAGCCCAGTTCTGTTTTCTGGTTGAGAATCCTCGCAAAATACCCGTCCAGTATATCTGTGAGGGACGCAAAAAAAAAAGTCAGAAGGGCCAGGTGGACATGGTTATAAACCAGGAGAATGATAAACATGGGAAGCATTATTATTCTCAACAGTGTTAAGGTGTTTGGAATATTGTCCTTTATATTGAGCATGTTCATTCCAACAATTTTATAGATTTATTTTCTGTTGTCCATTATTATCACTGGCAAAGGATAAAAAAAGAAAGGATTAATGAATCTCCCTTGAATCTGCCGATAAAGCTTACAACCTTGAGGCTTTTATTATCGCCTCTTTTTGCATTCTTTGTATTTATAGAAAATACGGCTGTTTCATCAGGGCTTTGCCTTCTTCTGGTTATAATCGCAATTTATTCTGATATAATGGACGGACATATAGCAAGGGCCAGGAACCAGATTACCATAACGGGCAAACTGCTGGACCCCATTGCCGATGTTGCTTTCTACATAACAGCCTTCTCGGCCCTTTTCTTTGAAGGCTGGATACCCGCAGCTGTACTTTTTATACTCACGATGAGGGAAATAAGCATTAATATAATAATAAGGCCTCTTATCAGCTACTTATCCCTGAATCCCCAGGCCAAGGTTTTTGGCAAGATAAAGACCGTACTTCAGTGCATACTTTTAATAGCTGTCCTATTTGCAAGGGCTGCAATCCTCTATATTCATATTCCCAGCCTACAGCTGATAATCCATATTACAGCCTATTTTCTCGCCCTTATTTCCATACTTAGCGCTATACCCTATATTATGATACTGCATAAAAAAAGGGGATAGCCTGAGCTATCCCCTTTTGACCTACAGAGTAAACTTATTTGTTTACGATGTCTTTGAGTGTCTTGCCAGGAACAAACCTGACGGCTTTCTTTGCAGGGATGGTTATGGGTTTCTTTGTCTGAATGTTCATGCCTTTCCTTGCTTTCCTCTGAACAACCTTGAATGTTCCAAAACCGATAAGCTGAATTTTGTCATCATTCTTTAAGGCTTCCTTGAGGGAATCCATTACACCATTTACTGCAATCTCGCTGTCTTTCTTGGTAAGGCCTGATTTTGCTGCAACCTTTGCAATTAAATCTGCTTTGTTCATTTTCTACTCCTTTCGTATGTTTTGGTACTTTTGTAATTATTAATAGAACAAATAATTTTCATTATCAAGAGAAAAATACACTAAAAATGCACATTATAGGCTATTTTTTTAAAAAAATGCACTTTTATAGGGTATTTTCAGCTTCAGGTTCATATTTTGCTGTAATTATTCAGTATTTCAGAGATCGTATCTTTTGAAACAGCGATTTTTCAGAGAAGACCAGGGTGTTGAAATAATCCTCTGCCCTGTCCCTGGTCTGAAGCCTCTCATATAACTCGCAGAAGAACAGGGAAGGACAGCTCATCGTTCTAAAGCCAGCGTCCTTTCCTGCAGTTATGATCTTGTGACTGTACCTGTCCCGGTATAAGCCGTTTAAATAGTTCAGTTCAAATATGCCCCGGTTGTTCCTTCCGCAGGGGAAGCATTTGAGGAAAGGCTCCAAAGACCCTGCTGAAAACTTCAGGATAAAGGAATCCTTTCCCATATCCATCTCATAATTGTTATGCAGAAGGGATACCTCCGAGGTTGACTTGTTTATGCACAGGGAAAAAATATGTTCAGCCCCGCCATAAAAAAGCTCTGTTCTGCCATAATCAAATTCCTGGAAGCGGAAAAGCTTCACCCTTTTATTTATTATTTCCCGGTTTATGGCTGGATTGTCAATAATTCCATCGGGCTTAAGGTAAGGGTTAATAAATATGCTGTTTTCAGGGGATTCAATTACAAAAATATAATTGTCCTCTGATTCAATTATCCTGGAATTGCTGTAAATATCCGTAAATGCAGCGATTTTCCTGCATGAGGGGTAGGCAAGAAGGATTTTATCATCCCGGCGCATCAGGGATATAAAAAATTCTTTATGTGAATTATTCATTGACAGGATTTATATTTTAAATTAATTATATAATCAAGAAAATATAAAGAGTTGTTGAATATGAAGAATTTTCTGGCTGCCATTTTTATTATTCTCATTTCCTGCTGGATATATGCCCAGCCCAAACCTTATGTTGAACAGGAGAAGGCTGTATACAGCAATTTCAAGTATGAGCCGGTACTGGTCCATGTATTTGAAATCAGGAATATCGGCGACGAGACCCTTGAAATTCTGAATGCCCGCCCTACATGAGGCTGTTCTGTCACAAAGTTTGACAGATTAATCCCGCCTGGTCAGGCAGGAAAAGCAGAGCTTAAAATTAATATTTCAAAAAGCGATAAGACAGTTACAAGAAGCCTTCTTGTAACCACCAATTCCCCACATGTAAGAAATTTAAGGCTAAGCGTACAAATAAACGTTATTCATGATAATATCATTTACCCCAATGAAAAGAAATTTGTAAATGTATACATAGACAGCGAACTGATAATGGAAACATACTTTCTTATATCCTATTCAAATAAAGACCTGAAAATAATCAGCGCAGAGGATAAAGCAAATAAATTTGAAATAACCTATAAGCCTGTCAGCAATCCATCGGAAATTCTCGGGGTTTCTGCCGGGGGATCTCCCGGCCAAAGACCTGCAACGGGCACAGATGTTCTTCAAAACATGAAATCGGCATGGAGAATAGACATTAAAACCTCTTATAAAAAGATTGCTGAAGATATGAAGGAAGCAAGAAGGGCAAACTATAATTTTCTGGTAAGGACAGATGATGAAGGTATTGAAAGTTTTGATCTAAGCCTTTACCTGGCCCTGAAAAGCTATATAACTGCCTATCCCGAGACAATAAACATACACATAAATGCTGAAAAAACCCAGCCTGCAGTTGAATCCGGCATCAGAAGGAAGATATTTTTAAATACATCTAACAATGACAAGTTCAGGATAAAACGAGTATATTCCGACCTTGAAGAGCTTTCCTTCAGCTATAACGGGGAGGATATGCTTTCAAGGCACTCCATAGACGTCCTGCTGCCCCTTCAGGAAAAATACAGCAGACAGGCGGGCGAGATTACTGTAGAGCTTTTCTATGACAAACAGACCACTGTAAAAGTGCCCTTATTTCTTATAAATGTAAAATAAAGCCGGAATGCCCATTAATTCATGCAGATAGCACATTTCAGCGACAGCCATATTACAGCCCCCTTCAGCCCCGGCATAATACCCGGTTTGTTCTCCAAGAGGATTGCCGGATTCCTGAATCTCTATCTTAGGAGAAGATACCAGCTGATTAATGCTGAAAGAAATCTTCTGAATGTCTTAAGGGATATAAAAGCCCGCGGTGTGGATTATATAGTGTTTTCAGGTGATATTACCGCAATTTCTCTGAAACATGAATTTCTGCGGGCAAGGGAAATAATATATAACTTCATAGATAAAAAGAAGTTATTTATTATTCCTGGTAATCATGACCAATATACATACCTTACCTCAAAAAACGATTTATTTCACAGTTTTTTTACCTCAAAAGACGATTTTATCAGTTATCCTTACCCCAAAATACGAATTTTTGAAGACCAGGCAATTTTTGTATCCATAAATACATCCCGTTTCAATCCACTATTCTTTGATGCCTCGGGCTATGCAGACCCCGCAGAGATAGGACTGGCCCAGGATTTCCTCAACAAAAACAAGAAGGATATGCCGGTATTTCTTATTATCCATCACTCCCTCCTGGCTCCTGGAGGAATAAGAGACGTATTTTTCCATCGCTTGCGAAATGAAAAGGATATATTGGACTTTATTGGAAAGAACCATATAAAATACGTCCTCTCAGGACATATTCATAAATATTATATCATTTCATGCAAAAACCCGCAATTTACCCAGTATAATCCCGGATCCACAGCCAGGGGCAGCAATCCCGGATATTTTCTCTATACACTGAAAAAGGGCCATGAGATAGAATCCGAATATATAAGTGTATAAAGATTCCCCGTCCTATTAAAAAGAAATTTTATTTGAATGGCTCCTGCCTGTTTTTCAGCAGGTAATAGAATTTTATGGCAGTTATGTCACAAGCTGTATCGAATAACGGCTGTCTATGGATCTGAGAGCTTTAAAGATACTGCTAAGGTAGGTAGTTTCTATATATCTTTTATAAACATCATTGGGAACCTTTAAATAAAGGGTACCATTAGAGAACCTTTTTGCCTCAAGAGGGTTGAGCCACTGGGTTATATCCGGGCTGTCCGCTTCCCGGTCATGCCTGATAAGAATATCCTGAATGCTGTCCCATATTGAAACCGCCTTTATTTCCTCATCCTCGCCGATATCAGGGCTGTTGCTCCCTGATTCCGCTGGCATTACCGGCTTTTCAGGACTAATCTTTAACCGGCTGTCCATATTGTCAAAAACCCTTCGGATATAGCCTACTGGATTGTCTATCGCCTCTTTTCCGTTTTCAAACCTCTTGTTTTTTTCTGCATAGTATATGTTCAAAGCAGACCTGAGCCTCTCTGCACTGACTTTTAACAGACTGAAACAGGAATTATCATCAAAACCGAGGGCTTTCAATTCCCCTATTATGGAGGAGTTTTCAAAGAAATCCCTCTGTATATCGGGTTTAACAATATTTTTGCAGAAAGCACCATCCCTGATAAACTGTATAATATTCCCCTTCAGATTGTATTTTTTTAGATAGCCTTTCTTTATCAGCTCATTGACCGCTGATTCAATCTTCTGCATCATACTTGACCTGTACATAATGCTTCGGCTCAGTCCTAGTTTTTCATGACAGAGCTTGTCCAGATTTATTTCAAAACAGTTGTCCCTGTAGAATTTCTTATCCAGGTACCTGAAAAGCCTTTTTGAAACCGAGGTCTCAAGATCAACCCAGAAGCTGAAATCAAGAGTCTTTATATACCCGCTTCTTATGCTCCGGTATATATATTTGTCAAGGGTTACCATGGACATGTCTTCCCTGCTCATGCTATTGCTTTTTCTTCCCTTTCCGTCATTTTTAAGCAGAAAATCGCTTATAATGCCGAAACCGACGGTTGTATAGCTTTTTGTAGAGTTATCCCAGAAGGCATTGCTGGCAAATATGGAAACGCCCTTAAGCCTTGCCAGTCCCATTTCAAGCCTGTTGTAATACTGCTTGTTGGTACCCCATTTAAGCACATCAAGCACCTGTTTTTTAATGAAATAAACCTCCGGACCGTCAAACTTTGACAGATGTCCAAGGTAAAGGATGCCCAGGAGAAGCTCTTCATCCATGCTAAGGGGAAGCCCGTGGATATCGGAACCGGTTACGATCCACTCCCTGATTATTTTAGCATTCATAGGGCCTCTGATTTCATCGCTGAAAGTAAGGGTCTTGGAGCTGTTTACAGGATGGCGGTTAGCAAGGAGGGCGAAGGGAAATTCTATGAGATTCATCTCATCCTTGGATATCATATATCTGCTGTTATCAGGTTCCAAATCCTTTTTTCCCGTCCTGTTTAAATATGTTAAATATTTGTTAATAGAATGTTAAATATATATTACTGATTCTTGTGATTACCATAATATTCGCATAAATCATCAATAAATTTACCTCAGAAAGCTAATTTCCTTATCTGGAAAATCGATTAGTCTTATCCCGGAAACCAAATAAAAATAACTCATAATCTGATTTAATTTACCCCGTAATCTGAATTGTTTATCTCAATATCCGATTTTATTTCTTCTCCCTTGCGCGATATGGATCCTTTCAGCTTTGAAAGGGCTTTTTCAAGGGTGAGTATAATCTGCTCCACTTCATTTATGTCCGATATGGGTTCATGGTCAGGTATCTTCTCAATTTCATCATATATTGTATTTATATACTTATGCAGTTTAGGTATGCTGAAGCGCCTGTCTGGCTTTACCCTCCTTGTCCTGAGTATCTTTTTTGCCTCCTTGACGGTAAATTCACCGGTTTTAAGAATATTCCATATCCTGAGCTGTTCCTGCTTGTCATTAATCTGGGATATCCTTATAAGAAGCTCTTTTGAAATTCGTGACGTCACGAATTCATTCTTTATGGAATCAGGAAGTTCAACAAGCTTCATTATACGGCTTACATACTTATAATCCTTTCCAACTATCCTTGAAAGGTCAGAAAGGGTAACCCGGAATTTCATTTTGAGGTTGTGGTATGCAGAGGCCTCCTCAAAGGGAGTAAGATCTTCTCTCTGGAGGTTTTCAATGAGGGATATGATATCGGGGTTCTTATCCGTAAATATAGCCGGAATCTGCTCAAAATCAAGGTTTATGCAGGCCCTCAGCCTTCTCTCCCCTGAAACCAGGTATATGCTTTTGTTCTCTTCGCGGACAACTACCGGATGAATAAGCCCGTTTGCCTTTATGGACTGTATCAGCTCATCCATCCCCTGTTCGTCAAAGTGTTTTCTAACCTGTTCCATGGGTATTTTAATCCTGTGGATGTCAAGATAGGTGAAAAAGCCGTCCTTGATGGGTATCATCTCGGAGGGATGTTCGATGAAAGCACTGGTATTGCTGATGTATTCCTTTGGAAGCCCTTTCTTTTTCATTTATCTTCCTTCAGTTTCTGGAGTATTTCTATTGCAAGGGCTTTATAGTCATTAGAGCCCGATGACTTTTCTGCATAGGTGAATATGGATTCGCCCGATGCAGGCGCTTCCTTAAGTCTGACGTTCTTCCTTATGCAGGTGTTCATAAGCTTTGAGCCGAAACGTATCTCAAGCTTTTTCTTCACATCGTTGGCCAGAATAGTCTGATGATCATGAAGGGTGATGACAGCCCCGAGAATGCTAAGATCAGGGTTTGCCCGGGCTTTAACCCGCTGGACAGTGTCAAGCAGGTCCTCTGTGCCTTCCAGGGCAAAATAGGAGGACTCAATTGGGATGAGAACATATTTTGAAGCTATAAGGGCATTATGTGTAGCCATGCCCAGGGTCGGGGGGGTATCAATCAGTATAAAATCAAACTGGTATTTGCTGTTTTTAATGAGCTTTTCCACCGCAATATTGAGCCTGAAAAAGCCGTCAGGATTGGTGTAAAGGTGGGGCTCAACAGTGGCAAGGGTTATATTGGAGGGAGCAATAAACAGATTTGGTATATTTGTGCCGATAATTATTTCCTCGAGGCTTACCTGGTTTACCAGCACATTGAATATGGTCTTTTTGATGGAGAAGAAGTCCTCAGCAAAGGTTTTTGTTGCATGGGCCTGGGCATCCATGTCTATCAAAAGCACCTTGTAGTTCTCCATGGCAAAATATGCGCTGAGGTTAATGCTGGTGGTAGTCTTGCCGCAACCACCTTTCTGGTTGGTGAGAGTGATGATATTACACTGCCCGTTGGTGGAGAATATCCCCATAAGATCCCTTATCCGGGTAAGGTCAGCCTTGGAAAAAAGCCGCCATCCCTGCAGATTGCGCTGGGGCATGGGAATTTTTTCGTCTTTGAGCCAGTTTAGTATTGTACTCTTACTGACCCCGACCAGGTCAGCTATCTCCTGAGTTGTATAAAATTTATCGTCTTCCATCACGCTATCCTAAAATTTTAATATATTAAATAATTAAATATATGAACCCGTCAGTGCATAACACTTATACATTAAAATAAAAAGTTTATGCTTTACAATATAAATCTTACATCTATAAATATCCGTAATAAATAGATATATATTTTTATAATTCGGAAACATGCATAAACAGCATATCCTGTATCTGCTATTAAGACCACTTTATCCTTTGTACACCTTACTATACTAAAATCAAAAATTGATATCAAGCATTTTCAGGAAAATCTAAAAACAGCCAAATCGGATTTATTCAGGCCCAGGCAGTTTTGGCCATAACTTTTTTATCCGAAGTCTATCACCGCATCATTAAAAATTTCTTAAACAACCTATGGGCATGGTTTTACAAAAGGCTCAAAAAATGAATCCAGGGAAAAAGAAAAGATGAGGGATATTAAACATAGATATTCTTTCAGGGATAAAAATTTTAGGGTAAATGATTGACTTTATATAATAATTTAAATTATATAATTGATATTATTGCTTTAAAAAAGTCTTGACCAATAGAAAAAAATATTAATATTGACATCAGGTTTTATAAAAATATTATTTGTTAAAAAATTATGTATTTATTAACCTAAAAATAAAAAACAGGAGGAAGATTAAATGGCAGAGATTTTTAAGGAATTTGTTGCACTGCTTGCAGACCAGTTTGAAAAAGATGAATCAGAGATAACAGAAAGCACGACACTGCAGGACCTGGGCGCTGATTCCCTGGATGTAATGGATCTGGGAATGGATGTCAAGGAAAAGTGGGATGTGGAGATCAAGAGGGAAGACCTTAATAAACTGGTTACTGTAAAAGATTTCGTTAACTATATCCAAGAAAAAAAATCCTGAAAAAAATAGGGGGGGATGATTCCCCCTTCCTATCCCGGAGTCTTGTATGGAGAACTATCAAAACCTTGCTGTGCATAAAGACGGCAAAATAACCACTATAGAAATAAAAACACAGCTGGCCGGTAAGAACTATATAAGCATGTCTCTCATGGATGATATTGATTCTTTGCTGGACAGCATTGATTATAAAGAAACAGCCATTTTAATCCTTAAGGGGAACAGAAAGGCTTTTTCCCTCGGGGCTGCAATTTCAGAATATGCTGATGCCGACAGGCAGATCATAGGTTCATTCATAGACAAAGGCAATACTGTCTTTGACAAACTCAGCAATATCCCTGCAATAAGCATTGCCGCCATACAGGGCTATGCCCTGGGAGGGGGTTTTGAGCTCGCATTATCCTGTGATCTGATGGTTCTGTCAAACAGGGCGAAATTAGGCCTTGTTGAGACCAATATAGGCATAATTCCCGGTTGGGGCGGGTTTTACAAACTTGCAAAAAGGGCAGGATTGAACCGGGCGCTGGAATATACCATCAAAGGCAGTATTATGGATGCAGAAAAAGCCTTTTCTTTCGGGATTGCCAATGCTGTTTTTGAAAACAGCGAATTTGAATCAAAGCTCAGCGAGTTCTGCAGTGACATTCTAAGCAAGGACACTCAAACTGTCATGGCAGTAAAGAAATTATACAATCAGCTAAACCAGAGGGACAAAGAATACTTTGGCCAGGAAAAGGAATCATTCCTCGGATTATGGAATGAGAACTCAAAACAAAAAATAAAAAACATAACAGGCGGGAGTTAGAATATGTCTGGAAAAAGAGCTGGCATAAAGTCAGTCGGTTACTACGTACCGGAGAAGGTACTTACAAATTTTGACCTTGAAAAAATGGTTGATACAACCAATGAATGGATAATAAAAAGAACAGGGATTAAAGAGCGGCGCATAATAGCAGAGGGACAGACCACCAGCGAAATATCATCAAACGCCGCCAATATGGCAATTCAGAGGGCGGGCATTGACCCGAAGTCCATCGAGCTTATTATAATAGCTACCATATCCTTTGACCGGCTGTGCCCCTCCACAGCATGCTATGTGCAGAACAGAATAGGGGCCGTGAATGCAGCAGCCTTTGACCTTACAGCTGCATGCCCGGGCTTTCTGTACGCTCTGAGCATAGGGGATGCTTTTATAAGGGGGGGGAATTTCAAGAGGATACTTGTAATAGGTACCGA
The DNA here is from genome assembly GCA_964431655.1 of uncultured bacterium. Classification (GTDB taxonomy): domain Bacteria; phylum CAYMEV01; class CAYMEV01; order CAYMEV01; family CAYMEV01; genus CAYMEV01. The sequence continues at coordinate 1,896 of CAYSKJ010000010.1, read as the reverse complement.
GATACTCAGCCATTATACCAACTGGGATGACCGCAATACCTGTGTGCTTTTCGGAGACGGGGCGGGAGCGGTAATACTGGATGCCCTGGATGAAGAGCAGGAGGGCATACTGGCAACAAAGCTCTATGCCGATGGCACGGGTACGGAGATGATTACCGCCATAGGAGGAGGTACCTATAAGCCCTTTAATGAAAACAGCATCAAAAACAAGGAAGTATACCTGGAGATGCAGGGACAGCCTGTCTTTGAATTTGCCGTAGGAGCGCTGGAAAGCATGTCCATGGACTGCATTGAAAGGTCTCCCTATACAAAGGATGATGTAGACTGGTTTATTCCACATCAGGCAAACATAAGGATAATAAAGAGCTCTTCAAAAAGGATGGGCGTGGATTTTTCCAAATTCTATACCAATATAGAAAAATTCGGAAATACAAGTTCCGCTTCCATACCCATATGCCTTGGAGAGATGTTGGAGGAAGGCCTCTTAAAGAAAGGCCAGCTGGTATGCCTGTCTTCCTTCGGGGCAGGTCTGACTGCAGCAGGAGCATTGCTGAGGTGGGTTATCTAATTACGACTGGAGGTTATAAATGAAAAGAAGAGTAGTTGTTACCGGTATTGACGCATTCACCCCCATTGGATCTGAAAAGGATAAGATCCTCAGGAACCTGAAGGAAGGCGTATCCGGCGTGGATTATCTTTCCCTTTCAAAGGAAGTCGACCTTCCTGTAAAGATTGGCGGGGAGGTGAAGGACTTCAGCCCTGAGGACTACCTCTCAAAAAAAGAGATAAAGAGGCTGGACAGGTTCTGCACCATGTCTCTCATAAACGGCATGAGAGCCTTTGAGGACTCCGGACTGAAAGCATCAGAGTATGACCATGACAGGCTCGGTGTAGTTTACGGGTCTGGAATAGCGGGCGTAAATACCCTTCTTGAAGACCATAAAAAAATGCTGGAATCGGGCTGGCAGTCAGTAGGCCCTTTCCACGTCCCCAAAATCGTCGCCAATGAAGCACCCGGAAACATATCCATAAAAATAGGAGCAACAGGGCCCAATAAAACCCCTGTAGTGGCCTGCGCTACAGGAACTATTGCCATAGGCGACTCCTTCCATATGATAAGGGACGGCTATGCCGACATGGTTGTCTGCGGAGCATGTGAATCGGCTCTGAATCCCTTGTCTCTGGCAGGATTTCATGTAATTAATGCCCTGGCTGACGAAAAGCTGTATGATTCCCCGGAACATGCCTCAAGACCCTTTGACAAAAACAGGTCAGGCTTTGTTATTGCTGAGGGTGCTGGTGCAGTAGTTCTTGAAGAGCTTGAGCATGCAAAGGCAAGGAATGCCCGGATATATGCAGAAGTCCTGGGTTACGGCATGTCAGCCGACGCCTACCATATAACAGCCCCCGACCCTGAGGGCAAAGGGGCATGCAAATGCATGAAGTGGGCGGTAATGGATGCCGGCCTGGAACTTGAGGATATAAATTATATAAATGCCCATGGCACATCAACACCCTTCAATGATTCCATTGAAACCAAAGCAATCAAGGACCTTTTCGGTCAAAAAGCCTACAAAATCCCCGTCAATTCCACCAAAAGCATGGTGGGACACATGCTCGGGGCCGCAGGGGCCTTTGAGTTTATAGCCACAGTCCTGCAGATCAACCATAATTTTCTGCATCCCACAATAAATCACGAGGTCCGGGACCCGGAATGCGACCTTGATTATGTGCCGAACAGATCCAGGGATTATAAGATAAACTGCGCACTTTCCAACTCTTTCGGGTTCGGGGGGCAGAACAGCTCTCTGGTTATAAAAAGATATGAAGGATAAGGAAGGAAATAGAGATGAATGAAAGAAAAATAAGCAAAATAGGTGTTATTGGCCAGGGAAC
>CAYSKJ010000009.1:0-39958 GCA_964431655.1 uncultured bacterium | reverse complement strand
ATTTATACCTATCTTTACGGTTACTGATCCTTCTGGCATAATTTCTAATAAAGTGGACCCTGCATCTCTGCCATGCTGAACCGTCAAAATATCTATTTATTGCTTTCTTCAAGCCCTCGTGTGAGTCCGATATTACATAATTCACTCCCGATAGTCCGCGGGTCTTCAATTTTACAAATATTTCCCTGTAGCTCTCAAAACTCTCGCAATCAGCTATTTCTGAACATAGAAACCTACGATAACCATTTTTATCTATGCCACAGACATTTATTGCCCCTTTGCTTAATACCCTGCTGTTATCCCTGCATTTCTTATATAAGGCATCAACAATAAGAATCGGAATCTCATCTGAAATTGGCTCATTCCTCCAGATATCTATCTGCTCATCAAGCTTTTTTGCTGCATTGCTTACAAACTGGGGACTAATCTCAGTCTCAAATACATCCCTGTATAATTTACATATCTTCCTGGTGCTGATCCCTTTATAATACATCTCCGCAGAAGCAATTAAAAGAGCTTTCTCACTTCTTTGATAATGTTCAAATAATTCGCTGTGAAATGGCCTCGATGAACCACGGACCTGAGGGTGTTTTATATCCAATGATCCAAACCTCGATGTCTTTATTTGCCTGTTTTTAAAGCCGTTACAGCTTCCATCCCTCTCGGGTGTCCTTTCGTAGCGTATAGCTCCAATATGGTCCTCTCGTTCAAGCTCCATTAAGATATTCAGCATCCTCTCCATAAACATTTTTACTTTGCCCTGATTATCCTCCTTAATTAATACTTGCATCAGTTCAAAAAATAGGTTAAAATTCTCCTTAGGTAAATTCATAGTGTGTCTCCTTTCTTTTTAATTCTTAAAGATCTTATAACCCAAGATCTCAGGAGACACACTATTTTTTTAATTTACAGAAAATATTTTACACTCTCGAAAAGAACCTCCCCTGCATAAAGTCTCCACCTACATATATTATATATAAGAGATTCAGGATGATTCCATATCCGAGATATCTGTTGTGTATGCACCGGTGGGAAAACAGCGAAAGAGCAATGGCAGTAAAGATTACAACTAAAGTAATACTGTCGTGTAACAGGGAGGAATAAAAATAGCAAAGGCCCTGTTTGATTATCTCTATTTTATCAATCCCTGTATTAAGCTTTGCATAGGCAGTATTGGGAAAAGGGAATCCATAATATAATAAAGAAAATAAAGTAAAAGCAAAAAAGGGCAAAAAAGATAATATTATAATTACAGCCCAATGCCTTCGAGAATATGACCTGAATCTACTAATTACTGAATAAACTGCCGAAGGCAGGACCAGAAGGGCAAGGTCGTGCCTGACAAGGATAACCAATCCTGACAATAAAAGCAGAATATCTAAGTCTCGCTTATCTGAATTGCAGTCAAAAACACAAAAATACATGGAGATAAATAGGGTAATTACGGCATAACCCAGTATATTCTCCAGTCCGGAGCTGGTGTAATCAAAAAAACCATTGGAAGCGCATAATAATAAAACTGATAGAAAAAAGGCTGTATTATCCTTAAATATTGATCTTAACATGAATAAAACTGTCAGGAATAATGCCAGTGATAATAATATCGAATTTAAAAAATGGTCTGCTGAAAAGATGCGGATGACCGCAAGCAGGATATACCAGAGAGGGCTTGTGAAGACCTGGACCCTCTCATGGGGGTTCCAGACCGGACCGTTTCCGGCAAACAGCTGCTCAAGGCTCCGGAACAATATATATGCATCCTCGGATATCCATGAGTTTTTTAAAAAGACTGCAACAGCTACAAGCACTCCAACAAAAAAAAGCAGATTATCCTTTCGAAAAATTCTCATTTCGGACTGAATAAGACCTCTATGTCTGTTATCTCATCGAAAAGCAAAGCTTCAAATACTGACCTGATATGCTTCTCGTTCATAATATTAGAACCGTCTTTTCCTGTATTGACCTCAGAAGGCATATATTCCAGGGCTTTCTCCCTTAGACTGCTATCTGATGATTTATCTGCAATAAGCCTTAAGATTTCATAAGCCTTTCCGGTATCTTCCTCTAAATATAAAAGACCCGCCTGGAAAAGCAGTATATCCGGATAGGAATCGCCAGATAAACCATCCCTGGAAATATATTTATCCAGAAATTCCCTTGCCTTTTCCTTTTCTCCCGTTATTACATAAATACATATAATATTCTTTATGCAGGGTATATAAAAAAACCCTCTCTCATCATATAGATCAAGGTATCGTCTGAGTATCTTCATGCATGCCTTGACATTATTTTTCCGGAAATTCAGATAAGCGGTATTATAAAGGGCTCTTTCTCCATAGCCTGTCGATGGGAATCTGCCATGGATCTCCATGAGTACCTGGTTTACTTCATTGTATATCTTTTCTCTCTTTTTCAGAATCTGTTTATATTCCAGAGGAGATTCCTCTTGCCTTTCCCTATCAGGAAAGATCACAGCAATCTCTTCTTCTATATTCTGATAATGCCCCAGGTAAAGCTCTGATGCATACCGATATAATCTGCCAGCTCTTTCCTCTATTCTTTTTCTATAATTAAAGAATATTAATAATAAAGCTATAATACATAATAAAAATAGTAACAGGATTAATGGTTTTTTATGATCAGGTTTCATGGGTTCTTACTATTAAAGAGGTTCTCATAATAGGAAAATATATCAAAATAAATTTAAGTAAATAGATTTTCCTCTTGACAAACACTGTATTACTGTTATATTTTACTATAACAGTAATACGATTAATAAAGGAGGCTGAATATGATAATTGAATTAAATCCCCACAGCCAGCTGCCTCTGTACCGCCAGCTCATTGACCAGATTATCTACCGTATAGCCGCGGGGAGCATAGCCAGTAATGAAAGACTGCCCTCGATACGTGACCTCTCCTCATCCCTGCGCATCAATCCCAATACTGTCATCAAAGCATACCGTGAGCTTGAGTATCTCGGGTATGCCTATTCTGAGCAGGGTACAGGCTACTTTATCACAGATGGCGGCATCAGTCAGGCAAAGAAGGAATGGCAGGAGAAAATAACGAGGGAATTGAAGAATTCTGTAATACAGGCCCTGTCACTGGGTATTACTAAGGAAAAAATCATTGAATTAATTAATTCTGCAGAAAAAGGAGGGGAAAAATGAGCAATAATATAATTGAAGTAAAAAACCTTGAAAGAAATTACGGAAGCCTTAAGGCTGTCCGGGGACTGAACCTTTCTGTCCCCGAAGGCAGTATAACAGGTATGCTTGGCCCCAACGGCGCCGGGAAAACAACCACCCTTCACATACTCATGGGTATCCTAAGGCGAGATAAAGGCCAGGTATCTGTAATGGGCCATGATCCTCAGCAGAATCCTGTCGCAGTGAAAAAAGACACAGGCTTTGTAATGGAGAGCCCAAAAGGAGAGCCGAGATTTACTGTAAAACAGCAGTTGAAATTCCAGAAGGCCTTCAGGCCGGGATGGAGCGATGCCTTCGAAGAAGAGCTCCTTGGCCTCTTCAGCCTGAAAAAGGACAAACCTGTATATGCATTAAGCAGGGGAGAGCAGGCCAAACTTGCCCTTATCTGCGCCCTTGCATTCAAGCCCAGGCTCCTTGTACTGGATGATCCCACCAGCGGACTGGACCCACTGGCAAGAAGGGAATTCATTGACAGCATCATACGCATACTTGCGGAAGAAGGAAGTACCGTCCTTTTCTCAACCCACCAGGTAGATGACATTGAACGGGTAGCAGACAGGATCGTAATGATACAGGAAGGCAGGGAAATACTCTCAGATACCCTGGAGGACATCCATCATAACTGGTGTGCCTTCAGGCTTATCTTTGATGACAGCACACCGGAAACAGTCGACATTCCGGGCATGGCACGCTGGGAACCCATGAACAAAGAGGGAATTGCAATAATAAAAAGCTATTCAGAACAATCCATGTCATCAATGAAAAGCCTGACACAGAAAGTAATCCCAGTTGATTTCAGCCTTGAGGACATATACCTTGAGATCGTAAGAGATACATCCCGGGGAGAAGAATAATGAATACCAAACAGATAAAGGCTGTAATCATGCATGACTTTAAGTCATTGAAATGGCTGCTTGCAGGCTTTCTGCCAGTATTTACACTAATCCTGGCAGGCAGTTATTATTCATCTCACAGAGGGTGGGGTTCCTGGCTGATGGTAGATGATTTAGTAATATATATCCATCTTCTGTGGGGCATAATCATTGCCTCAGGCATTCGTGCAAGGGACAGGCGGATCGGGATAAGGCCATGGCTGGATGCAATGCCTGTAAAGCATTCATCCATTCTCGCTGTACGTTTTATAACCAGGCTTATTGCTGTAATTGTCGGCCCGGTTGTTTTTTTCCTGATTATCACATTCCTGGGAAGATATAGATGCATGTTTTTTCTCTGGCGTATTTTATGGCAGGGTAATATTTTGTATATAATATCAATTGCTGTTTCTGCATACTGCATTGCCGCTGTATTGGCCGTCAGGGCAAAATCGCAGAGCCAGGCTATGGGGATAGGTCTTATATCATTCATAATTTTTTCAGCACTAATAAAAATGCCAAGGATGATCAACCCCATTCTTTACATACCATATATGCCAAACTATGCTATATGCTTTCTGGTAATCATCCTTGTGCTATGCTGTTTCTTTATTATTTTGAACAGTGGATCTCATCCTGACATTACAAGAAAATCATACTACAAAAAATCAGCTCTGATTTTACTTATCGGCTTTGTCTTTGTCCTTATCACGGGATGGATCGCATATTCTATGATAAGTAACTTATCCCTGGAAGATATGTCTGAGAAAATCTTCCTTCCTGCTGCTGTCGGGAATAAAGAGGCTACCATTTTCTGTTCACGTCCTTCCTTCCTGGAAAAAACCCGTTTAATGTATCTCTGGCTTTTAAGCAAAGAAGGCACAAAAAACATAGGCATATTTCCTGGTAGCAGCCTTAAATTTTCACCCGATGGCAATTACTTCGCTCACGAGGATGGCATATTTGATTCCGATGGCAAGAAGATTATCCGGGCTTACCCCAGGTGGTGGACACTCTCTTATAACGGTTCAAAATGGTCGCCTGATTCAAAATACTTTGCTGTGAATCAGCATGAGCTTGGTTCAAACAATATCATTCTTCAATTTGCATCCATAGAAAATCCAAAAGAAAAATTGTCCTGGAATCCAGGTGAAATAAGGAATTCTATAAGTATAATTGACTGGATTGATAATAATACAGTAATCCTTGCTGTGGGCGTACAGGGATTCTATAAGATTATGACTGTTAATACCGCCCTTGAAAGCAGAGTCATAAATGAAGGCATACACTCAGCCAGAGATGTCTTTAATGGGATGCGAGGCAGAATATACTATAACCCTGCCAACAGTAGCATCATCGTGCTGGCTGATAGCGATGATCATAGCTGCTACGATATAAAAGAGGTCTTTATAAATGAGGAAAAGATTGTCAATCATGGTGAAACCTCTGTCGATCATGGCCACCTTTTCCATGCAGATTCTGATAAAGTACTGTTTGCAGAATTTATCCCTGATATGGAACCCGAAAAGGATATGGAGATAAAGGTAATGGACCTTATAAGCGGTGAGGAGACATATTATTATCCGTCTCCCCTAAGGTGCAAGGAGAACTATATTTTTTATCATGATTCCACCAGTTTAGCTGAATTTTCTAAATTTTCACCGAATGGCAAATACATGGCACTTATTATTGATGAAAGAAAATTAAAGCTGCTGGAACTGGAAACGGGAATTTTCAAAGATATCAGCAGCAATTTTGTTATTCACCTGGACTGGACAATGCAGAACAATCTCTTTACTCGCGAATTTATATATCATGAGAAAAATGGGCTTATGGAAGTGGAGGACAAGATCTTCTATTATGAGCTGGAGAGGGGAGAATGCACAGAATTATACAGCTCCATATCAAGTCTCGAAATAAAGGAGGAAAATAATGAACAGCAATGTGATACTTAGCCTTTTCAGGCTGGAATTTCTGCGTCTGAGATATATAATTGCCTTTTTATTGCTCCTTCCCATAATCATACTAAGCATTGCCTATCTTCCGACAAGCATTCTGTATTTAACAGGGATTGTCTATTATAGGAGTACTCTTGCAGTTATTTATCCGTTAATTCCCTTTATTGCAGCACTTCTGCTCGGATCAGGCATGATCAGCGAGGATGCAGAGAACAATACCCTCCTTAATCTGCTTGCCCTTCCGGTAAAGAGAAGCCGGCTCTGGGCAGTCCGCCACCTTTTTAGGGGAGTTCTTCTCTGCCTTGTCCTGCTTTTATGGTATATCTTCAACACTGTATCAGTCCACTGGATACTGAACAGGTATCTCAAATCATCTCTGAAAAGTGATAAAATTATATTATTTCTTCTTGTCGCAGGGCTTATCTATGTATTAAGCTCTGTATTCTCCATCATGATGGAGAATAACTTTTCCTCAATCCTTTCAGGTTTCAGTGGCGGGCTTGTGACAATATTCATTATAAGGAAAAGCCCTCTTGCCTATCCCCATTATGAATGGCTGCTGCTGTTCTCAATAGTATACTTTCTTATTGTTTCTCTTGACCTGTTTACCTGCGGCCATCCGATAGGGTTCCGCAGCCTGTACAAGCGCTTTGCTTTATGGGTAATAATCTACTTAAGCATTCTATTCATACCCTGTATATTCTAAACTTCAAGGCCCCGGCTGTCCGGGGCCTTTTGTCCCAGCCAATGCTTTATTTTTCTTACTAAGAATAAATCTAAAGTCTTCCTTTGGGCAATCTTCAGGACATGTCTGTATCTTTCCCTAAAGAAAAATATTGAAAAAAAATTGCCCTTGCTCTTGAAATTCAAAATAAAAGGATTAAGCTGTTCCCATAAGAACCTCAAGGAGGCTGTAATGAATAAAACCCGCATATTGCTGATCGTACTCTCTCTCATTGTAATTCTGTGCTTTATAGGCATAGGGAGCGTCTCAGAAAAGGCAGTCAAAGATAAAACAGCCGGGAATCTGATGGGTGTATTCGGGCTTATAATGGCCATTGCCACCATAGCCAATGCAATTATCTCCTACCGATATGCCTGGAAAGCAGGCCTTCAGCCTTTTCTCTGGGCATTGGGAGCCCTGCTTATTCCCTTTATTGTACCCCTTATCCTTGCCTTATACAGGGAGAAATCCCCTGAACCCCTGATTACTCCTGTGGATTCCGACGCCCCGCCCTTTGCCGCCGGGGAAGAAAAGCCCGACATAATCATCAGGGAAGGCATGGGCAAATCCTCCAGCTGGTCATTTGAGGATATAAGGCTTTTCTGCCTTATAATGCCCTATGGCTTTAAGTGGAGGTTAATAACCACCACCGAAGAAACATCCTTCTTCTTTCCTGACCTTATGCCTTCAGAAGATTCTGAAGCTTTCTTCCAATTGCTGGATAAAACTGTATCTGCCGGCAATAAGAACGAGCTCTCAGGGATAAAAGCATGCATCATAGACTATAATAATAAAGGCAGTGTCTATGAGCTCAAAAAGCTGAAAAACGCAAAAGAGCTCCTGTCAGGGCTCTATCAGTACAGAGAGGCCAGAAAAAACAAGCTGGACAAATGGCTTGAAAGCAGTCCCTCTGTAACCCTGACCGGTGGCATGGGCTCCAGCGCAACCCTGGACAGGGAAGGCTTCCACCTGAAAAAGATAAGCGTCCCCTGGCCTGAGGCAGCAAGGGTCACCTCGGAAACAACCTATGGCTTAAGCGCTATCTTTGTCCTGCCGGAAGAACGCTCCGGAGGCCTGTTTGACCTTAAAAGGGCAAAATATGCCCTGGCAAGAGTACCCGCAAAAAAGAAGGAACTGTACACAGCAGAGATATTCTTCTGGAAAACCCTGTTCGGCGGAGATTAAACCCCTCACTGCCATTGCAGAAGTGTCCTGTAGGGAAGCATATACCCGTAAACCGATTCAATATGCAGTATATAGAAATGCTTTGAGCCGTTCTTTACATAATCGGTGTATGAGTAAGAACTGCCTTCCCCGGCAGTCCCCTCCCCCGGTATTATCTCCTCATTAAGAAGCACGGGAATATATGAAATAAAGGGGTTCAGCTTGTCAGCCCTCAGCCTGTAAAGCCAGAAACCGAGTACTTCATCCTCCCATTCTGTTTCCCATTGAATATCTACCGTATTGCCCGCTCCCTCAGCTGTAAACACAGCAATATCGGAGAATATGGTAGGATCAGAGATCTTTGCTGTAAATATATCATATCCCCCTCTTGAGACAATCTCATGCTCTCCAATGAATGCTGTATCCTTAAAGATTCCTGTAACATAGCTGTTCCCATATTTATCCACATCAATGCCATATCCAGCGTCATAGCCGGTGCTTCCTGCATTCTTTGCCCAGAGGAAATTCCCATCAGTATCAATTTTTGTAACAAATGCATCCATGTCATATTCATCAGTTGACTCAATATAGATGTCATCAAAATATGCCTCTTTTTGAAAATATCCTGTAATATATGCACTTCCATACTTATCTGCATATATGCTGTAACCTTCGCTTGGCCATTCACTCTGAGGGCTTTTGGCCCATAAGAACTCTCCATTCCTGTCGAGCTTGGTCACAAATGCATTCTGTGTTCCGCCTCCCACCAGACAGATATCCCCGAAATATGCAAAATTAGAGAATTCCCCTGTTACATAGCAGTTGCCATCCTCATCCTCAGCAATATCAGTCCCTGTTTCTCCAGAGGTTCCCTGCCCTGCTGCCACTGCCCAAAGGAAGTTCCCATCCTTGTCAAGCTTTGTAACAAATATAGTTCCACCATTGGGTAAGGAATAAAGTCGTATATCACCAAAATCTATATAATTCTTGCCAAAATTTCCCGTGATATAGATATAATTATCACCAGCGTCAATCCCATATATGTAATCCCATTTAAGGCCTGCGCCTGTACTAACCCAGATAAAATTCCCCTCCTGGTCAAGCCTGGCAATAAATACATCCGCCTCCCCTGCTGATGTCACCTCTATATCCCCAAAATATGCTGTATCGTAAAAATTTCCTCCTATATAGCAATTCCCCTCAGGATCTACATCAAGGGCATAAGCACAGCAGAATGAGGTACAGCCGGCCATCTGTACCCATATAAAATTCCCGTCTGTATCCAGCTTTGCAATAAATATGGCACAGTCTCCATAATCCGGTATGATGGTAAAATCCCCGAAATAACCGGTATAGTAGAATCGTCCGGCAATGAAGATATCATCATTATCATCCACGAGGATCCTGTAGCATTCATCCTTTCCATGCCCTCCTGCCCTTATTGCCCATAAATAATTACCATCTGTGTCAAGCTTAGCAATATATACATCATTGACTCCCAGTGAAACAAGCTCAGTATCCCCGAAATATGCAGTGCCTGAAAAGATACCGGAAATATAAACAGAACCTGAGCTGTCTACCGCGATTCCCCATCCCTTATCGTCTGTTATCCCTGTTCCCCCCGCATGATTTGCCCAGATATATTCCCCGTCCTGATTTATCTCTGCAACAAATATATCCTGTACACCCGTCGAATTAAGCTCTATCTGATCAAATTCAGCCAGGGATGAGAAATATCCTGCTAAAAAGGCAGTGCCATCAGGACTGACTACAATTGCTCTACACTGGTCATCATCCAGGCCCCCGGCCGTCTTTGCCCAGATAAATCTGCCTTCTGCATCCAATTTGGCTGTAAAGATATCAGTATCACTAAAATTTGAGGTCTCAAGATGTATCTTTCCAAAATAAACACTACCGCTTATATCCCCCGTAATAAAGATATTTCCCCCTGCATCAATACCTATATCACAATATCTATTAATGCTATAATAAGTCCGTACCTGATTTGCCCAGAGATATTTCCCGTCAGTGTCCATTTTGAAGATATAAATATCTGTCGTATCATTAAATGGCTCGAGCCTGATTTTCCCAAAGTCAGTTATCTCCTCAAAGTATCCGATATTATATACATTGCCTTCATCATCAACATAAATGGAAGTCATGCCTCCCCAGGCATAAGCAATGGACTTTGCCCACATGAAATCACCATCTGCATCAAGCTTGACGACATAATTGGAACTACCCATAACATCAAATCCATCAAAGTCAATGTAGCTTTTGCTACATCCTGCAATATAAACATTCCCTGATGAATCTACATCGATATCATTTCCATATTCCTGGCTGTAGCTGTATCCCACATTAGTCCAGATGAAATTGCCATCACTATCCAATTTTGACACAAAAACATCATCCAAAGGATAGTACCCGTTTGAAGCGGATTCAAATTGGTCTTCTCCGAAATTGACAACTCCGCCGTATCCTCCTGTAACATAGATATTACCTGCCTCATCCAGAGCTATGCCCCATCCGTGGCACCTTTCGCCGTCCTGTGTCTGAACCCACAGAAAGTTTCCATTATGGTCAAGTTTTGATACAAACAGACTGTAACTACTGCTTTGCATCTCAATATCGCCAAAGCGAGCTATGCCAGAATAAGAGCCAGTAACGAACACATTACCCATGGGATCAGCAGCAATTGCAGCCCCCTTATACCATCCTGCGACCAATCCCTCAATAGTATTGACCCATAAAAATTCACCTGCCGGGTTAACCTTGGCAATAAAGATATTATAGTCCTCATCCGCTGTAACCTCCAGTTCTCCAAAATACATGGTCGCTTCAAAATAACCCATCACATAGGAATTGCCGTTGCTGTCCCTGGCAATATCACAGGCGCTATTAATGCCGTTTCCTCCCCCCGCACTGACTGCCCACTCGACCTCAGGGAACTGCCCTGCACCCAAGGCAGAAGATAAAACAAAAAAAACTATAACTGAATAAATTAATTGTTTGTTCATAAGTATATCACCCCCTTCATAATAAATAAGTCTACTCCCGGTTATTTTAAAAATCAAGTTCCTTAAGATTTTTTTTTAATCCTGCCTTGACTTTCAAAAAAAAAGCCATATATTTATATTCAATTGGGAAAAGTACACAAATGGAGGTTTGTATGAGGAGATTTCTCTTTATTTTAGCTATTCTATTACTATTTCTTTCCGGATCCTATGGATATAAGATCACAGAAGAGATCTATTACAGCTATAAGCAGAATGAACACATCTTCAAAGATCCCATAAAGCTCTCTAAAGGCAGAAGGTATCAGTTCTTTGCAAAGAGAACGGATGTACAGGGTATTCAGTCCATGCCGGGCTTCTATATTCAGTATATTGACAGATACAGCAGGTCAAGCTCCCTAAGCTATGAGGTATTTCCATCAGTCCTGGGAGGTACCACAGTCAAATGGGACTATATACCGGGGTCAGACATAAGTATAAATAAAATAAAGTCTTCAGCTATCAATGACAGGATTATACAATGCATTTGCAAAAACTTTGTGTTTTATAAATATACTGTGTTAATTACTAGAAACATAATTTAATATATCAAAAAAAGGGAGGAATATACATATGTCACTAGTAACTTGTTCGGCATGTGGAAAGCAAATATCAGATGAAGCAAGTGCATGTCCGAATTGTGGACAACCTAACAAGAACAAGAGGATTACTTGCCCAAATTGTGGTTCAACTAATTGTGAAAAAATAAGCATGGGTAGTAAAGTTGTAGCAGGAGCAATGTTCGGATTGTTTGCAATGGGAAAAATATCAAAGACATGGCAATGTTCGGATTGTAAATTCAAGTGGTAACAAATGTGAAAGAATGATAAAAGGAATGCAGTGAGCCCTTTTGTCAATACACATTTTAAAAAGACCTAGGTGGATAGCTCCCATAATTTATGCTACATTAAGCTCCGGGTTTTTTGCCATAGTTGTTTTAGGCCAAACATTATTGAATTGTCAATGCATATTTTGCTGTATGATCTGCTATACTAATACTCTGCACTAACCTGACAACATAACCCACAAACTGAATATTATCACCGTTTTCAAGTTTAAATGAACTTATTACATTCTTTATTGTTGATTTTTGCTCTGTACTTAATTCATCAATTACTAATAGAATTCTAAGATTGGTCTTGAAAGAATCAATCAACAGTTTTTCAATTTCTCTCTCAATGGATCGTTCTTTAATTGCAGGATTTAATTCTCTAATCCATCCTATCACTCTGCCTACTAAATCATCATGTGTGTTGATATAGTTAATAATTTTATCAACCCACTTTTCAATTGTTGTTCGTCTGGTATTCTCATCTGTTATAATGCTAAATGCTGAGGCAAATCGCATTAATTGTGGGATTATTGTTGTGTTTAAATATTTTGATTTTTCAGTTCCCTTTGTTTTCTTTTCTCCATAACACTCGTACTCAATTAAATTAACTTGAATTGGTTTTTTTTGGTTTTTATTAAAAACAAAAAGGAGTCCATCGGGGATTGTCCTTATTCCTTGTATATAATTACCGTCTTTTTTAATTCCCTTTGTTCTAAATATCCTATTTTCTGGAATTAAAAGAGTCCTTATTTCTGGAAAATATGGAAAAAGTGAATAAAAGTTTTCATTAACAAGAACTTCGAGCCCACTAATTTTGTCAGTTTCATTTACGAAATGAATTGTCTGAAAAGTTCCCATTATATCAATCTTTGCCTCAGGGACTTCTTTAAGCACTTTCCCAGCTTCTTTATCGTCCTCAATTATTTCTTCATCAGTCTCAGGTTCGACTTCTGATTGCTCTACAGGAAATCTATACACCTCACTAATTAAATTCTTATTAAAAGCATCTTCCAGCATAGTAATAGCTTTTTCTTCTCGAATAGGTTTTGCTCCCTGCATATATTTAACTGCCCAATATTTTCCTCCAGCCTCTGAAAGAATTGAAACATCAAATGGCGTGCAAAATTCTAAATTTTTGATTGTAAATGCATGAACATATCTATCTGAATCAGGCCATGGTCTGGAATCTGTAATCTCATCGAGATTAAATCTAGCACCACAGAAACTTATCTTATCATTCTTTACAACCAGATAGATTAGATCATCACGATTTGGTCCTCTGTTTGTGAAACCAGCTATTTTTTCCTCAATGCAGATGTAGTAATTCTGGAGGGACGTTGAACAATGTGAAATTCTAATAGCCATATTTGTCTCCTTTTAGATTATATTAGTTTCTATGGCCTACAACGGATAGATAAAAGTGGATGATAGACATTTCATTTCCGTTGATTACAGTATATCCTAAAAACACTGACCTTTAATTCCTTACAAAAGCAGTAATTCATGCAGGCAACAGTATTTCTTCTATTTTATTTTTCAATTTTTGTCTTGTTATATCAAACAATTCTTTCAATTCAGTCTTTGTATCTAGTTTATTACCCAATAATTCACGATTTAAAATAGGAAGCTGAATCGCTCTGATAATTATCGCCCTATTATTTGCTAAAACATCTTTAATAGTTATTTCAGCATCTTCTCCCATCTTTTGTTTTATGGTGTTCGGATAGAATAATATTATTTCATCTACTCCAAATCTCACAGCATAAGCTAACATTTGGTATAGATCATTCTGTGAGATTCCCTTTTTTGGATCTGTATAGTCTGAATAGACAATCTTGTATTTAGCATCTGCTATTAATGACTTCTTTGATGTTTTAAGCCACAGATCAGGTCTTAACGTGAATGCTCTCATTTCATCCAGATAGGTGTCTCCTATTTGAGCTTTTGCAGTTACTGCTTCTAGTTCTTTATCGATAAAACCAAAAATGAAATCTTCAAAAACATATTCCATCGGTAATAGAAAGGCAAAGAGTCTAAGATCATTTTTATAATCAAAAGAGACACAGTTAGTTAGAAACAATTGGCAGTAATCACGCACTGTCTCTAATTCACTGAACATCCGGTTAAATGAGATTCTGGCACATTGTTCTGCTGTAGCTCTCTCTTCTGAGACTTCATCCAGGATAAACAGTATTTCTCTTAAGTTTTTTTTATTGTCAGGATCTGCTGTAACATTGAACAGGAGGGTAGTAACATATTTAACAATTCGGTTGAATTCATTATCAAATACGAAAGCGTCATAAGTACAGTTTAGTTTGTGCCACCTGCCTTTGCTAATGTTTTCATTTATGTATTTTTGGGTGTTTAACCTTCCTTTTATGAATGAGAGTTCACAATTAACCTCTTCATACTGTTGATATACAGAAGATGTTAAGAGGTCTCTTGTGTATTTTGAGAAAAGATAAATTAATATTTCAAAGAAATCACTTTTTGCACTGCTTAAGCATGCTCGATACTTTGGAAATTTGATCCTGCGACAATAACTCAGCCACCAGAGTATATGGTTCTGAATCTGGTTTATTTCATTGGTTGAATACTCTTTCTCAGAGTCAAAGAAGATCTTAGGCAGCAGATTTATCTTGTTGCCCTGATAATGTATTACACCAACATATTTATTTGATTTTAATTCATTGGACGACCTGTGGATAAATTGAACGAATCTCTGTGATTCTATTCTATCGCTTAAATTTTCAGCGTAGAATGAGTTCTTCTCGCGACCATTCCAGATTTCATCAAGAAATTTCTCCAGGCCTTCCATTGAATCCTGGATATCAATTTTATTCTGATATTCAAAAAGATTAATGGTTTTATTCTTCAATTTCTATCGGCCAGGCACCTTTCTTGATTTTAAAGCCAGAATCCTTAAGAATATCCTCTACCTCTTTTTTATCATTCATAAAATATTCCAGAAGCAGGGGTATTACCTCGTCATTCATCCTATCTTTAAGACTATTATCTTTCATAAAATATGAATGTCCAATCTGAAAATCATGCCCTTTTTTATCTATGATCTTTTTATTAAGCTTTTTCAAAATATCAACATCATGAATCTGCCATCCATAGATATCATACAAGGGATACATGGCCTCAAACCTGAATCTCCTCCTTAGTGCAATATCCAGTAAGGCAATAGATTTATCAGCGGTATTCATTGTCCCAATAATATATAGATTTGATGGCACCTCAAAAAAATCACCGGAAGGGAGGGTACATCTCATAGC
Source organism: uncultured bacterium (assembly GCA_964431655.1). Classification (GTDB taxonomy): domain Bacteria; phylum CAYMEV01; class CAYMEV01; order CAYMEV01; family CAYMEV01; genus CAYMEV01. The sequence goes on along the minus strand of CAYSKJ010000009.1, from coordinate 24,860 downwards.
AAGAGGATTACCAATTCTCTTATCCTCTTCAATAAGTGTGACAAGCTCTCCAAAAACCCTTGATATATTGGCCCTGTTTATTTCATCAATAATAAGGACATAATTATTGTCTTTATCAGCTTTAGCTCTGTCGGCAATTTTCTTAAATACACCGTCCTTTTTTTCAAATCTAAGACTGCCTGAACTCACATCTGGTCTCAGGCCCTGGATGAAATCCTCATAGCTATAATTCTGATGAAAGGTTATAAACTCGATCTGAGTACCCATAAGTCTGTTAAACTCATTCTTTGAATCATCTATACTCATCTTGTAACCATGAATGATCTCTACAGACCTGATAATGGTATTAAAAGTCTTGCCGGTTCCCGGCGGTCCATAGAATATTGTATTTAGGTGATATTCCCTTGATCTTATATTTTTGTAATTACTTAGTTTCAATATCGCTTCATATTCTTTCTTCGTTGCCCTAAAAACAGTGCCTTGATTGCCTTTTTTCATCTTTTTAAGCTCTGACACTTTCTCTATCATATCTTTTGTAACCGGATTATCCGCTAAATTATGCTCAATGTCTACTCTGACCCTATCACATTGCACACTAGTTTTATTTTTCTTCATATATTGCAACTCTTCATGCTCGCATTTACCCTTATAGACAGATGAAGAAACCCGCAGCAGTGCTATGCACTTCTGCTCCTTCCCGACAAGCCAGACGATTGCCTTGTCTTCTTTTTTTATTTCCTTTTTATGCTGATTTACAGACCAAGTTTTAAGATTTTTTTCTTGAATTGCTTTTATGATATCAAAGTTATCTTGATCTCCTTGGAATACCCAGTAATTTATGAGGTTTTTCCTATTTATCCAGGCATCATGTGATATCTTATAAAAAGGCTTCTTTATTTTCATTCTCACATCGGCCATAATCTTTCTATAATCAGTGTAAGTATCATAACTGGTATCAATACCAGAATTTCTAAGATATTCTATAATCGGATTATCTATTGGAAGATAATCCGCAGGCATGATATAAAATAGTATCTGAGTAATATTTTTTTTACCTATCCCGCCAATCTTTCTAATATCAGCAAATTCATGGTCTGTAATTTCTCTGTCAACAGCTTTGTAGAAAAAATTCCATAGTCTATCAATTTCATCTGTCCTTTCAAACTTATATGGAAAAAGGCGAGCCATAAGTGGATTCACTGAAGATATTCCTGATTCTCCTGTTGGCTCTTTCAGGCCAAGCTTTTTTGCTATATCCTGAAGATATTTTAGTCTTTTTGCAGGATCTTTGTACTTATATATCTGAGAAAAGAAAGTAAATGGGTCTATCTCCTCCAATGGCATACTAATTCTACTCTTATCTTTATCGGGACTGACTTTAATCCCTATATCTTCGAGTATTTGTATTAAATCTTTCTGATTATTCTTGTTCTTTTTCAGAAAATCAACTATGCCCTTATGCGTCTCAACCCAGCTATAATCACCAGCAGAAATATTCATCATTTTTACCTACCTTTATAAAAGTTTCCAATACATTCTTTATTAGCGATATTGTATCTAAAAATGACTTTTTTACAATTAATATCATTAGACTACTTTCATGAATATGGAAAGATGTTATGTCAAAAATTTTTTGTAAATTGCTTTATCATTCATACTAAGTTGCCTTGGATAATAATAGAAATATACCTCTAAATTTCCTAATACAATGAGCCAGCGTCAAGCGGCCATTGACATGTTGTTTCATCGGTCTTGTATTAAAGTGCCCAACACCATTCCCAGCGTTCTGCTTTAAAATCAATATGAATGTGATTTACCTTATCATCATTAGCATATTTTGCTTTATATGCTTTTTTCATATACCACTCATCCCGCACTCTCCCAGGCTTTCTGTAATACTTATCGTAATTTTCAAGGCTGGTGATATATATGTCTGCGTCATCAGAAGTTTCTATATATACTGCGATCCACGGTTCACATGCAAAAGCAAGGCATGCAGCCCGCAGTTTGTCTCGATCATTGCTTTTATTTGAGAAGATATATACTGAACTGTTTTCAGTCCCTTCGTGCCTTGTCCTGGATTTAACAGTGATGCCTATTCTATATTTTTTCTCTGCATTATTATAGTAGGCAATAATATCCAGTCCTGTGTGATCTGCAAGCGTTACCTCAAAGCCTGATCTGGAAAGCCAGTTGCAGATAATGTATTCCCCTAAGTTTCCTATGATCTTCTGATGCCTGGTGCTTTTGTTAATATTCATAATAATCTCCTGATTAATTTAGAATTATTTAAGCCTAATCTGTCAATAACTATAATGTTATTTTTCACATTTTTTTAGAACTATCTTTAATTCAGACCATACTTTGATATCTATCTGCAGACATCTGCCTGGCTCCCAAAGCTTAAGATCATTGCCATTGTTCATCTTTGGAGAAAAAAACTTTCTTAAACTTCAGATTTTTTTTCATCATAATATTCCATTAGATCAAAAGCAAGTCTCTGTTGATATATTCCTCCAGATTCCAATTAGAATATTTCCTACCACTCATAACTCTGCCTCAGAGCCTCCTCAAGTGAATTTATGAGCATGTTCCATTCTGTCCTTGCTTTATTAAGTCCAGCCTGTGTCTCCAGTGGTACATATTCAGTATGGGGCATTGATCTGCTGGCTGAGTGTACTACCCTGAATACAGGTGATCTTATCTCGACTCTTACCATATTGTCCCGTATAGACAAATCGATAGTCTGCTTAACTCTGTATCTCTGAAATCCTTCAGAGTATTCGAATGTATATTTGCCTGCAATCTTGCCCGCTTCTTTATCCTGAAATTCTATTACTGATTCTGCAGAGACAAATGTGTCAACAAACCAGGTATTAGCCTTTATATACAGCTCATCCTTGTCTGCCTTCGCGATATCAATTATCTTCTCCATACTGCTTGCCTCAGGTGGTGCCTTTACACCCATGACAGTCCCGCAGCCGGATAGCATAAAGACTGCTAGTATTATGCTGGCTATTGTCTGTAATTTCATAATATTACCTCCTTTTTTGTTAGGCTGATAGCTCCAATACTCCGTATGGTATAATGTATAATAATAATGTGAGAATTTCAAGCATGTTTTCTCCTGCAGTGGGGAACTGTAATTGCCCTATTCTTGAAAAAGGAGCATTTCTATTTTCCACCTTGGTGCATATCAGATTACTATCTGCAGCACTCTCTATGGTACTTTAAAATAATTTGTATTTATGTGATTTATGGGCTAAAATAGATAATAGCATTGAATCAGGAGTGAGGATTGAAAATGAACTATATCGAAATTGAGAAAAAGCTTGATGATATTCTTTATCAGCTGGAAGGTATATTAAAGTTTACTCAGAAGGATCTAGAAAATATTGCTGACCTTGATGTTCAGTATCAGAAAGATCGCTCAGAACTTGATAAAGTTGAGCAAACAGTCAATAATCTAAGGGGGTTTGATCTGGATGTCTCTCCTGAGTTAATGCATATCAGGGCAGAGCTCAAAACAAACATTGAACGAATTGAAATAATTAGAAGGGTAAAAGAAAAAATTTCTATAATTGCATCATATTTTGGTAAAGATTCTTCTCAAAAAAGAACAAAAAAGAGTAAAAGGCAGCAATCTAATCTTCCTGAATCAGAATATACAGGAAAGAAACCATTATCCTTCAGCTTTCTTTCGACTAATCATAAAATTTCAAACTGGAAACAAATACTGGTAGAAATTACAAAACTAATGTATGAATTGCATCCTGATGATTTTCAGAAGATTTACAACATTAAAGGTAGAGATACAATATACTTCTCTACGACTCCGGATATATTGAGGAGACCAGTGTTCATTGATTCTGCAGGTATCTTCTGTGAAACAAATTTCTCTGCCAGAGACTGTGTAGGCATATCAAGACGGATAATTAAGTTATTTGGTTATAACACTGAAGATTTAGATATCTTCTATGAATTGGATTAGTCGTTATTACTGAATATCGTTTTTAGATCTATCCAGTGTTTTCCAACAAATTTTATACTTGTTTCCTTGTCTCCAAGTGTAATTTCTATCTCAGGTTTTTCAGATTCTCTAATTTTTTTAGCTAGTTCATTCATAATGTCCGAATCACCTTTTATAAATTCCTTGTACATTGCTGCACAGACCGGGCATAAAGCTAGGAACTTTGCCTTATGCTCTTTAATAAATATTCCTTTTAAAGCTTCTACAGATTCAAAGTAATACTCTCCATTACGCTTTTTAAAGGGCATCTCTTCTTTACATATCTGGCATACCATCTCATGATTATCATTAGTGTAAAGATTCCTGAGGTATTCTTCTGGTTCTATCTCTCCGCGCGATATTCTAACACTGCTATTCCGATGCTCGTACCTTATGTCAGTTGCTTGATTATAATTTTCCAGTACTATTTCTTCTCTGCGCTTTGGATCCATAGCAGGTCTCGCAGGAAAATTGGGTCTATTTATATCTTGTCTGTTCTTTAGCTTGTTTGCTAATTTTTTAAACTCTATAGGATATTTTTTCATTGTTTCAATATCTTCAGAACTATACTCAGTAAAGCCCATCTTTTTTATTAGTTCAGATGCTTCGTCTTTTGGTTTATTTTTAATTCCAAGGAACTCAAATAATACCTGTCTCCTCTCATAGCGTTTCTCTGAAATATCTTCTATGAAGACATTCCTGGGAAATTGCGGTTCTTCCAGACTATCGACAACAATCCAGGCATTAGACTTCAATCTTTCCAACCATATAGGATCGAATCTTGTGTCTTTCCAGCCATGGTATTTCCAACGATAGATAACATTAAAATATGTAAGATAAGAATGATTATCAGCGTAATATAGTAGAAATTTCCATAACATAGCTGATAATGATCCTACATTATCATTATCAAGAATAAATTTATTTAAGAAATTTTCAAGTCCATGCAATTCATAATTAGTAATAGAGTATTCTTCAGTGCAATTTTTATTTTTTCGTAGTTCTTGCTTTTTTTCTTCAGATATAGGATAATCATAGATAGCTTTAAACTTGGGTTTGTCTGCAATTCCCATGATTCTGATGATCTCATCATTATTTCCCTCATTAAGGAACCAAACATCATTCTCACCTGAAAAATAGATCTTTAGTTCATCAGTAGGATTATATACTTCTTCGGGTATTTTATATTTGTTTTCCCCGTTTTGGTTTACAGCTTTTAGGAATTGTGTATCCTTTGCTTTGGACAATATCCTGTCCTTATTTATATCTGATGCTGAGTACAGAGCCTTAATTATTTTTCTTATATCTTTTTGGTGTTCTTCCTCGCTTATTCTATCGGCAAGATCAGAGTTGTACTTGGGTAATATTTTTTCTATCACATCATCACATATATCAGGTTCTGATAAGCATAACTGCCTTAGAAAGTCCAGTGCTTGCGGATTTTCGGCAATTGTTCTTCTTACGATCGGATAATCAGTTTCATCTTCAGGCGGAAGGAAGGCGTTGGGACTTCCGTCCTCTCTAAATGGTACTACATGATTATTATCTTCAAGCCTTATAATATTCTTATTGCGGAGCAGTCCGCTATTATATTGGCTAGATCCCCATAGTCTTGGTTGATCTAATAGGTAGATATAGAACGCTATCATCCAGTCATCAGTCTGTATTGTAAGAAAATCATGATCGACCCTTCTTGCAAGAGATTCCGCATCTATCTCAGGTATCTCCAGCTGGTGTATTAGATATCCCCTTAAGGATTTTGTCCTATCGCTAGTAATATCCCTTGATAGCCATTTGAGATTGCTCTCAGTTTTCATTAATAGCCTTAAATTTCTATTATTAATAATTTTTAAAATCTCAGCCCCTCTTACCAGAACTGCATCAGCCGCGGCCACATATGTTCCATCATCTGCTGGGAGCAGTTCTTCTTTTATTAATACATCCCGTACTTTTTTTGCAATTGGATGAAACATGCTCTTCTCAGGAAAATCTTCAATTATTATAGGCAAAGATTCTAACATTGATATGGACAACAGACCCATTTCCCTAATAATGACCAGGGATAAGGCGATCAGCTCAGCAGTCTCGGATATCAATTCTAAGTTAAATTCATCATATTCCGGAACATTGTCTCTTGCTGGTGTAGTGCGGTAAGGACCCTGCATATAGAAGCCAAGTCGGGTATCTTTCTCAGTGGGGAAAAACGCGACAAGGGGGGAATGCGGACTTGGAATTATTTTCTCTTTATTTGTCTTGGTGTCTTTTTCTTTACGGAATGCTATCTGGACTTCAAGGTTATTGGCATTCTCGTTTTTTATTTTAGAGCTAAATACCAGCCAGTTCTCGTATTCTTCTTCGTGCTCGCTGCCTCCGATAACCTCAACCTTATTTAGGCTGCTATAGGGTTCAACAGCGTGTTCTTCTTTAATATAGTATCCCTTTTCGCCACTGGGAAAGATATTCCATTCGATCTCGGTTGTTCGCCTGAGAAATAATAGAATACGTGCACCAATGTTCTTCAGCTTGTTGCTAATCAGCTGGAAGGTCTCTGCGGGGTTAATTGCATGATGGTTAAAGGGAAATATAAAGACAGTCTCTCCCTGATCTATGAAATTATTAGGTTTCTTTGCTTCAGGCTTTATATATCCTTTAATTATAAAATCTTCATCACCAGAGTGGATCTCAGGTGTTGCTGTGATCGAATAGACTGATTTAAAGCCAATTCCGAATCTGCCTATCTGAACCAGGTCCCCCTTTTTCGTTCCCTTGAATATATCAGATATTGACCTTACATCTTCTTCATTAAACTCTATTCCATAATGCCTGAATTCAAGCCTGTCCTCATACAGGTTGAACTGAACTTTATATGGAGCTTTACTATCAATGTATTTCTGGTGTCTCCTTTCAAGTGCATCCTCGGCATTCTGAAGCAATTCAAAAATAAAGTGGGACCTGTCGCTGTAAAGCTCCTCAGAAAAGAATTTTCCTATTTCATCAAAATCAGTGCCTCTTCTTTTTACGTTATTCTCAGCTATCGCTCTATAATCACTGGCCATCTGACTTCACCTGATTACTCTGATTATCCCGTATGCGACAGGCTCTGCTGTCAGGTCTGCCCTTTCTATGGCAATATCAATCTCCTGCAGATGCTTTATGTAATCATTATTGGCCGACCTTATCTGCGATTGTCGCATGCGCTGGATTTTTTCATCCTCTGCCTGTTTTAGCTGTTCTTCCAGCAATGCAATTCTTGCCTTGTGACTGGTATTCAGGCTTTCTCTCCTGTATTCAGCAAGTTCCTTTGTTCTTTGCTGATGTGCTTCCTTTTCTTTCTTCCAGATCTCATAATGTATCTTATCTAGCTGGTTACATTTGTTTGCAAAATTTTCCATGTCATAATCAGGATTCTTATGATCCCTCGCTATCTCAAGCAATTCTTTAATATTATTGGTAAGGGATTCAGATGCTGACACAGGAGTGAGGACAAGCCCCTTATTAAATCCGTGATACTGCCACTTATAGATTGCAAATTCATAGATTCCAGGAGAAACTTTATTGCTGGTAGCAATTAGTGATGCTGAGATATTGTCAGATAGGCCAAACGCAAGGGCAGCCTGTCGTACAAGAGGATGTGTCGGTATTATAAAAGAGACTTTCGGATTATTCTTTGCTGCTTCACTGCTGAAGGTAACTGGTAGATGCGGTTCTGTGCTTTTTAGCCAGTTTTCCCATTCCCTGAACATTACATTTCTTTGCCTTTCAAGCCTTTTTAGATCTTCGAGCAGGATATTCCTTGCTTCCTGGGATAGCCTAAGGGTCTTTACAGGTTTTTCGCCAAGGATATAATCCTGGTCTTTGCTGCATCTATGCTTCAGGTATAAATCTATCAGGTTTTTTAATGCTTCAGGAGACAACCAGAAGCTCTTTGACTGTTCGATCTCATCCATTATCCTGTTTTCAGGAATACTTAATCCAAAGAGTTCGCTCTGGTGCTTTTCAAGCTCTTCCTGTTCATGAATTAGCCGTATTTTATTATCTGAAAGCTGCTGTAATTTGCTTCTGATCTCTTCATCACTAAGCTTATAATCTTCTGCAATATCCTTGATCTCCTTTGTGATCTCTCCTAATATTTCCTCGCTTGCTCCTATGGCACTGTTGAATATTCCTATTCTCGTCAGGCATCTGTCATATATGTCTGCATCTACTGTTCCAGGTGTAATCATGTTATATATGAGCACACTTTCGCTTTTCTGCCCCCTTCTGTCAATCCTCCCTATTCTCTGCTCAATTCTCATAGGATTCCAGGGGAGGTCATAGTTTACAATGCAGTCACAGAACTGATAGTCGAGCCCCTCGCAGCCAACCTCTGAAAAAAGAAGGACATCAAGACATCTATCTTCAGCTGATGTAGATTCAAACCGGTCGCGCAGATATACCCTATCCTCCTCGGGCGTACCGCCGTGTATCATCCCGACAGGTATCTTCAGCTCCGATAATCTGTCATGCAGATAATGCAATGTATGTCTGAAACTGCTGAATATCATCAGCTTTTTATTATCAAGTTTCTGTTTATCTGCGATAATCTCTATCAGCGCATCCAGCTTTGGATCATCCTTAGGCAGGGATTCAGCTATCTGGAGTATAATTGTGATCTGTTCTTTGATATCATCTATGGCTGTTATGTCTGGCGCAGGCATAGCACTGTCTGCTTCATCCCATTCAAGCTCATCGATATGCCTGTTAAGGATATCGTTTAAGAGAGGTACCAGTCCATGAAGACAGCTTGCTGCCTGCCTTCTTATAGTAGTCATCATAAACTTTATATTCAGATTATTATGAATAAAAGAAAGTATTTCTGCCTGTATTCTCAAGATGTCATTATGCAGTTTTTCCTGTTCGGGAGTGAAAGGTATATATACAGAAGAGGGTTTGCGTACAGTAAAGTCCTCTATGTCCCTTCTCCTTGTCCTGTTAATAATTCCAGAAAATGTATATAGGGATTCAATATCATTAATAATTTTAACCCTGTCCTCATCAGAGATGTCTGGTTTTGACAGTTCTTCCGTAATCTTTTTGAATGATGGGCTGTTTTTCAGTATTGATTGTCCCCATGGGGTGGCAAGTGCCTCCATCAGATCTTCATATGTCTTTTTTTCCCATTCATCTTCCCGATTTCTTGCGTCCAATACAGCACGGTTAATAAATGGGTTTGGCTCAGCCATGTGAGAAAAGCTCTCCTGGTCAATTATCAGGTCTGGCCTAAGCATATTTAATAGTACAAATAAGTCATTGGTTCCCATCTGTATTGGAGTAGCTGTAAGAAACAGCACTGCTTCAGCATGGTCGCAGAAAAAACTGACGACCTTGTGTGAATATGTTGCCGGATTCCTTACATGGTGTGCTTCATCAACAATTACCAGATCAAAACAGGGAGGAGGATCAAGGTCAATAAGGCCTTTGTATTTCTTCTTCCTTCTCCCCTCTGTTCCGTAAAGCAGAGATTCATCGCACAGCGAATAGGGAAGTATAGCCCTGCTATACTCATCTGGCCACATTCCATCGAGGTGAGTCTCATTAATAGCATATCTTAGCGATTTTCCGTCCAGGTGGACAAAATGCTCATCAAACCTTTTCATCTCCATCTGCCATTTTTTCTCTGTTACCAAGGGGCGCGGGCAGATAATAAGTATGGATTTAATTTCCCTCCTTGCCTGCAGCTCCCTTAATATAAGCCCTGCCTCTATTGTCTTTCCTATTCCAACACCGTCAGCGATAAGCAGTTTTGGCCTGTCTGACCTGATAAATCTAAGTACCGGGCGGAACTGGTAGGGTATAAAGTCAATCCTCGCAGAATTAAGGGAATACAGGGTTGATAATGCCGGGTATCTTATCTGAAGCGCTGTAAGATTTGCATTGAATTCTTCATAATTTATAAATACAAATTCCTGTCCATTCTGTTTCTTTTCAGTTAGCTGAGATGAGTAGTAGGTATTTATATCCCCATTGATTAATACTTTAATTCTCTCTTCATGTTCACCTGGAGTGATTCCTACAACTGCTCCAAAAGTATCTGGATTGGATTTAAGACATACGATCTGTCCCATAGAGAATCTATTATCCGTTACCTTTGCCGTATCGCCTTCAGGCATCATTCCTGCAATAATGGACTTTTTCTCATCATTGATATTTTCTACAAGGCTGCTTTTTGGATTGATCATTATAATGAATCTCTGCATGGTATCAAGGTCCCTGTATGTATCATCATTACTGTAATTTTCAGCAGTCTGATGTGCCCAGCGGTTTCTTATAGACTGCATCTCCTTTAAGTAATGCCGATATTCACTGGGCATCTTTTCAATTTCTTTTATTTTATACCAGTTATAGTCAAATATTCTCAGCAGTGAAGCCAGGTCCAGCTGGGATAGGGATGTGCAATTATTAATCTCAGCTATCTTTCTCTGCTGAAAGGATAAGCTATCAATGACGCCTTCTTTCCACCAGTCTTCAAATAACTCCGGAAGAACTGCCCTCAAATATTTGGCAGCTTCTTTTGTGATAAGGGAAAGAAATTCATCAAATTTCATGCTCTATGTCCTTTTACACCTGAAGTTGGCTATTTTAATGCTGTTCTTTATTTTTATTCCCGATCTTCTTATTAATATATTTAAAAATCTTACTCTTACAACAATAAAAATATGTAATAAGACCAACGTATCAGTAATAGTTCCTGAATGGGTTTCTAATCTCTAAGCCCTTCCAGGGTTAATTTAGCCTTTAATTATTTACTGTGATTTTTGTTGCTCATTTTATATATACTTTATATTTAATATTTCAGGACAAATCAGCTTTGTTCATCAAAAATTCGTGTACAGAATTATTGGTTCATTATACTATTCTGGAAAAAGAAGCAACTGGGGGAAAAGACAATATGAACATCATAGATAAAATAAGAAAAGAGGAACGGGAAGAACTAGCCAGAGTCCTTAAAAAACACTCTGGCATAAGAAAAATGGTTGAAGATTTATACCCAGACAATGCGCATTTTATATATGAACTGCTCCAAAATGCCGAGGATACAGAGGCAAGTGAAGTAAAATTTGTTTTATATAAGGACAAATTAATCTTTGAGCATAATGGAAGGCCGTTTGATGAGAAAGATATTATGGCTATTACAGATATCGGAGAAGGAACAAAAGCTGAAGATGAAAAAAAAATCGGACAGTTTGGTATTGGATTTAAGGCTGTATTCTCCTATTCAGAAACCCCACATATATGGTCTCCAACCTTTTCTTTTAAAATAGCCGATTTAGTTTTGCCCTATAAGCTAGATGGTATCAATAGCAATAAAACAGTATTTGAGTTTCCGTTTAACAATCCAAAAAAAAACAAAGAAACCGCATTTAAAGAGATAAAGCAAGGGCTAGATGAACTCGAAGAGATAACCCTCCTCTTCCTCGAGAATATTAATTTGCTCATATGGGAAATTCACTCAGAGTACTCAGGCGAAGTAATAAAAATAATACACCCTGAGTATCATATCGAAATTCTAAAAAAAATTAATGGCAAAATAAAGAATAGTTCCCATTTCCTAAAATTTGATAGGCCAGCAGAAGGCATAGGAAAACAAAAGGTTGCAATTGCATTTCCTCTTGCGTTTATAGGCGGCGGAGTAAAAGAATTCAAAACCAATATGGCTCTATCAGAGCAAATGAAGATTGTTCCGGATAAGAACGCTAATGTTTCAGTTTATTTCCCCGCAAAAAAGGAGATATCCGGATTAAGATTTCATTTACATGCTCCCTTTATACCAGAATTAAGCAGGGCAAGCATAAAAAGCACTCCGGCTAATAATCCATTATTCGAACAGATAGCTGATCTAACCGCCCTATCATTGAACAACATAAAGACATTGGGCCTTTTAAACACTGAATTTTTAAATGTCTTACCAAACAATAATGATACACTGCACGATACTTATGAAGCAATCAGAAAAAAAGTTATAAATGAAATGAATAATGAGCCACTGACCCCGACCTTCTGCAGGGATAATTATCCAGCAAAATATCTAATACAGGGAGATAGAAAATTAAAGGATCTCCTATCAAATGACGATATTAAGTTTCTTTATGATTATGATGAACAGCCGCCAATGTGGGTTATGTCCTCCCGGCAGAAAAATGATAATGCCGATCGTTTCCTAAATAGCCTTCAAATAAAAAAATGGGATAAAGAAGAGCTAATTAAAAAACTATATGACCAATTTTGCTCAGATAAAACAGATGAATATGCTCAAAAATGGCTATATAGAAAATCAATTGCATGGCTTCAGAATTTCTATGCTTTGCTGTGCGATATATTAGAAGAATTAGATTCTGAATATATCTATCAGCACAAAAAATGGACTGGCCAATTATCAAATGCTAAACTTATCAGATTAACGGATGGCAGTTTTAATACAGGAGAAAATAGCTATTTTTACAATGAGGAAAGAAGAGAAGTTTCCTATCCGACAGTAGAACCCAAAATATATTCCTCAGGGAAAAATCAGGATAAGCAAAATAAAGCAAAGACTCTTCTGGAAAAGCTAGGAGTAAGAGAATTTAGCGACAAAGAATATATTAAATATATCTTAAATGAAAGATACCAAGACAGCAATTATGGCAAAAAAAACATAAAAGACACTAAGCTCTTCATAGATTTTCTTGAAGAATACCCAAATGAGAGGAATATTTTTGAAAATTATAGTATATGCCTTTCAGAAACCTCAATGCCTGAAAAAAGTATATGGTGTAATCCAAAGCATGTGTATATTGACCGTCCATACGAAGCAACAAATTTAAATGCTTTTTACTCTGCATTTGAAGACCATGGCTTATATAAGATCTCTCGAGAATACCTTAATCTTAAAATTGAAAAAGGAAAACTAATTAACTTTTTCAAAAATATTGGTATTAGATATGATTTAAAAATACAGGAGATAATTATTGATCCTAGCAGGCATATTGGATCTGAATTGAAAATGCAAGATTCACCAGGTAATCAATTTTCATACCTCAGAAATTACCTAGACTTTCAGGATGAAGCATATAGAATAAACCGTCGTATTAAGCAACATTTCAGAGATTGTTATATTAATGGCCTTGACAAGGCTTTACAAAAAAAAGATATAGGTGTCTCTAGGCTCATATGGAACATCCTTAAGAAAAACCAACATAGTTTCCTGTCCCATTCCACTGGATTCAAGGAGACAAATTATTCTGTAGCTATGTATAGGCCAAATTCTACTGCTTCAATAAGAACTAAAGATTCAATTTTGATAAAAACCCTAAAAAGTTTTGAGTGGATTCCTCAGCAGAGAGAAGGCGAAGACTTGGTTTTTGTTACTCCGGATGACGCTGCTAGTAGCCTGCTGCCTGAGGGATTTTCCTTTGACAAAGGATATGGTTTTCTAAAAGCCATACATTTTAGCTTTAATAGCAAAGAAGAGAATGTACCTCCTGAAGAGGAACCTGAACTCGAAGAAAAGGAACAAATAAATCAAAAAGAAATAGAGGAAGAGAATGCAGCAAAAGCACTCGGGTTTAAAAATCTTGAATCCGCAAAAAGAGCAAAAGCCTTCTCCGAATTGCCAGAAGAGGAGCAGGAAAGACTTATGGCTGAAGCTAAACAGAAACAATCCGCTCCTGAGCTTCCTGACAATGAGTCGCCAGACCCGGATAGAAGAGGGCAGGAAGTCTATTACCAGGCCATAAGTGCACCTGAAAAGCGAACTGAGAAAAAGATACGAACTGTCTCAATAAACCGCGATGATACTAAGAAGGAGTCTAGAATTTATCTAATTAATCAATATACAAATATGGATGGTATCATGATATGTCAGATCTGCCAAAAAGAGCTGCCATTTAAATTAAAAAATGGTGACTATTACTTTGAAGCTGCTGAGTTTCTCAAAGAATATACTGATAAAATACATTATCAAAATTTCTTAGCCCTCTGTCCAAACCATTCTGCTATGTTTTGTCATGCAAATGATTCTGAAAGCTCGATGCTTGAAGCGTTCAAAGAAATTCAGGGAAATCTGCTGGAAGTAGCCCTGGCTGGCAAGGATATGAAAATATATTTTACAAAAAAACACATTGCAGATATTAAGGCAATAATTGAAGCAGAATCTGAAAAAAGAGAATGAATAAGTATATCTCCAGTTAACCCTGTATAAATTTGATCAGCGACAACTATTAATGAACACTGGCGAAATTTAAAAATACCCACCGACGACAATTATAAATACCCATTTGGAAAAAGATGTTAGTTATTCAAGATAACTTTTTAACTGAAGGAGTATCTTGGATGATAAAAGACGAAATGGTAAGGAGTTTAATAAAAACAATGAATAAAACTAATAATATTACATTTTCAGCGAATAAGGCCGGAATGAACAGGAAGACTGCCAGCAAATATCTAAATAGCAATAGGTTTCCAAGTGAGAATAAGGGGTTGCATAATTGGGTTACACGGGCCGATCCTTTTAAGGAATCTTGGGATGAAATTGTTTCTCTAATAACCCTTAATCAGGGGTTAGAGGCTAAGACTATATTTGAATATTTACAGCGGGAGAATCCAGGAAAATATCAGGATGGTCAACTAAGAACCCTTCAGAGAAAAATCAAACAATGGAGAGGGCTTTATGGGAAAGCAAAGGAGGTATATTTTGATCAGATACATATACCGGGAGAACTATCTCAATCAGACTTTACTTATTTAAATGATCTCAAAGTAACTATTAATGGGGAGCATCTGAGACACATGATATACCATTTTGTATTGACATACTCTAACTGGGAAACCGGAACAGTATGTTATTCTGAAAGCTTTGAGAGTCTAAGTTCTGGGTTTCAGAATGCTTTATTCAAGTTAGGAGGTGTGCCCCACAGTCATCAGACAGACCGTCTCACAGCATGTGTCCAGAAACCTGAATCTCAGGAAGAGTTTACGGATAAATACAAATCATTACTTGATTATTACAGAATCAAGGGGAGAAAAACACAGGCAAGATCACCAAATGAGAACGGGGATGTAGAACAGCGGCACCATCGCTTTAAGCGAGCGCTGGATCAACAGCTGATGTTAAGAAGCTCCAGAGATTTTTCAAGCATTAATGAATACGAGAAATTTCTGGATAAATTATTTTCACAGTTAAACTCCGGCAGACATAATAGGTTTCAGGAGGAGCAACAGACACTCAGATGCCTTCCATGGACAAGGCAGGACTCCTTTACGAGACTGAGGGTGAAAGTATCTCGCGGGTCTACCATAAGGGTTTATAATAATACATACTCTGTTCATAGCAGGCTGATTGGTGAAAGTGTTACAGTACATTTGTATGTTAACCATCTTGAGGTATTTTATGCCCAGAGGAGAGTTGAAAGTATAGAAAGAATAAGAGGCGATAATAAGCATCATATACAATACCGGCATATTATAGACTGGCTTGTAAGAAAGCCAGGGGCTTTTGCAAACTACAGATATAAGAGTGATCTATTTCCATCCAGTATATTTAGAATCTGCTATGATAACCTTAAAGAAACACAAGGCAAGATCTCAGCAGACAAAGAATATCTTAAGATCCTTCTTCTGGCATCAAAAGAAGGAGAAGGCTCTGTCGAGGATTCTATAAAGGTTACTCTTCAGATCCAGGACAGAGTAAACTATGAGGATATACGATATCTGGTTCAGGATTGTAATAATGAACTTGATTCGATTATCAAGGATGTTAATGTGGAATCAGTGGACATAAAGGTCTATGATGACTTACTAGAGGAGGTAAGTACATGCATAAAGAATTGAAGAAAAGCCTTGAAGAACTTAAGTTGCTTGAGGTAAAGAAATATTTAGATGAATGCTCCTATCTCGCAATAAAAGAAGGGTTATCATTCGAAGAGTATCTTTCAGAACTTTTAAGCATAGAGTTAGATTCAAGGCATAACCGTAAGGTAGACAGATTCTTAAGAGAATCCAGGATATCACCAAATAAAACATTCAGCAATTTTGACAGGACCAGGTTATCGAGAAAACTGAACAGCCAGATAAACGTAATATTAGAAGGAGATTTTCTTGATAAATCTGAGAACATACTTATATTTGGCAATTCTGGTGTAGGTAAAACGCACATAGCAGAAGCATTAGGCACTGAGCTTATACACAAAGGGCACAAGATATTATTTAAAACTTGCAATTTATTCGTCCAAGAACTATTAATAGCAAAAAAAGAATTGAGGCTATCAAAGTATTTTAAGAAATTATCTAAGTATCGTGGTATAATACTCGATGATATTGGGTATGTACAGCAGGATAGGGAGGAGATAGAAACTCTCTTTATGTTTTTTGCTGAAAGCTATGAGAAGAATAGTCTTATAATAACGAGCAATCTTGCATTCTCAGAGTGGGATAAGATATTTAAGGATCCAGTTACGACATCTGCAGCAATAGATAGGCTGATCCATCACAGTATCATACTTGAGATGAATCTTCCGAGTTACCGCCTTGAGAGTGCCAAAAAAAGAAAAAAGGAGAAGAATTATGACAATTAATTACCCTCAGGTTAAGCTTCGCTCCGCTCAGCTTAACCTGCCTTGTTATTTTGGCCCTATTTCTGGGTCTTTAAATTGGGTATTTTTATTTGTCGTTAGTGAGTAGGAATATTTGTCGCCAGACATAAATTAATATCCCTAGTCCCCTATACATCTCTAAACTTAGTTTATTCTCGTTTTGCATGAGATTGCATGCAGCTAAATATTCTAATGTACAATTATGTCAAATATCAGGGGAAGTGTATCAATTAATAAATCAAGCTTATGGTATATAGCATATGTTTCCAGAATGGTTACGGATAATATAATTAAGATATGATGGATATAGAAAGTAATAGAAAATTAATAGATTTATCTAATATATAGAAAAGAGGCTGTAATTAGGATCCTATAGAAGGCAGGACTATATGCTGAGAAGAGTACTGCACAACCCGATCAGGAGATGTATAAGCATAACAAATGGACAGCATCTATCTTCCTGATTGGAACAAAAATATCTTTATTAATATGATCTATTGAGATATTCTCTTTAGTATAGAAGGCTTTTGAAATGATGATGGGATAACGATTAAAAATGGCAGGTATGAGAAAATGAATGATAGCAATGCGCATTTAGAAAAGCAACTATGGAAGACAGCAGATAAACTTAGAAACAATATGGACGCCGCTGAGTACAAGCATGTTGTTCTCGGTTTGATCTTCCTTAAGTATATCTCTGATAAATTTCAGAAAGTACATGATAAAATATCTGAAGAAAAATACGCTGACCCTGAAGACAGAGATGAATATATAGCACAGAATGCCTTCTGGGTTCCAAAAGAAGCTAGATGGGACTCTATTCAAGGGAAAGCAAAATTTCCTGAAATTGGGAAAATTATCGATAATGCCATGGATCTTATTGAGAGCAGCAATAATTCACTAAAGGGAGTCCTTCCAAAGAATTATAACCGCCCTACGCTTGACAAAAGAAGGCTCGGGGAGCTGGTTGATCTAATTGGCTCAATCTCCATGCATGATAATAACGGGCTTGATATGCTCGGGCGTGTTTATGAATATTTCTTAGGTCAATTTGCAGATGCAGAAGGAAAAAAAGGTGGGGAATTCTATACTCCTGAGAGTATTGTTAAGACCCTGGTCTATATGCTCAGGCCATATAGAGGCCGAGTCTATGATCCATGCTGCGGCAGTTCGGGAATGTTTGTCCAGTCTGAGAAATTTATTCTAGCACACCAGGGTAGGATTGATGATCTTTCCATATATGGACAGGAGAGCAATCCTACAACATGGAAACTTTCAGTCATGAATTTAGCAATTAGAGGAATTGAGGCAAATATCAAACTTGGTGATAGTTTCCATGAAGACAATCATAAAGATCTCAAAGCAGATTTTATTATTGCCAATCCCCCCTTTAATATTTCAGACTGGGGAGGGCAAGTTCTGACAGATGATGTGCGCTGGAAATATGGAGTTCCTCCAACTGGAAATGCAAACTATGCATGGATTCAACACATGCTTTACCATCTTGCGCCAGATGGAGTTATGGGGACAGTCCTGGCTAACGGTTCAATGTCCTCCAATACATCATCAGAGGGAGAAATCAGAAGAAGATTAATTGAGGCAGATCTGGTTGACTGTATGGTTGCTCTGCCTTCACAATTATTTTTTAATACCATGATCCCTGCTTGCCTCTGGTTTTTAAGAAGAGGCAAGAAAGTAAGAAAAGGAGAAGTATTGTTTATTGATGCTCGCAATATGGGAGAGATGATTTCAAGGCGCAATAGGGCATTGACTGATGAAGAGATATTGAAAATTACAGATACATATCATTCATGGCGCGGTGAAAAGACTGAGAATCCAGATCATGGTGCTTATGAAGATATTGCAGGATTCTGCAAGAGCGCAACTCTAAAAGAGATTGAGAAGCTGGGCTTCGTTCTGACTCCTGGCCGTTATGTAGGCATTCCCGAAGAAGAGGATGACGGGATCCCTTTTGAGGATAAAATGAATGAATTAACCTCACAGCTTTCAGAGCAGATGAGAGAAGGACGGAGACTTGATGAAGAGATAAAAAAGAACTTGGAGAGTATTGGTTTTAAGCTGGAGTAGATAATGGAATATAAAGAACTCATTAAAAACTGGCATAGTAAAGCCCCAGTCGCAGATTATTTCTCAAAATTCATATCTGAATATCTCGCATTCATTGCTTACCTGAAGACACAAATGTATGAAAGCGCTGATAAGGACAGGGAAGCAATACAAAAACTCAAACAAGATATAAAATTAAAGGATAAATATCTTGCAAAGATAAAAAATGATAATCAAGTAAAACAGAACTGGCGGCATATCATAGATACTTTAAACGGATCAAGATTACGAAATGTCGCAAGAGATCCCTACTCGCCTGATGAGATTAAATGGTGGAACTGTTCTCATTTACAGCTTAATAAACGAACAGAAAAAGAAAAAAATAAACCAAAAGGCATTATTCATTCTCTTGAAGATTGGGAAAATATGGTTGAATTTTGGCACAGCATCAGAAATAATCTGTTTCATGGGGCTAAGAATCCCAAAAGAGAAAGAGATCAATTCGGAGTAGAATACGGGTATAAAACCCTTAGAGAATTTATGGAGATTGTATTGAATGAATAAGACTCACAAATTCAAACAAACTGAAATTGGACTGATCCCTGAAGATTGGGAGGTAAAGGAATTAGGGGAAGTTGCTAGTTATATTAATGAAAAAATAAATGTGAAAAAAATAGATCCTGAAAAATATATCTCAACTGAAAATTTAATTCCAAATAAAGGAGGAATAACTCTAGCACAAACAATACCAAAGACTGGGAATATAAATAAATTCAACTTGGAAGATATTCTTTTTTCAAACATTAGAACTTACTTTAAAAAATTATGGTTTGCTAAATTTGAGGGAGAGTGTTCAACAGATGTTTTAGTAATAAGAAATAATAAAAAAATAAGTCCTAATTTCTTATATTATTTTTTATCTCAAGATTTATTTTTTAATTATACTATTGTGAATTCTAAAGGAACCAAAATGCCTAGGGGAGATAAAAAAGCGATAATGCAGTTTAAGATTAATCTTCCCTCTCTCCAAGAACAGACCGCAATAGCAAAAATCCTATCTGACCTCGACTCAAAGATTGAAATTCTCCAAAAGCAAAACGAAACATTGGAAAAGATAGGACAGGCACTTTTCAAACATTGGTTTGTTGATTTTGAGTTTCCAGACGAACAGGGCAAACCTTACAAATCATCAGGCGGAGAGATGGTTGAAAGTGAGCTGGGGATGATTCCGAAGGGATGGGAGGTTGGGAAGCTGGGGGATAAACTAAAAACTGTCTTAGGAGGTACTCCTAATAAAACAAAACCAGAATATTGGAAAGGAGATATCCCCTGGATAAATTCGGGTGCAATAAATGCCTTTCCTATTATGGATTTTTCAGATACTATTTCTGAATTAGGATTAGAAAATTCAGCTGCAAAATTAATGCCTCCGCGAACAGTAGTTTTGCCTTTTGTTATTTCAGTTGGAAAAGAAGTAAGAATAAGTATATTAGGAATAGAATCTTCTGGAAATCAATCTGTTTTAGGAATTTTAGAAGATGAAGACTACTCTTCAGAATTTATTTATAATTGGATTCAATTAAGAAAAGGGAACTTATATCTATCTGCAACCGGTGGAGCACAGCAACATATAAATAAAGGTAATGTCGATTCAATGGAATTATTAAATCCAGAAATAAAAATACTACATTATTTTAATAAAACGGTAAAAAATTTTTTTAACAAGATTTATCTTAATTCTAAAGAAATTCTAACTCTTCAAAAAATAAGAGACCTTCTTCTTCCTAAACTAATGACTGGGAAAATAAGAGTCCCTCTGGAGGATCAAAAATGACACTAATATCTGAACAGGATATTGAGAATGTAGCTCTTGAAATGCTGCATGAGCTTGGTTATGAAATAATCTATGGTCCTGATATTGCTCCTGATTCAGAGAATCCAATGAGAAAAAAGTGGGATGATGTTATTTTAGAATCTGATCTAAGGGAAGCGATAGAGAACCTGAACCCTATGCTGCCTTCAGATGAGGCAGAGGAAGCAATAAAGAAGATAAGAAGGCTTAATTCGAAAAATGCAATAAAGAATAATGAACAATTTCACGCTTTTCTGATAGAGGGTGTGCCCCTGGAATACAGAGCAAAAAATGGGAAGATCACTTCAGATTACATTAAAATAGTGGACTTTAATAATCCAGAAAACAATTCGTATAAAGCAATAAACCAATTTGCAATTATTGAGAACAACAGACGCAGAAGGCCTGATATTGTAATATTTGTAAACGGGCTTCCTTTAATTATAGCAGAGCTGAAAAACTCGTCATCAGAGACAGCAGACCTATTGTCAGCATACAGACAGCTTCAGACATATATGCAAGAAATACCTACCATATTCAACTATAATGAGATATTAATCATATCTGACGGCACATACGCAGAAGCCGGGACAGTAACATCAACCAGAGAATGGTTCCTGCCATGGAAAACAATAGATGGGGAAAATAAAGCCCCCAAATCCATGCCGCAAATTCAAGTGATGATAGAAGGTATGTTTCAAAAGCATATACTATTAGACATAATAAAGAACTTCATAGCATTCTCAAATAACAAAAAGCAGACTGTAAAGATTCTTGCGGGGTATCATCAGTATCATGCTGCAAATAAAGCAATAAAGACTACAATTGAAGCAGTAGATAATTCACAGAAAGCGGGAATCATCTGGCATACACAGGGTTCAGGAAAATCTCTGACGCTGGCATTCTATGCCGGGAAAATACAGGTAGAAGAAGCACTAAATAATCCTACATTAGTTATCCTGACAGATAGAAATGATCTGGACGACCAGCTATTCCAGACTTTCTCCAATATATCATGCCTCAGGGAAAGACCAAAACAGGCAAATAATAAAGAAGAATTAAAACAACTTCTAAAGAGGGCATCTGGCGGTATAATATTTACAACGATACAGAAATTTGCAGAGAATGACCAGGCTCTGTCTGCAAGATCCAATATCATAATTGCTGCTGATGAAGCACACAGGAGCCAATACGGTTTTAAAGCGAAAATAGACAGAGATTCAGGCGAAACAAGATACGGTTTTGCCAAACACCTGAGGGATGCTCTTCCAAATGCATCATTTATAGGGTTTACAGGGACACCTATTGACTTTGAAGACAAATCTACAATAGCAGTATTCGGAGATTATATTGATATTTATGATATTGAGCAGTCTGTCGATGATGGAAGAACAGTCAGAATATACTATGAATCAAGGCTTGCAGAACTAAAGCTGGATCATGATGCCATTTGCAATATTGATGAAGATTTTGAAGAAATAACAGAATACGAAGAGAACAAAGAGCAATTAAAGGCAAAATGGGCCCAGCTTGAAAAGATTGTCGGCTCTGAGACAAGAATACAGCTGATAGCAGAAGATATCGCTCTGCATTTTGAAAAAAGGTTAGGTGTTATGGAAGGAAAAGCAATGGTTGTATGCATGTCAAGGAGGATCTGTGTCGATTTGCATAATGCCATACGGAAAATAAGGCCGAACTGGTATGACAGAGATGATGATAAAGGCTTTATGAAAGTTGTTATGACTGGCTCTGCTTCTGATGGGCCCGAGTGGCAGGAACATATCAGAGATAAAAGGAGAAGAAAAGCGATAGGAGATCTCTTCAAAGATCCAGACTCTGAATTTAAACTTGCAATCGTGAGAGATATGTGGCTTACAGGTTTTGATGTCCCTTCATTACATACATTATATATTGATAAACCTATGAAAGGGCACGGACTGATGCAGGCAATTGCAAGAGTAAACAGGGTCTACAAGGACAAACAGGGTGGATTAATAGTTGATTACCTAGGAGTCGCCCAAGAACTAAAAAATGCCCTATCAAATTATACTGAATCGGGAGGAGCAGGAAAACCCACAGTAGACCAATCAGAAGCAATAGCGATAATGATTGAGAAGTTTGAGGTTGTAAGCCAGATGTTCCATGGATTTGATTACAGAAAATTCTTCATATCAACTCCAAGGGAAAGAATGAATATCATTTCTGCTTCAATGGAGCATATTCTGAATTTGCAAGACGGGAAAAAGAGATATCTAAGAGAAGTCACAGCTTTAACAAAAGCCTTCTCTTTATCTGTCCCAAGTAAAGAATCTGAAAGATTGAGAGATGAAATTGGATTTTTCCAGGCAATCAAAGCATCAATAATAAAAAATACTGAAAGCTCTGCTACTGGGAAAAGCAGAGAGGAGCTTGATTCAGCAATAAGGCAAATAGTATCAAAGGCGCTGTCAAGCGAAGGAGTTATTGATGTCTTTGAAGTTGTAGGAATTGATAAACCTGAAATCTCAATTCTTTCGGATAAATTCCTGGATAGTGTAAAAGGGATGAAGCATAAGAATCTTGCATTTGAAGCATTGAAAAAATTATTAGCAGATCAGGTCAGGACAAGATTCAAACAGAATAAGATCAAGCACAAGAAATTCTCAGAAATGCTTGAAGAAGCAATTAAAAGATACCAGAATAGAAGCATTGATTCTGCGCAGGTAATACAGGAATTAATAGAAATTGCAAAGCAGGTAAGAGAAGATAAATTAAGAGGAGAAGCATTAGGCTTGTCTGCTGAAGAAGAAGCATTCTATGATGCTTTAGCTGATAATGAATCTGCAGTTCAAGTATTGGGAGATGAAGTATTAAAGCAAATAGCAATTGAACTGACAGATCTGGTTAGAAAAAATACTTCTGTTGACTGGACTATGCGAAGCAATGTTCAAGCAAAGCTTAAAGTTATGATTAAAAGGCTTCTAAGAAAATATGGATATCCTCCTGATAAGGCGAGGATGGCAACTGATCTGGTATTAGAACAGGCCAAATTGTTTGCAGAAGATTGGGCTGAGGATAGAGAAGAATCAATAATCAATGAATATCTGAAGGATATTTCAAGCAATCTGCTTGCTGCAGAAAAGAAAGAGAAAGATAAGACCTATAAATAGCAATACTTTCTGAAGCTTTTATAAAAACAGAGAATTTTGACTTAGCAATTTTTTTTCTTTATAACTATCAGATATATTTAACATTTGGGAATTTTTTAGTTTTATTATTTGTTAAGAGCAAAAATTATGTAATAATAATTTGTTCTTGGATGTAAAAAAATCTAAATTCCGCGAGAATGATAGGGTTTTAAATATGATTTTTATCTGGGAAATTGCAGATAATAAGCTAATAAATCTCTTCTGTCCATAGTGAGTAAGAGGGCAAAAGTAGAAATTTTGAGGTAAATATATGCCAGCATTAATCGAAGGAAAGTGGATAGCACCTTTCTGGGGAGCATCCAATAGTCTTATCCATGGTCAGGATATGCTCGGAATGCAAAATACTAGTATTGCAACATATGCTACTTTACTTCCCGGGCTTACGAATCTTACACAGAGGATCAGATATTATGGTTTCTACATGTGGCTTCTGGAACAATATGCGAGGACTAGAGGTGTTGATAGCATCTCTGAATTCCGTCGTTATATGCGCAGGGGGGAACTTCTACTTGCTTTTACAATGTCACACAATTATCCCGATGAGAAAGGCGTTGTCGGTAGCAGATATGCACAGGAGTGGCTGAAGAAAGGCGAGGATCTCATCAATATTGCAGCTGGTGCTGATATGGAGAACAGCAATATTTACTGGCAGTATTCTTCCGGGGCATTTGGGCAGTATTATCAGGGTGCACTATCTGCAATTGGACTAATAGCTCCAAGTGAAAAGAACAGTCATATTCTTGTATGTACTGAGTATGGACGCAGCCTAGCTGAGATGTTTGAATCTAATATCAATGCAAACATAAAAGATGGATATCTTGAAGCAATAGATCAAGGTTCAGCTACTATCAATGAACTCAAAGATTTTGGGGAAAGCTTTTCATTAACTGCTATTGTGCCCTATTCCGAAGAATGGAAATTCTATATAGAGATGCTTTTTGGAAAAGACCTCCCAACAGTAAATTCAGAAAACATACATACAAAATTCAGAGTCGAGACCATACTTCTATATTTAGAGTATCTTAATAACAGAAAACATTTTACAAAAGCAGGTACCTTTCCTAGGAGCTTTCACTACAGATTGTGGGATACAAAGGAACCTTATAATAAATATATAGCATGTACAGGATGGCATTATT
>CAYSKJ010000008.1:0-40224 GCA_964431655.1 uncultured bacterium | reverse complement strand
GAGGGGGTAACGGCTGTAGGCATGATATAAAGAGGGCTTAAGCCGGCGAAGCAATGATATATTATCTAAAAGGACATTATTCATACCCCTAAAGGATAAATTTTATGCTTAATTTTGCAAGTAAAAAACCGGGGGCCTATGTTTTTTCGGACTGCTGAGACCCCTTTGGCCCCAGGATTCTGAACCCGGTAAAATCGAGCACATCCCTGAAACCTATACTGCTGTACCATTCATGGGTAAATAATTTTTTTGCCACTGAAAGGGAAACTGTAGTATAACCGTTTTCCTTTAGCCAGTTTATAGAATTTCTCAGCAAAAATCCACCTATGCCCTTTTTCCTGAATCCCTTTTTTACGGCAATCTGGGCAAGATGCCCCCTGCCCTCACCCGTTGATGTAATAATGTCAAATCCAAGGACCTTCCCATCACCAAAGGCGATACAGGATGCCCCAGGCAGATAGGGTCCGCACCCCTGATTATTTAATAAATCATTCAGATAAAAGCAGGCATCCCCGCGACTTCTGTAAAAACTGCTGACATTGCTCTCCGGATGTTGCGCATAGCTTTCGGTAATAAAACCTGCCAGGAACTCCAGAGGCAGGTTAATGTTGAGTGCCATTATGGCCTTATCCTGCTGAGAATGGATTACAGCCTTGCTGGTATCACAGACCATGAAAACCTTTTCAAGGAGCACATGTTCAAAGGGTTCAAGCCTTGAAACATCCAGGGGGCAGTTAAACAGAAAGGGCTGTCCCTCAATGATGCACCCGGTTTTGCTGATTATATCCCATAAAAAAATAAAAAGCATATCCTCCAGCAGTCCCTGTCCGGCATACTCTTCTAATATATTCAGAGAATAGATATAGACAAAGCCGTTTAAGGGGATTGCAAGGGCACAGGCTACAGCAAGGTCCCCCCTCATAAGAACAGACTTGAGAATCTCCCTGCTTTGCAGAGCACAGCCTTTGGCTGATTCAAAATCCCTGATATCCCATGCAAGATAATTTTTGAAATCCCGTGTTTCCTGGGAAAACAGCCTTTCAAAACATGCCAGGTCCCTGACTTCGTGCCGGATATAACTAAGATTCTGGCTTTTGAGTTTTTTTAATATGCAGTTTCTTTGATCTTCAGATACTGTGCTCATAGCCGGCATCTGCAAGCT
The DNA here is from genome assembly GCA_964431655.1 of uncultured bacterium. Taxonomy (GTDB): domain Bacteria; phylum CAYMEV01; class CAYMEV01; order CAYMEV01; family CAYMEV01; genus CAYMEV01. Next base: position 39,062 of record CAYSKJ010000008.1, on the reverse strand, counting down.
GATCTCTATACCTGTCCAGCATGGGTTTCACGCTGTTTTTGATAAATTCTTCCACCTGCCTGCCGGCCAGCCCGGTATGCAGCCCCGGATCGCATATCTGTTTTATAAAATCCTTGTATCTTCCAATTATTTCATCCTCTAAAAATCGCTCCAGCACCTCTTCCAGCCTCATTTCCTCTATAAGCCCCAGGGATATATCCCTGATCCTGCTGTGGGCTTCCTGACGCGAGACACCGTCCCGGGCCATCACCGCTATAAGCTTTTCTGAGAGCATTAAGGGCAGATAAGCTGAAAGATTCTTTGATATAATCCTTTCATTAACATTTATGCCTTTTATAACTACTGTGGCAAGGCTTAAGACAGCATCGGCCGTAAGGAAGGATTCAGGAATTATTATCCTTCTCAGGGCCGAGTCATCCAGTGTCCTTTCAAGCCACTGGCCGGATGCTATATTTGCAAAATCCACGGGTTTGGTAAGAAGGTATCTTGCTAAAGAAGTTATCCTTTCGCATTTCATTGGATTCTGTTTATAGGGCATAGCGCTGGAGCCCACCTGGGAAGCCCCGAAAGGCTCCATAACCTCTCTTCTGTGCTGAAGGAGCCTTATATCGGTTGCCATTTTTATAAGGGACTGGCCGATACCGGATAATATTGCCGAAAGACGGTAATCGGTCTTTCTCGAATAGGTCTGGCCTGTTACAGGAAAGGTATGTTCAAAACCGAAGGATTGGGCTACCTTCCTGTCCAGTTCCATGCATTTTTTTTCATCATTGTTGAAAATCTCCATATAACTGGCCATGGTTCCCACCGTACCCTTGGCGCTCCGGAAGGGAAGCTTCTTAAGGAAATCCTCCATCTCCAGGGCATCTTCAAAAAGCTCATAAAGCCACAGGCAGAACCTCTTCCCGGCTGTCGTAGGCTGGGCCGGCTGGAAATGTGTGAAGCCAAGGACCGGGAGATCACGGTACTGCATTGCCTTGTCTGAAAGATTGTCTATCAGTATCAGCAGTTTTTTCAGTATCAGCCTGCCGGCCTCCCTGATCTGAATCAGGTCAGTATTGTCAGTTACAAAAGCGCTGGTGGCACCCAGGTGAAGTATACCTGCCCCCTGGGGAGCATACCTGGCATAACCCTCTATATGGGACATAACATCATGCTTTTTTTCCTTTTCAATTTTGCTGACATAATCATAATCAATATTATCAATATTTTTTTTCAGTTCATCTATCTGTTCATCCCCAATATTGATTCCCAGATCTTTCTGGGCTTCAGCCAGTGCAATCCAGAGTTTCCTCCATGTTTTATATTTGAAATTATCGCAGAATATGCGGGACATCTCACCGGATGCATACCTGCTAATCAAGGGGCTGGTGTATTCATCCCTGTTCATAGCGCTTAGTATCCTCCTTCTCTAATATATCGTAGACTAAATACTGAATTTATACATTATTGCCTGAAAAATCAATATTTATTAAATCATAAATCTTGGTTCGCAAGTTTTACTTTCTCTTCTGGTATTTGTCCAGCGCCTGCCGTGAAAATAAAGATGAATTCTGACAGAGTCATGGATTTATCAGAGAAGACTGAATATTATAGTCTTCAGAGAGTAATCTAACTGTAAAAGTCACCGAATTATCTGCTTATCTCTATTGCCCGCCTCGGACCGGCCAGATATAAAAATCCTCCGTCTTGTTATAGTCATTCACTCTACCGCTGGCTATACTGATAGTCTGGCACCGGGCATTAGGAAAAGAAGCACAGGAAGTGGAGGACCAGTAAAGGTAGGATTGAACATTAATAAAGGGATGACCCTCAGGCAGGCAAAAATCATGCTCTCCACAGTCTATCAGGCTGTGGATCTCGCGTATATCAGGCAGGCGCCAGTCATTGTATCCTCCATACTCAAGGCTGTTGCAGTAGTCTATCGCGTCAGTCCAGAGCATCCTTCCGCCAGGACTGGCATTTCTGGACCATACAAGCCCTGTAAAATTGTCCATGACCGTCTGATCACCATTATCCGTAAACCTTGAAACAGGCCATGTAACTCCCCTCTGGAGATCACCGTCATCACCGGGCCTGAAGGAAATGGTCTGGCCGGTCACAGGGACTGGAGCATCGCCATCAGAGATACTGCGCACAGCCCAGACATAGTTGGTCTCTATCTTCTGGCAAAACCTGACACCGCCCCTGGCCATATCGACATACCAGGCACAAACGGAATGATAAGAATTTGTAGAAGAAGACCAGTAGAGGTTGTTCTGAAAGCTGGTATGAACATCTTCAAAGGGATGACTTTCATGTAAGGCAGGAGATGATTCGGAAAAGTCCATAAGACTGTGAAGCTCGCGCATATTAGGAAGGTGCCAGTCATCATAGCCGGCATGATCAAGGTTATTGCAGAAATCTAAAGCGTCTTCCCAGGTTATTTTCCCGCAAAGGTCGGCGTTCTTTGTCCACATTAGACCTGTCAGGCTGTCCGTGACTGTTAAATCGCCATTATCCAGAAAACGAGGTTCAGGCCACTGGACTCCCGTCTGAAGATCCCCGTCATCACCGGGCCAGTAGGATATGGTCTGACCTGTTGCCGGAACCCTGTTGTAGTGCGGATAGCAGTAAAATGCTACCCCCTCATAGGCCCAGTCGGGATGCTGGATAACTATATCCCGCTCCGCTTCGCTTACAGTATAGAGATGGCTGCCCCGTGCATGGTTGAATAGACGGTATACAGGAGTAGTGTCCATAGAATGGTCTGCAAAAACCCAGAACTTAATTCCCTCGTAATTATACTGGGGAAGCTGTAAAATATTATCCCTCTCTGCCTCACTTATAGTATAAAAATAAAATCCTGTATTTATGTTTAAAAAGCGGTGCACAGCAAGTGTCCCAGGCTTCTGAAAAGCATAGACATCAAACATCCTGCCCTCCAGCATCCAATGGGGAAGGTTCTTTATTATATGGTCCCTCTCTGCCTTTGATATGGTATAGAGATGACCGCCCCTGACCGTATTGAAAAAGCGATAGACCGGAACAGGACATTCAGAACTGAAGGGGAAAATATCGGAATCCCTGTAGCCGGTAATTACTGAAGAAAGCACAATAAAAGCTAATATAAGGAAAATAGACTGTTTCATACAAGCCTCCTGTAAAATTTTAATTTTCCGGTAAATCAATAAGTCTGAACATCTTACAATGTAATCCCCTGAAAATAATAACTATTATGTAAAAAGCATAATAAAAGGTGCTTTAAAAATCAAATACCTGAGGGATAATTTTTTATAATAAACGGCAGAAAATAAAATGTTTTGAACTTATTTGCAAAAAATGCTATCATCCCGCAAGAATCAAAAGGAGGGTATGATGAATACTCTTATTATATTTGACATTAACGGAACTATAATCCAGAGGGACAGCAGAACAGACATACCATACTCAAAAAGCGCGGATGAACTGCTTAATGCCTATAATGCCATGAAAGGCATAGACACTTCTGCAAGGAGCGATAAGGATGTTTTCATGGAGGTCCTCCGAAATGCAGGAGTGGTGTTTGAAGACAGGCTCTGGTCTAAATTCCTTAAAATATATGAAAAGAACCTGGAGCTATTTAAAAACACCGATATATGGAGGGAGAATGCAGGCTCTACAGATTTTATAAACAGGCTTTATAATAAGGGCTACCCCCTGACCCTGATGACTGGTGAGCTCAGGATAGGGGCGAGGTTCAAGCTGGAAAAGATGGGTGTCTGGAGTCTTTTCCCCGTCGGGGGTTTCGGTGAGGATGCCCTGGACAGGTACTCAATTGCCATGAAGGCTGTGGAAAAATCAAGGGGATACTACGCCAGGGACTTCAAAGAGATGGTAGTTATAGGGGATACTGTCCTGGATATAAAAACGGCAAGAAAGATAGGGGCAAAATCTGTTTCCATAACAACAGGATCAAACAGGCGCAATGAGCTTGAGGAATACTCCCCTGACCTGATAATAGATGATTTTTACTCCCTGGATATAGAAATGCTTTTTTAATTTTGCAAATTCCTTTGAAATTATCCAGCCGGCTATTATTATTATCTGTATAAACAAGTTTTCATGGGAGGCGTGCAGATGAACGTTGTAAGAAAGTCTATTCTGAGCGGAACCTGGTACTCAGGGGATGCCATAAGCCTTAAAGAGGAAATCAGGGCATATGAAAAACAGTGCCCTGAAGCAGATATGACCTTTTCCAGAATCCGCGGGATCATTGCCCCCCATGCAGGCTACATCTATTCCGGCAAGGCCGCCGTATCAGCCTACAGGCACATCCAGAGCCTGCCCTATGAGAATATCATAATCCTGGCACCCTCCCATTCCAGCTATTTCAACGGCATAGCCTGCAGCAGCTTCCACTGTTATGAAACACCCTTCGGAAAAATTGAAGTCAACCGTGAATATGCAGAAAAGCTTAAGGACAGCCACAGCATATTTACAACAGATATTAGAGCGGAACAGCAGGAGCATTCGGCGGAAATCCACCTGCCTTTCCTCCAGTACTACCTGAAAGACTTCAGGATTGTCCCGCTTCTGGCAGGCCACCTGTCCGCCGGCGATATCCCGAATATCAGGAGATCCATGGATAACATTCTGACCGGCAGGGACCTGGTTATTGCCAGCACTGATTTCACTCACTATGGCTATCGTTTCGGGTATAATCCCTTTGACCATCTTAAAAGCAGAACAAAGATCCGGGAGAGTATTAACCGGCTGGACATGGATCATATAGAGCATATAAAAGGGCTTGATTACTCTTCCTTCTTACGGCTGAAGCAGGAAACCGGGGCTACAATATGCGGTTATATGCCTGTCTCTGTGCTAATTTCGCTGTTTTCAGGAAGGGAAATAAAAACATATCTGACTGATTATTACACATCCGGAGACATAACAGGTGATTATGAACAGGCGGTTTCCTATGCATCCATTATATTTTATGAATAAGTTGGTGCAATCCCTGCAATGGAAAGTTTCAGGGGAGCGAAACTCTCCCAGACTGATTTTTCTCTAATGGGTTCAAAATAATTTTAGACGGGAGGTGCATTTTTTAACTGCCATTTACACTTGCATGTATAATTCAGGATAATTTGCCTTGACATGACAAATAATTTAATTGACAAGAGAAATAATTCCATTAGTGTTATTTTTCCAATATTATCACTGATAATGTTAAAAAGAGAGGTTAAAGATGAAAAGGACATTTCAGCCTAATAACAGAAGAAAAAAGATGGTTCACGGCTTCAGGAAAAGGATGAGCACTAAACAGGGAAGAGCTGTATTAAAGAGAAGAAGGGCAAGAGGCAGGAAAAGGCTCACTGTCTGATGAGATTTTATCTCAAAAAAAAAATATTATCAGGTATCAATCTGATTTTGTTGCATTAAGATATAACAGAGACGTTTTTCATGGTCGAAGCTGTCTTATATTTTCAAGGAAAAACGGTATCGGCTATACCAGGTTTGCTTTTTCCATATCAAGAAAATCAGGGAAAGCGTTTTACAGGAACAGGGTAAAAAGGGTTTTGAGAGAATATTTAAGGATTAATCTTCTGCCTTTTAATTTTCCTGTGGACTTTTTAATAGTCATAAAAACAGGGCCGGTGAGCAGGGATAGTATGATAAGCGATATTTCCTCCTTCATAAGTAAATTGAGAGATGACTTCAGCTGTTAAGTTTTTCAGTAATATTTCAAAGAGCATAATTCTATTTATGCTCAAGGCTTATAAGTTAATGATATCGCCTTATCTTGGAAACAACTGCAAGTATTATCCCACCTGTTCAGCCTATATGGCCCAGGCAGTTGAAAAATACGGCGTTCTCCGGGGCCTTGTAAAGGGAGCATACAGGATTCTCCGGTGCAACCCTTTCTCAAAAGGGGGATATGACCCGCCTTAAATTAAAAAATATGAGGAGTTTTAAATGGATAAAAGAAGTCTAATGTTTGTTGTTCTCACATTCCTTGTAATTATAGCCTATTCATATATTAACGCACCGCAGATAAAGGAACAGGCTGAAAACACCCAGGATGTGCTGGAAAAGCCTGTCCCCCAGGAAACCGAAGCACCTGTGATTGCCCAACATGAGGACGCCATGGGTATTTTAAGCAGTATACAGTCAGTAAAATCTGAACCCTCCAGGAACAAGATATACATAGAGACCCGGCTCCAGTCCTATATAATTGATTCTGACAGAGCATCCGTAATATCATGCCAGCTTAAGGAATACCATTTAACTGCCCAAAATTCATCCCTGGTGGAGATGGTAAGCGATGAGTCCTACACTGACGGGCTATTTCCCCTTGATCTTGTATTCTTTGACGAGAATGTCCAGGATCTGTTTAACTCTTCAGCCTTTGCCGTAGAAAGCGGGGCTGATACCAGGGGGCTTATCAGGATAGAATCACCGAGGGATCTGGTCTTTGTTAAAACAGCCGGTGAAATGACCATAACCAAGACAATCCGTTTTTATCCTGACAGATACGGCCTTGATCTTCTGGTAAAAATCGAAGGGCCCGGTGAAGGCATCAGATATGCAGTTACAGCCGGTCCCGACATTCTCTCGCAAAGGGAGGAAATGAAAACCAAAGGCAGGTATACCCAGCCTGATGATATAATCTTCAGGGCTGGAGGGAAAAACAGGGGATTAAAAGCTGAGAAAATGGAAACGGACTTCAATATTCTGTCAAAGAATACCGATTTTATTGCATTGAATGATTTGTATTTCGTCCAGGCCTTTATTCCGGTAAGCAGGAATTCCTATCCCTTTTTCACCAGCGGGCAGGTTATCGGATACGCCTTCCAGGATGATCATGCAGAGCTTTCATTATATATCGGACCGAAGAGCAAAACCATGCTGGGTAAATTTGATAAAAACCTGTCCACCCTTGTGGATTTCGGATTCTTTTCCATTATAGCATCCCCTCTGCATATGGTAATAAACCTGTTTTACGGTTTTATCGGAAATTACGGTGTGGCTATAATACTTCTCACCATATCTATCAAGCTTATATTTTTCCCCATAACCTTTAAGAGCTACCTGCAGATGAGGAGAATGACAAAGCTCAACCCCCAGATGAAAGAGATAAGGAAAAAATATAAGGACCAGCCCCAGAAGCTCAATCAGGAAATACAGGCACTTTATAAGAAACACAATGTTAACCCTCTCTCATCCTGCCTGCCGATGTTCCTTCAGCTTCCAGTACTCTTTGCCCTTTACCGTGTGCTGAGCATCGCGATAGAACTCAGGCATCAGAGTTTTCTGTGGATAAATGATCTGGCAGGGCCTGACCCCTATCTGGTGCTTCCCATTCTGATGAGCGTGGCAATGTTCTTCCAGCAGAAACTTACACCGACATCAGCCGATCCAAAACAGGCCAAAATGATGGCAATCCTGATGCCGGGTTTATTTTTTATAATGTTCAGAAACCTTCAGGCAGGCCTTGTCCTTTACTGGTTCACAAGCAATCTTCTTATAATCCTTGAACAGACCTTTATAAACAAGGCCCATCTGAAAGAAGAACAGAAGGCATAATTTGGAGGATTTATATGAAATACACTTTTGAAGAATCGGGTAAATCCATTGATGAAGCCCTGAAAAAAGCTGAGGAAAAGTCAGGGTTAAGCAGGGATCGTTTCAGGTACGAGGTAATCGAGGAAAACAAGGGTTTTTTCAGCTCTCTTTTAGGCCGGCACGGCTTCAGGGTAAAGGGTGAATACGAAAAGTTCGATAATATCGGTGAACTTGCAGAAAATGCCCTTAGCAGCATACTCAAGCACATGAAGCTTGATGAATCACTCAAAATAGATCTTGAAGAAAGTGAAAAATCAGTCAGCCTTAATATCCAAAGCCCCAGAAAGGACCTGATCATAGGCAAAGAAGGGGCTACCCTGGACGCCCTGAGGTATGTGGTAAACCAGATCGCCCTTCAGAAGTCGGATGCATGTGATAAGAAAAGAATCAGCATTGATGTGGACGGCTACAATGAAAAAAGAAGCCAGTACATCAGGAAGATTACCCATAATATGCTGAAAAGGGTAAGATCATCCGGCAGACCATGCACTTCAAAACCCCTTAGTCCAGGTGACAGGAGGCAGGTTTACAAAATTGTGGAGAAGGAAAGGGTTCTTAACGCAAAATCTTTCGGGCATGGTTATTATAAGAGGATAAATATCTCCCTTAAGAATGCAGAAGACAGCAAAAAAACATAAGATATCTGCCGGTGAACCCATACTCGCCCTTACTCAGCCGGTCAACACGGGGATAATCAATATAATAAGGGCAAGCGGAAAGGATATAATCCAGCTTGTAAGGCCGTTTATAAAAAACGCCAGCTTCAGAAAAAACTCTGTTAAAAGCCGCAGGATATACAGCGGATGCTTTCAGAATCCCTCAAACGGGGAAAGCATAGATGAGGTAATTGTGCTGGTTTTTTCCTCGCCCCGGTCCTACACAAGGGAGGATATGATAGAACTGCATGTGCATCAGAACCGGTTCAGCATAAACGAGATCATCAATCTTCTGATGGAGGCCGGCATAAGGTATGCAAAACCCGGTGAATTTACAAAAAGGGCTCTCTTAAACGGCAGGATAGACCTTATACAGGCTGAGAGCCTTGATGAATATTTAAAGACCGGCAGTTTTCTTCTTTCCAAAAACAGCCTGAGGCTGATGAAAGGAGAACTAAAATGCTTCCTTGAAACCCTGAAAGATACCCTGATAAAATACCTCGCTCTTTGTGAAGCAAATATAGATTTTTCTGAGGAAGACATTGAACTTGTAGATTACAATGAACTTTCCAGAAGCCTTTGTGACTTGAAAAGCCGAATAGAGGAAATAACCGCAGCCAGCAAAAATATCAGCAGAGTTGATGATAACCTTGTATTATCCATAGCAGGAAAAACCAATGCGGGAAAATCCAGCCTTTTTAATGCCCTCTGCCGTAAAGACAGGTCTATTGTCTCCCCTTTTCCCGGGACAACCAGGGATTATATCTCTGAGATCCTCCTTGTGGATAATTTCAGCATAGAGATAATCGATACAGCAGGAATAAGGAAAAGTACATCCAAAATTGAAAAACAGGGGATAGCCCATACATGCAGGAACCTTTCCGGGTCGAATATGGTTTTCCTTATTTTTGACCTTTCCAGAGACTTTGATGAATCCGACATGGAGATTATCAATATTGCAAAAGCTTCACATGCTGATATATCTGTAGTATACAATAAGACAGACAGGAAGCAGAGGCTTGACTGCTCCCTTGTCGAGAGAAATTTAAGCCCGGACCGCATTTTCCGCGTGTCAGCCAAAACAGGGGAAGGCATCAGCAGGATACATGAATTCCTCAGGGGTTACACAGCCGGCCTGCTTCCCGCTAATAACGCAATCTTCCTGACCAACAGGAGACAGATCGAGAACCTTTCTTCCATCGGCAGGGAACTGGATGATGCAGTAAGCCTTATTTCCCGCGGAAGCCTCCAGGATGAGCTCCTTGCCTTCCACTTAAAGGAATCCCTTGCCTGCATATATGATTTATTCGGTGAAGACCTGAATAGTGATATTCTCGATAATATATTCAGCCGTTTCTGTATAGGGAAATAGCCTTGAAAAAATACAAATACGACGTTATAGTAGTAGGCGGCGGACATGCCGGCATCGAGGCAGCTCTCTGCTCCGCCAGGAGGGGAGCTTCAACCCTTTTTCTTACCATGGACACAGAAAAAATCGGTCAGATGAGCTGTAACCCGGCAGTCGGGGGCCTTGGAAAATCCCACCTGGTAAGGGATCTGGATGCCCTGGGGGGGGAGATGGCAAAAGCCGTGGATTATTCAGGGATACAGTTCCGGATGCTCAACAGGACAAAGGGGCCTGCAGTCTGGTCCCTGAGAGTACAGGCTGACCCTGCCCTCTACAAGGCTTATTTTCAGAATATCCTCTATAATACCGAAAACCTGACCATAAAGCAGGCAGAGGCAGAAGGACTGCTGGTAGAAAATAACACGGTGAAGGGCATAAAGACAGTGTTTTCAGAAGAGATTGCCTGCGGTGCTGTGATTTTGTGCAATGGAACATTCCTGAACGGGAAAATATTCATAGGCTACAGCCAGTACAAGGCTGGAAGGGCGTGGGAATTCCCCTCAGACCTCCTCGCTGAAAATCTCAGGTCTCTGGGTATAATAACCGGCAGGCTGAAAACTGGGACACCGGCAAGATTATGGGGGCCCTCAATGGATTTTTCCAGGTTTGAGATACAAAAAGGTGATAGGGACATTGAGTTCTTCTCCCTGGAGACAATTCCGCAAAAGGTAGATCAGATAAACTGCTATATAGGCTATACCAACCCGAAGGTACATGAAATTATAAGAAACAGCCTTCATAAATCTCCCATGTACGGCAGAAAGATTATAGAAGGCACCGGCCCCAGGTACTGTCCTTCAATAGAGGACAAAGTCATAAGATTCAGTGACAAGGCAAGGCACCAGATATTCTTTGAACCTGTAACAAGAGATTTTTCAGAGGTTTATCCCAGCGGTATCTCCACCAGTCTGCCCCTGGATGTACAGCTGAAGTTCTACAGGGCTGTAGAGGGCCTGGAAGAGGTTGAATTCATCAAGCCTGCCTATGCCATAGAATATGATTTTGCAGACCCGGTCAGCCTGAAAGCCACCCTTCAGCATAAATCCTACAGCAGCCTTTTCCTGGCAGGGCAGATAAACGGCACTTCCGGGTATGAGGAGGCAGCAGTCCAGGGATTTATGGCCGGATGCAATGCCGTTAATTTCCTTTCAGCAGACAGCCCCGTAGTGCTTGACAGGGATGAAAGCTATATAGGAGTTCTGATAAACGACCTTGTGGCCCGGGGCGTTGATGAACCTTACAGGATGTTTACAAGCAGGGCGGAGCACCGCCTGTTCCTCAGGCTGGATAATTCGGAGGAGAGGCTTTTGAAATACGGCAGGAAACTGGGCCTGATAAAGGAATCTAGATGGGAAAGATACCTGAAGGAGCAGGAACAGAAAAACCTTATAATTGATGCTCTGAAAAAAACAAACCTGAGAGAGCATGACGGCCTCAGCCTTTACAGAATACTGAAGAGGCCGGAAAAAAAGATAGAGGATTTTGCCCTTCAAATACATGGTTTCAGCAGGTATCCCCTGCCTCTGTTAAAAAGGATTGAAACAGAGATAAAATACGAGGGGTATATAAGCAGGCAAAACATAAAGATAGAAGCTTCAAAGCAATACAGAGATGTGCTGATACCAGGAGATATCGACTATAATATGGTATTTGCCCTGACCAGGGAAGCCCGTGAAAAGCTGGAGGCAGTAAAACCTCAAAACCTTTATGAAGCATCCATGATTCCCGGCATAACTCCCGCTAACACAGACGCTGTTCATATATTTATCAAAAAGAACAAAGGTACAAAAAGATAATGAATTTCGGGAAAAACGCCTGCAGTCTTATCAGAGCCTTTTTGACCGGGGGAATAAACCAGATACTTTATTCAAGCCCCCTTACCAACCTTATAAAAGGAGGATTGTTCTCCCTTGGCCTGCTGTTTTTTTACGGTCTTTACCTCTTTTTTTTAAGGGTCTTCAAACTGGTATACCTGCAGGGGGAGATAGGTTTCATACTGACCGACAGGCTTTTTTCCATACTATTTCTGATGATACTCAGCCTGCTGGTCTTTTCTTCCATGCTCTCATCCCTTTCAGTTCTTTTTACATCCAGAGAGCCCGAGATGCTTGTTTACCTTCCTGTAAAGCCCTTTGACCGCTACCTTTACCTTACCCTGAAAAATACAGTCATATCGTCCTGGTATATAATTATCCTGGGCTATCCCATATTCATCTCCTACGGAGTAGTCTATGGCCAGCCCCCGGGGTTTTTTCTGCTCTCCTTCCTGATTGTGACAGCCTTTGCCTTCATATCCTCCAATATAGGCATATCAATAACGACTTTCATCGTCAGGATACTGCCCACCAGGAGGATAAGGCAGATATTCCTGCTAATAGGGCTTTTTTCCGTTGTCTATATTGTTACCTTTTTCAGGGTAAGCCGGCCGGAGAGGCTGTACAGCTCCATCGGAATATATGATTTCCTCATGATGCTGCAGAATGCAAAGATACCCCAGAATAAGTACTTTCCCAATGATATAGCCAGCGAGACCATATCCAAATACGAGTTCATGGATCCGGGCACACTCTCTTTCAATATCCTGAAGCTTTCAATCTATCTGCTGGTCTTTTTTATTGCTGGATACCTGGTGCATTTCTTCTTTTATAAGAAATCCTTCATAAAATTTTCTGTCACAAAGGCTGCAAAATCCCGTTATATATCAAAAATAGGCTTCTCCAGGCTTAAGGGCTCAGTATCGGTCCTTTTCAAGGATATGATCCAGTTCACCAGGGAGGTGGAGCAGTGGTCACAGATTTTTATACTCCTGAGCCTGGTCATTATTTACATCATAAACCTGAAGAACATACCCATAGTAAGCCCTGCAATAAAGGATGCCATAGTATTCCTTAACATATCCTTTATTGGTTTCATAATTGCAGCAGTCACCCTGAGATTCGGCTTCCCTCTCTACAGCCTGGAAGGGAAATACAGATGGGTCCTTATAAAATCCGCCGTATCAAAAAGACAGATATTTTTGGCCAAGCTCTATTTCAGCCTTATCCCCTCGATGGTAATGTCCGCAATCCTTACGATAATATCCAATATCTTTCTGGAGGTTGAAGCTCCGATTATCCTTTACATGCTCTTTCTAAACGCTATAACCGCCTTTGTCATATCCCTTGTGGGAACATCCCTGGGCATTATCTTTCCCAAATTTGAGACGGATAATCCCATGCAGATAGCGATGAGCATAGGAGGCCTTTTGTTCATGGTGTCAAGCATGCTTTATGTCTTTTCGGTAAACTATCTCGCAATCAGGCCTTTTTCAAGGTATTACAGGATGATACCAGAAATACAGCTCTTTCTGGCAAACAGGGGATATACAAAGAGCTATTTCATCTACTATAACATTCTTATACTGATAATCAGCATCATAATATCCCTGTTCTTTTATCAGCAGGCTGTAAGAAGGCCGCTGAAATAAATCCGGTCAGTGTCAGTAGGAAGAAATTGCACTGGTGTCCATACCGTTTATCATAAGGCTCCAGGCAGATACATCCGACTTGTAAAGGTAAATGCTGCCCGATGAAGATACACATGCTGAAAGGTCATCCTTTTCCCCCCCGGTAAACCTGCCGGAGGCAATCCTCTTCAGCGGTGCCATAAGAAGAGAGGACCATGCCATGCTGTCATAGGAGTAGAAATAGGTTCTTCCCAGATAGGTCAGAAATATCTCAAGGCCACTGGTGCCGGTAATATCCCCCATCGCCATGTTATGGCCTGTGTCTGGAACAGCATAGGCAATACGGGTGAATACCCATCCTTTTGTACCTGGATTAAAAGTTGCAGTGTTTCCTTCCTTGAGCCAGCTTTCACTGGATTCACCGTTTAAGTCCGTTTTTGAGGTGTTTCTCACAATATAGAGTCCGTAACCGTCGAAGGAACAGACTAAATCATCCCGCCCGTCCCCGTTAACATCGCCGGCAATGACCTGGGAGGGGCTTATATTGATTATCCTTGTAAAAACACCTGTCTCACCATCATAAACATAGAGACCATCCACCATGGAAAAGGTGAAAATCCCCTCTGATATACCGGAGGTATCGCCGTTTAAGTCCGCGCCCCTGACAATTAGAGCAGGAATATCTATGATTTCTGTCCAAAGGGATGCTGAGAAATCATAATAAAACACTCCCGCCCCGGGAAAGGATGCAAGAATGGTCAAGGGACCGGAATGGGATGTTTTGATAATATCAAAATCAATGCATTCACTGGTAAGATAATACCATACCCCGGTAACAAAACTATGGTAAATCATGCCATAACCAGGAATATTTGCTACAATATTTATAATACCATCTCCCGTTACATCGCCTGTCAGGATTTTATCAGGCACAAAGCCTTCAAGCATGCTGTCCCAGCCTGAATAACCGCCTTCGGTGAAGGACCATTTCCAGATGCCTTCATAAGATGGGTCCTCAAAACCCAGAATTACCGCTGTGTAATCCTTTGCTCCGGCAATAAAGATATCCGGCTGGCCTGCAGAAGAAAGGCCTGTATCTCCAAACTGGGCGTTTCCTTCATAATAACCGGTAAGGAGAATCTCCCGAAACCCCCGGGCATAAATCCCGGAACCCTCCTCCCTCAGCGTCCCCCCTGCACTGCATGCCCACTGGAATTCCCCCTGCTGATTTAACCTGGCCAGAAATAAATCGGTCATGCCGTGGGATACAAGGTTATATTCACCGAAACCCGCAGTACCCTCAAAACTGCCCGTTATATATATGCTTCCGTAATAATCGCAGTCAACTGCCAGGCCGTAGTCTATCCCCATTCCTCCTGCCCTTCTTGCCCAAATGAAATTACCGGATGTATCAAGCCTGGTAATAAAAATATCCCTCTCCCCCTGGCATATAAGGTTAGTATCACCAAAATCAGCATTATCGCTGAAAATTCCTGTGACATTTATACCGCCCGAATTATCCGCAGATATACCGTAAGACTCATCCCTGTCAGGCCCGCCGGCGTGCATGCTCCATAAAAAATTGCCGTTAGCATCCATCTTTGCTACAAAAACATCCTGATCACCGCTGCTTGTTATCTCATGTTCGCCGAAATATGCAGTACCCCTGAATTGACCGGTGATATACAGGTCTTCTTCGCCGCTAAGATCAATGCCACAGCCTGAGGCTTCAAGAAGCCCGCCGGCCCGTTTTGCCCACAGGAAATTTCCCGCATTATCAAGCTTGGCCACAAAAATATCAGTAATCCCGGCAGATGATATGGTATGACTGCCGAAACTGGCAGTATCCTCAAAATACCCCGTAATATATGTATTTCCCAGAGAATCGGCCGATATGGCAAAAGCCCTGTCATAACCGTTTCCCCCTGCTCTTACGGCCCAGAGGAAGTTGCCCTCAGCATCCAGTTTTGCAACAAATATATCCGTATTATCATAACCGAATAGTTCAATTGTTCCAAAATAGGCTGTTCCCATAAAGTCGCCGGTTATATAGCTATTTCCTGAAGCATCGGTAAAAATGCCTGAAGCCCTGTCCCATGAACTTCCACCTGCATTCCTGGCCCAGAGGAAATTACCCCCGGCATCCATCCTGGCAATGAATATATCCCCGTACCCATTAGACACCAGGCTGATATCCCCGAATTGGGCGCTGTAGCGAAATGACCCGGCAATATATTTATTCCCGTAAATATCCGATGATATGTCAAAACCCTGGTCCCAGTCACTGCCCCCTGCACTGACAGCATACTGAAAGTGACTGCCTGCCAGAATGCAATAAGTGCCTGAAATACTAAAAATAAATACCAGAAAAAAAGAACTGAGAATGGCAGAATACTTCATAGAAACCCCCGGAAAAATTTATTTTATTATAATACTATTTATCAATACCATAACTTCATTTATTATCGTTATATTAGCAAATTTTGTTGCTAAATCAATTAATATGCTGTTTTATAATTTTAATTTTCAGATATACTTATATATGCATGTTACGGTCTATTTAAACAAAACAATCCGCCGGTTATTATCGTATAGAAAAGATAAAAAAATATAAATAGAGGGCAATTGATGGTAAATGCAAAGAGAATATTAATTTTTACATTCCTGCTCCTTGCTTTCGGCGCTTGTATAATTCCATCGGAAGTTCCGGATGAGATCGGGCTTAAGGACGCTCTTAAACTGGCCTATGAACAGAATTTAGACATAAAGCTGGCAATAATAAGGAATTATATATCTGAGGATAGCATAAAGCTTTCCTATTCCCGCTTATATCCAAATTTAAGCGTTGTATCCAGTTTTTCCAGGTCAACTATCAAGAGCTCTGGAACTGTTAATATAGAGGGGATTGAATTCGAGGTTTCCGACAGGAATTCATCCAGCAGTTATTCGTATGGCGTGAACCTGTCCCAGTGGATATTTCTTCCCCAGGATTTTCTTGATATAAAAAAAATAGCGGATTCGGACCGTAAAATATCAATCCTTGCCCTCCAGGAACAGCTTCAGAACATCTATTACAATATTATCAGCAGATATTTCAGCCATTTAAAGCAGTTATCCCTGTACGAGCTTGCTCTTGAAGACCTCCAGACCAGCAAAGACCACTACAGCAAGACAAAAAAGATGTATGAGCTGGGCCTGGCCAACCGGCTCGCCATGTCCAATGCAGGGCTTACCCTTCAGAACAAGGAATTCAACCTCGTAAAGGCAGAAAACGACCTTAACCTTTCAAAGATAGAATTTTTAAGTGCAATAGGGCTTTCCATAGACTCGGATATAAACATTGTTGATGATAATCTTAGGTTCTCCCCTGAATCAGAGGAGGATAAAGACCATTATGAATTTGCCCTGGAGAACAATATCTCCCTGGGCCAGAGAAAAGAACAGCTTGGCAAGTCTCTTCACAGCCATAAGAAAGCTGTACACGATACCCTCCCCACCCTTTCCTTAAGCTCGGGCTTCAGCTATTCGGATAATGAATTCCCTACTGATGATTACAGGGTTTCGGGAACCGTCAGTCTTAATTTCAACCTTTTCAGGGGATTCCAGGACAAATACAATATCAGCATTGCCAGGATGAGGGCGGCTGAAAGCGAAATGGAGCTGGCCAGGCTTGAAGAGGAGGTAAAACTCGGCATAAAGAAGGCTGTGTCAAATATCCGGGTTGCTGAAAGTTTGCTTGAGCTCTCTTCAAAACGTGAAGATATGGCAAAGAACGACATTGAGCTTGCTGAGGCCAGGTATGCTTCGGGACTCGCCATATATCTCGAGGTTGAAGATGCCAAGATTTCCTATACCAGGGCAAAGGCTGACCGAATCTCATCCTACTATGACCATATAATCGCCAATATCTCCCTTATGGTCAACAGGGGCGATTTTCTCGGAGCTGTTGAAGATACAATTCTTTCCCGATAATAATCAGGATTAAGCCGAAAACATACCGGATTTAATCTTTTATTAGAACCTTGTGCCTATAGTGAACTGCAGAATGGTATCCGATGTTGTTTTTCTCAGGTTGAATTTTCTGATATAGCTCCATGTAAATAAAACACCCTGGACAGGAACATTTATCGCATAGCCCAGGGAGCTTTTTATATCCTTGAATTCCAGGGAGCCGTTCGGCCTGTGGAAAAGGTCAAGCTCGGATGTATCATCCCATGCAACCCCCATATCCCAGAATAATGTCCCCTGGATATAGGGAAAATGAAGCCCGAAGGCAAAGGCAATAAGGTCAATAAGGGGCAGTCTCCATTCTATGTTTATAAGTCCGAACTTTGTCCCGTAAAACTCGGAAATATCATATCCGCGGAGAGTATTGTTCCCCAGAAATGTGTCCGCCCCCCCTATATAGAACAGCCTCGGCTTATCACCGGAAGAGTACCCTCCTGCCAGCCTGAAAGCAAACAGGTTTCTGCGGGAAAAGGGAAGGTAGAGCCTGGAATCTAAAACAGCCGTGAAATTGCTGTCAAACTCATCTCCTATGGGCGGGGCATAGCTGAATGAAAGGCTGGCCCGGTAGCCCTTGAATGGTCCAAATATATTATAAAGGGTTTTATCCGTAACCAGGGTTGCTTTGGTATATAATATCTGGGACTCAGGATCTCCCAGTCCCAGATAACGGTAAATAGGCTGTTTGGCATTCTCATAGCCAAGGGAGAGTTCTACCCTTGAAAAAAGGCTGAAAGGATAGGATATAAATCCCTCAAAACCCCAGAACTTATCTATCATATACCTGCTTCCGTCACTCCCTGGAACATAGTTGATATAATTGTTATAATAAGCCACACTTCCGTAGTTCAGCCTGTTTTTTACATTGGTATAATAGACTATGGCATTGGCATAATTACCGAACTGCTGATAAATGCCAATAAGATTATTATCTCCAAGTATATCGGAAAAAGCAAGGATGGTCTGCCCGACTATCAGCCCGTCTGATCGGTAAGCTGCAGCCACATCTATGGTATCGACATAATATTTTGTCCTTAGTTTATTCCTGTCATCGTCCGAAAAGCCTTCAGGGCCCAGATATAGGCTATATTCGTGGGTATCGGGCTGTCCGAGTTCAACGGTCTCATGGTATTCAATATCGCTGTATTCAAACATAAAGAGATTGTTCCTCTGGCCCTCATACCCTGAAAATACTATTTTCAGGGGCTCTTTATCAAGGTCATATATCACCTTTGGCGTGAAGCATCCCGTTGTAATGTTTGTTATTCTGCTGGCTGTCTTATCCTCAATTTGATAGATATAAAGGTCGCTTATGTCATCCTTCCTGTCACTGGAGAATAAAAGAGAATTCTTCCCCTTAATATAGTATGGCTGTATGCAGTTTCCCTCCCAGTTTATAAGCAAATTCTCCTCCATGGTAACAAGATTTAGTTCAACCAGCCTGAAATAGCCTTCCCTGTAGGATGAAAAATAAAGGTAATTCCCGTCATCACTTAAGGCCGGGTCTTTATCAAAATATTTTGAATCCGTCAGATTTTTATATATACCTGTCTCGATATCCAGCTCATAGATATTTGTAAGCCCTCCTTCATTCCCCGCAAAGGCTAACCTTCTGGAATCGGGGTAGAAACAGGGGGTCTTAACATTGTGTATATCCAGGTCAAAGCGTTTAATAATATCCCTGGTAAGCACGTCAAGGATATAAAGGCGGTATTTTCCCTCCCACTTTGCGCTAAAGGCTATCTTTTCACCGTCGGGACTCCAGCTTATGGCCGATCCTTCGGTTGAAAGCCATAGATAATCATTATAATCCTTGCCCCTGGTCAGGTTGAAGATATCCTCATCCTCCTGTATGTTCATTATCCTTATGCCCAGGAACATGGAAGCATTGGTGAGATAGGCAAGAAGCGACCCGCTGGGTGATGGTTCCGGAGAGAAGCTGGAAACCCCGGGTTTTCTTTCTCCGAATCTCCTGGAGTAGTCATAAGGGTCGTCCCGCTCAAAGAGACAGGGAAATTCCTCATCTTTCAGGTGTTTGCGCCAGAGCCTGTCAAGCTCGTCAATATCTATATCAAGGCTCTCCTCCAGGAAACTGGGGAAATTTTTTGTCTTTTGCTTGGATGCTTCAAAAATTAATGATCTGAGGCCGTCTATGCCATATTCCTTTTCAATGAATCCGACTATGGATGCTCCATATACATAGGCTTCAAAAAAACTCTGCCCGAAATCCTTGATCTTTGGGATTATGTTTCTGTACAAAGCGTCCCTTAGATACATCTTCCTCTGGGAGTCCCACTGTTTTGCCATATGCACGCTCAGGCCCTCGTCAAACCACAGGGGCATCCTGGAGACAATCATGGCGATAGACCTGTAATACATGCTGAACTGGAATATATGGTTTATCTCATGGATGATTACCTGCTTCAATGTATCCAGGGGTTCATCCAGGGGAATTACCACCCTGAAATTGAACGGCTCCGCAAACCCCCTGACTCCTTCAGGGACAAAGCCTGAATATATATTGGTCTGCTGGAAATCATCGCTGTTAAGATAGAATATTATTGGTATTTTCTCCTCAAGCTGATGATTATAGGCAGAGCTCAAATCTTCATAGGCCTTCTCGCATGTGTCCTTAAGATATGGAACATAAAGCTCCATCCCCTCATACCAGTGAATATTAAAGTGTTCAGTTTCTGTAAAGTACCAGTCCAGAGCATTGTATACAACCTTGTTCTTGCCAAAACTCTGCGCACCGGCTGGGAAACAGCAAAGAAGAATGCAGATAACCGATATAAATATGGTAATTATTGTTTTCATTTCTCTTCCCTTATTTAAGAATAAATTTTTTAGCTTCTACCTTCTTGGATACAAAGATATTTACAATATCCTCTATCAGGGAAGGCATTAAATTCCAGAAGCCGTATACCTGCTGCTGGTATTCCTCCTCTACGATGAGGTCGTCACTTTTGCTCTCATCCTTTATATATTTTTCCTCTTTGGAGGAATACACCTTATAATGAAGGTTTATTTTGAATTTTCTTCGTCTTACCCACTGACTATAGGTAATATACCTGCCGTATCTGGGGTCATAGACTCGTTTTCTGTCATAACTGGAGGCATCGGTAGTATCAAATTCGATATCTCCAAGAATAATATATGATATGCCATGTTCTTCTGAGATTTCCTTCAGAATTTCAGCCGTAATTTCCTCTGCTTCTGCATATTTGCGGAATATTTCATCTGCTTTTGTTATTTCCACGACATTTAGGCTCTCATCCCTTGTAAGCCTCTTATAAAGCTCATTGGAGAAATCCAGGGAGCCGTCATCATAGAAATCCTTGGAAGTACTTAGATTAATGTACCCAAAAGGCAGTATTAGGATAGAATCCTTTTTTTCCAGCAGAACAGGGGGTTTTTTGCTGAGTTCAATTACTATCTTTGACGGACCGCAGGAGGTTAATAATATTGATACAAACAATAAAAATACGATCATTCCTAAAGGTTTATTATTCATAGTTCATTCTCTAAGGTTTCATTAAGGGAATCTATATTTGCCTTGATTATACTGTTGCCCGATATGCTGTAGGCTTTGTCATAGTACTTCATAGCCTCTTTGTACTGACCCAGAGCTTCATAGCATATCCCGAGGTTATTCAGCGCCGCTTCATTACTGCTGTCAATTTCCAGTGTTTTTTCAAACCAGAAGACAGCGTCCTGGTACATTTTGTTTTTCAGGCATTCTATACCTATATCGTTTATCTTTGCAACCCTGTCATAGCTTCTGCCTGCCGAGCAGGATATTATCAGGGCAATCATGAGTATCAACAAGGATGTTCTGGTCATTCTCATCCCCCTTATATATGTCTTTAATATCATTATACATTAATTATTTCACATTGTTAGAATTTTTTTGGCAGGTTTTTCAGGCCCCGGTAAGTTTAAATAATAAAATAGTTCACTTGTCTTTCTTAAAGGATAATGATACGGCCTGGATGAACCACAGACCAGCGGGGGTTAAATATCCAATGATTCAAGCCTTGATTCTTTTATTTGCAAGTGGCCCGTTACAGCTCCCACCCATATAATGTGTCCTTTCGCAGCGTGAAGCTATAATCTGTTCCTCTTGTTCAATCTCCATTAAGGTATTCAGCAATTTCTCCATAAGCAATTTTACTTCGCCCTGGTTATCCTCCTTAATTAATGCTTGCACCATTTAATAATCAAGGCAATAAGGTAAACAAAAGTTATTAACCCGATACTCCAGGTATTGCCTTTTTCAGAATCCTTATGTTATTTTCCAGTTTGCAATATAATTGCCATTTCCTTATATTTCCCTCGGCTTTTGTGTACAAAAAGGAGTACTTGAACATAAGAAGAATGACACTTTTCTTAGTATTTTTCCATATCTGCTTTTCCCATATAAAGATCTCAATTCTATACTATTCAGTGATTTATGCAGAAGATGTCTCAGACAATAATAAAGAAGGCAACGGCTATTGGGACGGCAGTATATCTGCTATTGCCTTTATGAATACCTGTATCTTTGCAGTCGGACGCTTTAAGACCATAGGAGGATAAACGGTAAACAATACAGCACGATGGGACGGAGAGAATTGGTGTCCTCTGGGTTCAGGAATTAAAGACTTGAAAACTTTTAAAGAGATTCCCCGGCGTTGCAGCCATTGCAATTATGGGAGATAAGCTTTATGCAGGAGGGGAGTTTATAACAGCAGGGGATAAATCTTCCTGTGATACAGCCTGCTGGCACATGCATGAAGAGGATTAATCCAGGAGTACAGAAAATGATAAGCGATAACATTAGTATAGATGATTCGACCTGATTTGAGTGGGGAATTTAATTGCCCTTGACAGCCAGGCGTAAGACATATTCGGAGTCATTGCAATTCTCATCTGTACCTGATAAAATTCAAGCTTAGCGCTTCTTAACCCAGAAACAGCCATTCTAAACGTTCATTGATATAATGTATAAGCTGTAGAGTGAAAAAACAGGGGTAACCCGATGATCAGCTTATTACGGGAACCCCTGTAAAATATCTATTAATCAGGAGTATACTGCAGTAATGCAGCATTGCGTGCAAGCTTCATCTCTCTTGAAAGCTCCCTCTGATGCCTTGCACATGTGCCGGTCATTCTGCGTGGGTATATCCTCTTTCTTTCCGATAAGAAGTCTTTTAAGAGTTCAACATTCTTATAATCAATAAAAAGGGTCTTATCTGCACAGAACCTGCAAAATCTCTTTTTCCTCGGAAATTTCCTGAATGATAAGTTGTTTTTCAAATTACTCCTCCTCATAGCCTAGATAATTTGAATCCCCCGGCCTTTCATACTGGTCGCTGGTTTTTTCCAAACTATCCCTTGATCTTATATTTCTATTTTTTTTATCCAGAAACTGAATGTGTGATGCAACAATATCATGCTTTGACCTTTTATCACCGTCGGGGCCTATCCAGGTCTGGTAACGCAGGCGCCCCTCCACCAGGACAAGACTGCCCTTGGTAAGGTTCTCTCCGCTGTTTTCACCCAGTTTTCCCCAGACCGTCACGTCTATATAAGCCACATCCTCAAACCACTCGTTCTTCTTCTTGTAACGGTGATTAGTGGCTATCCTGAACTCACATACCGGGCTTCCGCTGTTTGTGCTTCTAAGCTGGGGATCGGATGTAAGATTCCCTAAAATAAATACCTTATTCAGACTCGCCATGATCGGATTTATTTACCTCCTTGGCATCATCAATATCCCCTTCATCAATATTCTCGCTCTTCTCGTCCTCTTGCGTCTCTTTTGCAACAGGCTCAGGGATTTTTCTCTCTTTCTCCTGCTTAATGATTGACCTTAGAACATCTTCATCAATCTGTAATTCGTGCTGTATCGCCTTTATATTTTCAGGCAGTATATCATAGATTAGAAATGCATAATAAGCTTTTTTGCTGTTCTTAATCTGATATGCAAGCTGTCTTAACCCCCAGATATCCTCCCTGACAAATACTGCACCCTCTTTTTCAATCATCTGTTTAATATTTCCGATTTTCGCCTGAAATCCTTCATCGCCTACCTCAGGCCGTAAAATAAGACATAACTCGTACCTTCTCAATTCAATTTACCTCCCTGAAATTTTATAATCCTATATTTTTTAATATTGGTGCTATCAATAATGAAACAACCCCCATGAGCTTTATGAGGATATTCATAGATGGTCCTGCTGTATCCTTGAAAGGGTCACCCACTGTATCACCGACAACAGCAGCTTCATGGGCAGGAGAACCTTTACCGCCCATATTGCCCTGTTCTATAAACTTTTTGGCATTATCCCATGCCCCGCCTGAATTTGCCATAAACAAGGCAAGCAGGACACCGGTCAGGGTCGCTCCTGCCAGAACACCCCCAAGAGTCTCGGGACCCATGGAAAAGCCTATGATTATGGGAAATAGGACAGCTATGGAACCTGGAACTATCATATGGGTAAGGGCGGCTTTGGTGCTTATGCCTATGCATTTTTCATAGTCGGGATCTACTTTTCCTTCCATAAGTCCTTTTATATCCCTGAACTGCCTTCTGACCTCATCAACCATCTTTGAGGCGGCCTTTCCCACAGCATTCATCGTGGATGATGCAATAAAGAAAGGCAGTATTCCCCCCATAAACAGGCCTACAACTACCTTCGGGCTGGTCAGGTCAATTACTGTTTCAGCCCCTACAGACTTTACATAAGCACTGAAGAGTGCAATAGCTGTAAGTGCCGCTGATCCAATGGCAAAACCTTTGCCCATGGCAGCGGTAGTATTGCCCAGGCTGTCAAGCTTGTCGGTAATCTTTCTTACATCACTTCCCAGCCCTGACATTTCGGATATCCCCCCTGCATTATCAGCTATGGGACCATATGCATCCACTGACATGGTAATACCTATGGTGGCAAGCATGGAAATGGCTGATATGCCTATTCCATAGAGACCTGCGGAAAAATAGGATATCATTATTATAATGGAAATTGTAATCATTGGAGTGACTACGGATTCAAATCCGACAGCCAGACCTGATATAATGTTTGTAGCACTTCCGGTAAGACTTGCTCCGGCAATCTTTTTCACCGGACCCCCGGATGTGTAGTATTCGGTTATGAGACCTATGGCGCTTCCTCCCGCCAGCCCGAAAACTACAGGTATAAATATAGCCAGGTTCCTGACGCTGAAAAAACCCGTGGTAAGGACTATGGCAAAGAAAGCCAGCAGAAGGTATATCCCGCCTGCAATATAGGTACTGTACCTTAAAGCCAGGTGGGGCTCCTTGTGCTTCAGGAAATCCATGAACTTTATCCCGAGGATGGAAGCAATCAGCCCTACCATTATGAGGACGATGGGAAGGCTCATAAAGGCAACGGGATGACCGACAGGAACTGCAGAATTCTCCCCAGGGTGTATGGTTGCAGCTATTGCCATGGTAGCCACAACTGACCCCACGTAGGACTCAAATAGATCCGCTCCCATCCCTGCCACATCACCAACATTATCCCCGACATTATCAGCAATAACTGCTGGATTGCGGGGATCATCCTCAGGTATCTTCGCTTCTAACTTGCCGACAAGATCCGCACCTACATCTGCAGCCTTGGTATATATGCCCCCTCCAACCCTGGCAAAAAGTGCAATTGAGCTTGCACCCATGGCAAAGCCTGTAATGACTTTAACAAAATCAGTGGTATATTTGAAAAGCTCAGCAGGCAGTTCAGGATCGCCGGTGAATATTATGTAAAAGTAGAAGATTCCCAGACCCAGAAGGCCGAGACTTGCGACGGAGAGACCCATTATACTGCCCCCGTCAAAGGCCATCTTCAGAGCATCTCCCGGGTTCTGGTCCCTGGCTTTCTGAGTGGTCCTGACATTGCTCAGAGTTGCTGATTTCATTCCAAAATATCCTGCCGACATAGATGCCATCGCACCAAGCAGAAATGCAAGGGAAGACCAGAATCCGACAAAAAAGAATAAAAGAATCAGCACCAGTCCAATGAAAACCGAAAGCACTGAGTATTCTTTTTTTAGAAATACCATGGCTCCCTTATGTATAAGGCTGGAAATCTCCTTCATTTTCCCGGAATCAATTTCAACACTCTGAATACTGCGGAAAGTGCGGAAAGCAAAGAACAACCCGGCAAATGCTATCAGCGGAGCAAAAAAACTAAAGAATTGTCCCATGCCTTTCTCCTTTTAATTTATCCTCGCCTCTGCCCAGAAGGTCTCTCCTGTTGTAGGTATTGGCAGCTTTGCTGAGACCCCTGTAGATAAAAACATCAATTGATTCGGCTGCATTCTTCAGGAGAATGTCAATGCTTTCCATCTCCTCCCGGCTGAAGCATTCAAGTACATATTCTGCCGGATCTTTATCCTCCGGTGGCTTGGATATACCTATCCTGCACCGTTTAGCCCTGTTACCCGGGAGCATGCTGTTAATGCTTTCAATGCCCTTATGCCCCCCGCTTCCCTTATTGGAAGAATACTTTATAAAACCAAATTCTATATCCATATCGTCGTGAATGATGAGAATATCATCCCAGTCGTCCTTAAATGTCCGGAAGAAATAGTCCAGGGAATCTCCGCTTCTGTTCATATATAGCTGGGGCTTTAAAAGGCAGAGATCTTTTGAGCACCATAGCATCCAATATTGATTTTTTGTGAGCTGGAAGCTACTCTTTGAGTGCTCCCTGTAAAAATCCAGCAGGATAAAACCGATATTGTGCCTTGTATTCTCATATCTTCCACCTGGATTACCCAAGCCTGCAATTAATAAAGACACAGCTTCTCAATACCGGCACAAACTATTCCTTGACCTCTTCATCAAGAGATAGCGGCTCAAGCAGCATACCTCCGCCCTTGCCGGTTTTTCTTCTAAGGGTGCAGATTACCTTCTCCGGTACGTCAGCAAATATCATCCCTTCAGGAAGGACAAGGTCTTTGCCATAAATAACATCATTGATCTTCATGCCTGATACGTCAATAGCTATATAAGGCGGTATCTGGCCAGCCTTGACTTTGACATATATCCTGTCCATATATACCCTTATATTGTTATTCTTGATGTGGTCCAGGTAGAACCCGCTGTATCTCAGCGGAATCTCCACCCTTACATGCTCATCCTCCTCAACGCCGATAAAATCAACATGAACAACTGACCGGGTAACGGGGTGAATCTGGTAATCCTTTAATATACAAAAATGCCTGATCCTGCCGTCTGATTTCATAATAAGCTTAAAAATAGCGTTTTCCCCTGCTTTTGTTGCCTTGCGGAGAAATTCTTTCTTATCCAGTGAAATAGCCAAAGGCTCCATTTTTTTGCCGTATATAATCCCCAGAAGCCCGCCTGAATTCCGCATGTCCTTATTCTCTCTCTTGTTCAGCTTAGTCCTTTCTTCGACCATAAGCTCCAACGCTTCCATAAGTCTCCTCCTAAATGCTCTTGGTAAAGTAAAGCTTTTATCCAAAAATAAAAATAATGCAAGAAAAAAGTAATATTAAATTGAGAACTGCGATAAAGATGTATTCCAGATTACTGAATATATGGCTTTACTTATAATCTCGGAAGAATCAATTATCTCAAGCTTCTCCTTGATCTCCAGGTCTGGATTGAAGATGGAATCGGTAATAAATACCTTTTCCACATTGGAATATATAATTTTATCATAATTTTCACTGCTGATGAGGGCATGGGTTATGAGAGCATATATCTTTGAGGCACCTGCCTGCTTCAGCTTCTCAGAGACCACGGCGACAGTCCTGCCGCTGTCAATAATATCATCTATGATAACAACATCTTTGCCCTTAATATCGTTTGCTATGGGTTCACAGGTCTTTGACCCCGGTGTGTTCACCCTTTTGTCGCTCAGGATATAGGGCTTCTGCATGTATTCTGAAAACAGAAAGGCTCTGTGGAAACCCCTGGGGTCAGGAGCAACAACGACAAAATCATCAAGGGGCAGGGAATTCAGGACGGACTTGAAAAGGGGAAAGGGGCTGAGATTATCCACGGGTATGCCATAGAAACCCTGTATTTCAGGTATATGAAGGTCAAGGGTAATAAGCCTGACAACCCCGGAAAACTGTATAAGGTCCGCCAGCAGTCTGGAGGATATGGGAACCCTCTGTTTTGTCTTATACGTCTGTTTGCTGTAGGCAAGATAAGGAATAACTGCAATGACGCTCCTGGCACTGGCTCTCTTGAACATATCCACAGCAAGCAGGAATTCCATTATGGAATCATTGACCGGGCTGTAAAAGGACTGTATGAGGAATACATTCTTTCCCCTGACGCTTATCGGGCAGTGCACCAGTATTTCACCGTCCCTGAACCGTGCTATCTCCAGGGGGGATAATTTTGTATTCAGCCTGGCGGTAATCTTCTGAGCCAGGCCTATACTGTTATTACATGAAAATATTAATGTGTCTTTCATTTCACCTTTAAACTGGGGCGGAAGGATTCGAACCTTCGAATACAGGTACCAAAAACCTGTGTCTTACCACTTGACGACGCCCCAATATATTCAAAGCCTACATGTCTTCAGGGTCCTGGGTGCTTTCCTGGGGCTGGCCTTCTTCATCCATTCTGGCAATTTCGGTATTGTACTGGTCAAGCACTGCAGTTTCAATCAGCCTTCTCGTCTCATTGTTAAGGGGGTGAGCTATGTCCTTATATGAGCCATCTTTCCTCTTTTTGCTCGGCATTGCCACGAATAATCCGTTATTACCGTTGATTATCTTGAGGTCCCTGATAATGAAAGCATTATCAAAGGTAATTGTAGCAAAAGCCTTCAGTCTGTTTTCGTTGATAGGAAAAACTCTAACTTCTGTAATTTCCATTAACCTCCACCATCCTAAGTGTTGTTTTTTATTCCTCTAAATTTAAGAGGTTGAACATTTTTTATCATACTAATAAATTTTGTCAAGACAGTTTTTTGAATTATATTTTTCGGCAAAGAATCTATTATCTCACCACTTTCACTAGGCTTAGAAGAATCCAGAAGAACAAATAGACATGAGCCTGATCCTGTAAGCAGGGTGGAGTTTCTGTGATTTTGCGGAATGGCATCCATTATGATGCCCAAGGGAGCGGAGATGCTGGCGGCAGGGTGCTGTAAATCGTTTATAATCCAGCTTTGCATATCTTCAAGCATGAATTTCTTCTTTGAAATTATATTTTTGTATAATGAGGCTTCGCATTCCTCCATATCAGGGTAATTGTCCGTAATCCTGTCATATTCCCTGTATATCTCACCAGTATTTAGTCCGGCTTTTGGTTTTATCAAAAGCAGATCGTGGCTGAGGCATTCATCCAGCGGAATTACTTCTTCCCCGAAACCCTTTACCAGGGCAAAGCCCCCCGTAAGAAAGAAAGGAGTATCGCAACCGCATTTTTCAGCAATTATGCCCATGTCTTTTCTGTCAAGTTTCTTATCATAATGAAAACAAAGGTACCTGATTATTTCTGCAGCATTGGAGCTTCCACCGCCAAGCCCTGCCTGGTGCGGAATTCTTTTCTTAAGATATATCTTTATTTTTGGCATTTCTCCGCTGAGAAAATAATCAGAAAAAAAACGCACTGCCCTGGTTATCAGATTGGAATCATCGCAGGGTATGTCTTTTTTACTGCACTCCAGGCTGTAGCTGTCGCCGTCTCTTATTATGATCTCGTCAAAAAGGGCTATAGTGTGCATTAGTGACAATATTTTATGGAAACCCTTTTCCGGTTGTCCTACCCTGAGGTAGATATTGAGCTTTGCCGGTGAAAAAATCTTTATCTCCATGAAAACAGGTCCTCCTGAATATCTATATTTATGCTGTAGCTTTCTACGGTGTATTCCAGAATCCTGTCCTCGAGTCTGATGCGCCGGTCCCTGAAAAACAGGCAATCACCGATTTTTTCAGGGTTCCAGGCCTTGTAGAGGATCTCTCTGCCCTGAATTCGCCTTATAATGCTGTAGCTTTTGTCCTGCCCGTCATAAACTGGCATATATAGTTCACCGCAATCGCAGATTGAATGAAAAAGCTTCCGGGGATAGGCGGATTTTATATTTACATCATAACCCGTGAAGAAGAAGCCCGGGTGAACACTGAATATGTCTGCCCCAAGGAATAGATAGCTATCCCTGCCTTTTACAAAAAGTTCCCTTTTTCCTTCTCTTCTGTCTTCTATATACAGCTTTTCATCCCTATAAATCATTGTAAATTCTGTAAATCCAAGGGTATTAATAATATCAATCCTGATTTTTCCATCAAGGCCGTAAACCATGGCTTCAAATCTCTGCCTGGTTTCAGCATCCTTTAATCGTCCCCTTACCAGAAAGATATATCTTGATGGAAAAACCATGTCTCTGCAAAGCAGGGTGCCGTCTTTTAAAAATCTTCCTGAACAGCCCATGAAAGAGATCAGTAGAAGAACCAGTACTGCTGATTTAATTTTCATTCTGCTTCTGGTTTATCCGGATCGCCCATATATGCTTCAACCCTTTTTGAATCCCGGACCGAAGGGTACAGGTCCGCCGCTCTCTTAAAGAATTCAGATGCCTTTTCCTCTTTCCCGGTCTTCATATACACAAGGCCGAGATGCTCAAGTATCTCCGGGTCATTCCCCGTTAATTTCCAGGCCTTTTCAATATATTCCAGAGCCCTGGGGTAGTCACCCCGGATATAATAATACCATCCCATGGAATCTATAAAGGCTGGATTAAGGGGTTCAATTTTCAGTGCATACTGAAGCATGCCAGAGGCTTTTTCAAGGTTTATGCCTTCAAGGATATAGCTGTAGGCAAGGCTGTTGCAGATATTTGGAGAATAAGGCCTGGCTTGGTAGAGTCCTTCAAGTATCTCTATACTGCCTTCAATGTCGTCTGCCCTGAAAAAATACCCGCTGAAGGAAAAAAGAATATCCTGGTTTTCCGGGTATATCGCAAGGGCTCTTTTGTAAAGGTTTTCTGCTGACTGTAAATTATCTGTGGTTAAAAGAAAATCAGCGGCTATCAGGTAATCTTCCGGTTCATAAAAATTTTCAAGGAAAAGTTCCGCAATATATATTTTATCCCGGAATTCCCGAACCCTGGAAATTATCCTTAAAGCCTGCATATATGCCTGCCGGTTGCCTCTGTCTTCAAGTATGATTTTTTCACACTCCTCCAGGGCCTGGTCTTCCTTGCCATTTTGCATGAGAAGTTCTGTATAAAGCAGCCGTATGGCGGCATTGCCAGCATGTTTGTTCTCCAGGCTGTTTTTCAGCATATGAAGGGCTTTTTCCTCTGAATCCAGAAAAAAAACCGCCCTGCCATATTCAATAAAGATTTCATCAGATCCCGGGTTTTCATCATAAAGTTTCTTTAACACTCCAAGGGCATCGGCTTTTCTATCTTCAAGGACCAGCAGTTCATAGAGCAGACCGAGGTAGTCCTTTTCAGGGAATATATCCCTGAATTCTTCCAGGAGACCCCTGGCATTGGCAAATTCACCCTTTTGAGTGAAGGAATTATACAAAAGCATAAGAAGGTTATTATCAGGTTCTGTCCTGCTTATGGTACCTTCCAGGTCTTTAATAACTGAATCGTACTCCCCGCTCAGGTACCGGGCATAGTTCAACCGCCTGGAATAGTGAGCATCCCTTTTATCCTCGCTGATGCCGGATAAAAGCTCCAGAAGGTAAGGCAGGCATTCTTTCTCCCTCCTGCCTAAAACATTGGAAATAAAGGCTTCAACGAAATAATCCCGGTTTTGTCCCATCTCTATCATTTTTCTGTAAAAAGATGACAAATCATTATTAAGCCTGTGATTTCTTGACAGGCCTTCCAGGGATTTCAGCGAATAGCTGTAATAGGGCTGACGTTTTATTGATTCCATATAGTAATGGGCAGCCAATGAGTATTCCCTCTCCAGTTCAAACAGATTACCTGCAAGGTAGTATATAAGCTCGTCCTGATGGCCTGCGGATGGCAGCCCGTTTATATAATGCAGGAGGTATTTCCTTGCTTCCTGCTTTTCCCCGTGGAAAAATAACAGCCTGCCGATTATGGCATAGTAGGAGGGTTCATCTCCTGAAATTTCCAGTAATTTTTTATAGGTTTCAATAGCCTCATCATAACGGTCGCCGGCTGTCAGCAATTCTGCATAGATTTCGAGAGCCTGAGTATTATCTGGGTATTTTGCCAAGAAATCCTCGGTTACCGAAAGGGAGCGTTCATTGTCCTTATAAAGCCTGAAAAGGTGAATATAGGGGACAAACAGATCATCCCTGATATCCATTATGGCTTCAAGCTGAGCAATACTATCATTGTATCTGCCCTCCCGGGCATACTCCATGGAGCAGATAAATTTCTCAAGGATAATGCTGTCCTTTCTGAATCCTCCCTCGCCCTGGCAGAACAGGAAAGATGCCCCGGAAAGTATTACCGCAAAAAATAAAATAGCCCTGCTGATTTGCATCTGTTTTTATTTGATTATAACTATAAGATAGAATAATATGTTCCCCATTATATTGATTATGCCAAACATTAACAAGATTTTTATTTCTGAAGGCCTAATGCATTTTCAGGACAGGGATTCGGGTGAGGTTTATATCTACCCCTTCTCTGACATAAAGAGCCTGGATATTGTTGTATCCTCCGAAAACAAGGAGAACATAAGATGCCTTATGGCTTTCCCCGACAGGGATATCTCCTTCAATACTGATATATCCATCAACTATGCTGATTTTCTTGAGATTATTGATTATTCGAGCATGAGGAATTTCAAGGATTTTCTCCTTTACCTGGAAAGGCATGCAAATCATGGAATACTGGCAAACCAGGTGTCTGAGTGGATAACTAAGGGTAAATCCCTGAAAAAGGACAGGGAATTGCCAGAGGATTCGGAACTCAGGCTGTCCATTGCCAGGCTCAGTCTTATGACTTTAGACAAAAGGATGAACCGGAAGCAGTATAAAAGCAGGCTCGAGGTCTTTGCATATTCTTCCTTCGGGATGCTTCTCATGATGGCGGGATTTATAATGGGCTATAACCAGCATTTGAAAGGCAAGTTTCCTTTCTTTTTCATATTTTGCCTGATGGGTCTTTTTCTGATAGTCCTGTCATTCCTTCCAAAAAAAACCAGGCAATATTAATTGACAATATTATTTAATTCTATAATTGTATTTCAAAATCACTGGCAAGGAAACATGAATGAAAATAGTTGGTAATCTGAAAAATCTTTACCATCACAGAAACCTGATACTTATCCTGGTTCAGAGGGAATTAAAAGCCAGGTACCGCGGTTCTCTGCTGGGTTTCTTCTGGAGCTTTTTAAACCCTTTCATACTCATGGTCATATATTCACTGGTGTTTTCAGTATTCTTAAGGCAAAGCTCTCCCCATATTCAGCCCTATGCCGTATTTCTCTTCAGCGGCCTTCTGCCCTGGATATGGTTTACCAGTTCCCTTCTTGAGGCCACCGGATCCCTTTTTGAAGGGGGCAACCTTGTAAAAAAGGTTATCTTCCCTACTGAAATACTGCCTATAGTAAAGATACTTTCAAACCTTATCAATTTTCTTTTCAGCCTGGTAATGCTGATACCTTTCAATATTTACTATTATGCTCTCAGTAAACCTGAAAACCCGCTTTACAACCCTGTATCCCCGCATTTATTCTTTCTTCCCGTAATCATTATTATCCATCTGCTGTTTATGACAGGTATCAGCCTCGCCCTTTCCTCCCTTAATGTACATTTCAGGGATATTCAGCAGCTTATCGGAAATTTCCTTACTTTCTGGTTTTTCCTGACTCCTATCATCTACCCAAAGGAGATACTCCTGGAGAATACTAACATACTTTTCCAGCTTCAGTATAAATTCAATCCTATTGCTCACATCAGCACCGCCTATCAAAGCATCTTTTTCTACGGAAGAATGCCTGATCCGGTGGCAATGTGCAGGATAGCCGCTGCCAGTGTTCTTGTTTTTTACGTCGGGTACTGGATTTTTGACAGGATGCGCGATTCCTTTTCAGAGGTTGTATAGCAATGAAAGATACTTACCCGGTAGTAATAAATAATGTCACCAAAATTTACAGAAAATGGGACAGGGCAAAGAAATTCCTCACAATTAAAAGCGCTCTTTTAAGGGGAGAACTTTTCAATACCCTTATGGACAACAATTCAAAGGTATTTCACGCTCTTCATGGTATTGACTATAAGGTAAAAAAGGGTATTACCCTCGGAATAATCGGCAGGAACGGGAGCGGTAAGAGCACACTGTTAAAGATAATAGCAGGAATTACTAAGCCCGCAGAAGGCTTTGTAAGAACCAGCGGCAAGGTTACAGCTCTCCTTGAGCTCGGAGCTGGATTTCACCCGGAGATATCAGGCAGGGAAAACATCTTTATAAATGGTATAATGCTGGGGCTTTCCAAGAAGGAGCTTACAGAGAAATTTGATGAGATTGTTGAATTCAGCGAGCTGGAGGATTTTATTGATGCCCCTGTAAAGACCTACAGCTCTGGGATGTATATGAGGCTTGCCTTCAGCGTTGCAATCAATGTTAATCCCGATATACTTCTGATTGACGAAGTTCTTGCCGTGGGCGACAGCTCTTTTACCAGCAAGTGCCTGGAACGTATAAAGCAGTTGAAACAGCTGGGAAAAACCATTATCTTTGTTTCCCATGGCCTGCAGACTGTAGAAATGCTATGCGACGAGGTAATGTGGCTGGACAGGGGAAAGCTTATTAATGCAGGAAAACCGAGGGAAATAATTGAAGAATATATGCTTAAAATGGCTGAAGAGGAAGAGGAAAGGATTACTGCCGTGCAGAAGAAAAGCAGTAAGGAGCTTGACAACCACAAGGCGCTGAAAGTATATGAAGAATCCCACAAGGATACAGATAAAAAATACCTGGTTGAGGTTATCTCCCATCCTGATTCCACGAATCCCTTTGTCAGGAAAAGATGGGGATCCAGGGAGGCTGAAATCACAAATGTTGAGATCCTTGACCGTGAAGGACGTACCCGATGGGTTATAAAAACCGGTGAGGACATCACAATAAGAATGCACTACAAGACCGAAAAAGCCATCGATAAGCCCGTAATAGGCATCGGGATCTACAGGATTGATGACCTTTGCATTTTTGCAACCAACACTATGCTGGACAAAATCGAGATTAAAGATATTAGCGGCTCCGGTTATATTGACATGCCCATCAGTCCGCTTGATCTTCTTGCCAATATCTACTTTCTGGATGTCGCCATCCACACGGAAGAAGGATTCCCCTATGACTACCACTACAGGCTCTACCGGTTCAAGGTGTACTCGGATATCCAGGATTTGGGCATCTGCCGGCTCAATCACTCATGGAAAATAATCAGTGATGGGAATGCCCTCTTATAAAATAGGACTTTACAGCACATATTTCAGAACAGATAAAGAAAGCGATACCTATACCCATAAAAGCCTGACAAATGCCCTGGCCGATATGGGGCACAAGCACAGAGTAATGGTACCTGCAAAGTTTTCCTTCCATGTATCCAGCAATACGACAAGAGTCCTCTATGACAGCAAAGAGCTTGATATTGACGGTTTAATCATCAGGGGTACCCATGGAGCCAGGATACCAACTTCCCTTCTCACAAACTGCCTCTGGTACCAGAATATTCCCACCATTGACAGGAGACAGGCATTTTCAGGCCAGTACATGACCAAGTTCGGGGCTCTTTTGCGAAGGTATTGCGAGCTGAGGGATTATGTCCCCGGTACCTTTCTAATGTACAGCAGGGAAAGCGCCTGCAGTCACTATAAAACAGGGGCTTTTGACCGGCCCATGATAAGAAAGCCAATTCAAGGCACAAGGGGCGTGGGAGTAAAGGTTATCCGAACCAGGGCAGAAATTAAGGATTTCATTGAAAACTATGATTTTTCCGAGCCCCTTATGCTCCAGGAATATATTGAGAATACCCGGGAATTCAGGAGCATCCTGGTGGGTGATAAATGTCTCGGCATTGTAAAGAAGATACCCAACCCGGAAGGACTTGGAAACTTTGCCCAGGGTGCTCAATTTATCAGAGCAGACAAAGAATACGAGGAAATCATACGGAATATTTCTTTGAATATCGGTGCAAAAAGTCCCTATGATATTCTTGGAATAGATATACTGCTTGATAAAAACAGCAGGATTTACATAATCGAGGCTAACCGAAATCCTCAGTACAGGGGTTTCGAGCTGGCATGCCCCGGAATTGATGTAGGAAAGCATATAGTAGAACTGATGATACAGCGCATTATTAAATCCGGAAGAAAGCCTGCCGGCTAATTTCTTACCCTTTTTTTTCTTTCAAATACGCCTGAGCAGGCTTTTTTATGAAAGCCCTGTCATCCTGAGCCATCCTCTCAATAAGGGTTCTGGCCGATGGTTCATTGTTTTTTGAAAGCAAATTCAGTATAATGTATAAAAGAGACTCTTTATCCTGGAATTCCAGCAGATGCTGAAGCCTGCCCCAGAGAACATCTGACAGGACATCAATGCCTGTCTTCTCAGAAATCTTCTGAAGGGATGAAAATACTGACTCTGCAAGGTCTTTATTATTGCCTGATACCAGATCATTCCCTTCCAGATAATTTTTCAAAGTTTCCTGCAGAAAGGGAAGCTGTTCAGGGCTGAGGGCCTTTAAAATATTAAGCTTTGCCCTGTCATCCAGTTCCTGAAAATTCTCAGCCATGACCTTTACAGCTGATTGGGAGCCTATTTTCAAGAGAGCCCTTACTGCTTCCTTGGATACTTTCCTGTCCTTGTATAGAAGGAATTTTTTTACTATAAAAACTGTTGATGGAAAACCAATTTCGCCCAGGATTGCCAGCAGGTTGCGATAGACAAACCAGGGCTGATTTTTATCCAGCTCCTTTATGACAGGGTCAATCACGCTCTCGCCGGCTTTTGAAAGGAAATTCACCGCACGCTTTCTAACCTTAATATCAGATGATTCTTTAAGCCTGTTTAAAATGGGCAGAGTGAAGGAATGGGGATATTCCGTCATGAAAATGATGCTGGCACTGCTTTCGTCGGTCTTTCCTTCAAGGAACAGAGTTGTAAGGGCTTTGTAATATTCCTGTTTGTCTATCCTGTTGAAAATGCAATAGGCAAAATATGTCTGCTCCTTTTCCCTTGCCCCACCTTCATTTGCCGTTTGTTTCTTCAGTGACAGCAGTATAATGCTTATTATATCATGGTAGCCGCGTTCCAGGAAAAGAGGGATACTGTTCTCCAGCAATGTTATCAGGCTGGAATACCATATATTAAGTTCTGTTTCCCTTTCAGCCTGCTTCAATGTACTGCGGACGATTTTCAAAGCTGTATCCTGGTCAGTCGAGGAATCCTGAAATATTTTGAACATCTCATCAGTATAATATTTTAAAAAATCATCCCGAGGCACCTTATCACTATAGAGACTTCTTTTTATTTCATCAAGAAGCCCGGGGTATTCACTGTCTTCAAGAACGCGGAACAGCTTTCCCAGGCTTAAAACCTTGGGATAATTCCGGATTTTTGGCAGATTAGCGCTTAAATCATTGATTATCATTTCTTCCAGTCCTTTGTTATCATCCTGCATTTCTTCCGAGGCACCATCCAGGACAGGTCCGAGGCTGCTGATATAGGCCTCCAGCTGATCATAAAAATGTCTTACTCTCTGCCTGTACAGCTGTTTTTTTTCCACAGGCAGTTTTTCTGTCTGCATGATGAAATGAGGATGTAGTTTCTCCACTTCCCGCGCATAAGCCCTTAAGGTATTGTCATCAAGGTAAAGTATAAGTTTATCCGCATCAATTTTGGGCTTTTTCTGAGTGGCGACCCTTGTCATAAGGAAACTGGTGCTGAGACCGGGCCCTATATCCTTAAGGATGGAAAAAAGACCTACCAGATACTCCTCCCTGTCCTCCGGGATAAGGTTTGCAAGCCGGTTTAGGGCAGATGTCATATTCCTGTTTTTCTGTGACAGGGAAATACGGCTGTCGCGGGAAATGATACTGCTAAGGGTTTTGCTGACTTTATCCGGATCACCGTAAAACCTGTCCACCTGGACATCATCGCTATCGGCTGGACTCTCACTTCCACCCAGGAGCTTTTCCCTTACCAGCCGGGAAATGTCCAGTTCCGCATCCTCAAGGGCTTCCCTGTCCTCTTTACCTATGGCAATATATACAGCTTCATCTGCCTTTATTTTTGTTATCCCGCGTTTGGTCATTATATCCTGTAGTGAGTATACTCCGTAAACTGTTTTTGATTTTAGCTCATTAATAATCCCGAAAAACGATACCATTTCGCTCTTGCTGACTCCCTTAAATATGCTGAGAGATTTCAGGTCAAGAAGCTCAAAAAGGGACAGGATCGAAAGAATTATAGGGTTTGTACGGTACTTATCCTGAACTGCTTTACCATTCAATATTAACCTGCCTTCAGCCAGTGAGACAGTAAAAGAACCATCACTTTCCTCATTCTGAAAAAATTGTTCAAAGCCATTCATCAGCATATCAAGATTTTTAGATACCAGCTTATTTTCGGCAGGATACAGCCTGAGGGTAGTAATGCAGGAGTTAAGGTCCTTCAAGATACTGATAGATTTTTCCAACTCAAGACTCCTTAAGACAGTCTATGATTCTTTATACTATCATAAAAGCAAAGGTAATTAAACAATTTTTAAAACTTGTATATGCTTTTATCGTAGTTTCTATTAGGATAGACTAATTTTTATGAGCTGAATTAAAAGGAGAATCTTATGAACATGCCTGGAAAGATAACCATAATATTTCTGATTGCTCTCGCATTCACTATCACCTTTTCTATATCATGCAGAAAACAGGCACTAATTACTGATATTAATCCCTGTATCCCTGAAAATACAGTCTCATTTGTTAAACTCAGCGAATTTTACCAGTATAAGACAGAACTGATGGAGGATGAGGAAACCTTTAAGAATATTGTCAAAGAAATTATAATTCTTTATACAAACCACTTAAAAGAAGAAACCGCCAATGAAACCCGTTCAAAATTAATTTTGGAATTCCTTTCTTTCTTCAATGAGGATATGATAATCGAAATCATTAAACAGCAGGCCTTATTCGGAATAACCCTTGATGAAAATAATAAAACAAATCCATATATTATAATATCCTATTCAAAATCAAGCTCTGATGCCTTTGAAGGTTTTTTCAAGAAACTGTCCGATTTCCTTAAAAAACACTCAGAACTAACAGCCCGCGGAAGCTACCAGGATTCTGATTACGACATATATACCTTTGACTTTTCTGAATTAAACCTGGATTCAAGCATGAACCGTATCAATAATATCTATGCTTCCAGAACAGGTAATAAAATAATACTTACAGCCAACGAGCAGGATGCTAAAAACATCATTAATCTGACAAAAGATATTTCAGACAGAAGCATATTAAAGAGTACATCATACCAGAAGCATCAAAAGCACGGCGTGATATATCCCGATTCACCCCTGGAGTATTACTACTCCCTTCAAAATATACTAAAAAAAGACTATTCCCATGCCCTGACAGCACAGGATATTCCTTTGGACCATCAGTTCATAAAGGACATGACATCTATTATTGACAGTATCTCTTTCAGCCTCAGCAGGAATACTCAAGACCTTCACCTGAAATGCTTTATCCTGCTGAATGATGATATAAGGGATAAAAAACTTTTGTCCCTGATCAAAATACCGCCTCAAAATTTTGAATTCCTTGATTTTACACCCAGGGACAGCCTTCTTATAGGTGGTTACCAGGTATGTAACGCGATGGATATCTACAGCTATATTACCCAGGATTCCCCACTGCCCGCTGAATCAAGGGATAAGATTGCCAAATACGCAGAAAACCCAGACCCTTCAACGCAATTAACTCTGAAGGATGATGTTATTGATGTTCTTGGGCAGGAAATCGGCTTTG
>CAYSKJ010000007.1:0-40348 GCA_964431655.1 uncultured bacterium | reverse complement strand
GTTTCTTCTTTACCTCATCCTCTTTGGAGTGCGATTCTGCATCTTTTACCATCTTATCCACTTCTTCCTTGGAAAGGCCCGAAGAGGATGTTATGGTTATTTTTTGTTCCTTTCCGGTGCCCAGATCCTTTGCTGACACATTCAGTATGCCGTTAGCGTCTATATCGAAAGTTACTTCGATCTGAGGAACGCCCCGGGGGGCCGCAGGTATGCCTATCAGGTGGAATTTACCCAGGGTCCTGTTATCCCCGGCCATCTGCCTTTCTCCCTGCAGGACATGTATCTCTACGCTGGTCTGATTATCAGCTGCAGTGGAAAATATCTCCTTTTTCCTTGTAGGTATGGTTGTATTCCTTTCAATCAGCCTTGTAAACACCCCTCCAAGGGTTTCAATGCCAAGAGAGAGAGGGGTAACATCTAAAAGAAGGACATCCTTTACATCGCCTCCCATTATAGCGCCCTGTACTGCAGCGCCAAGGGCAACTACTTCATCGGGGTTCACAGTTTTATTAGGCTCTTTTCCGAAAAGCTCCTTAACCTTGTTCTGAACCATGGGTATCCTGGTAGAGCCGCCTACAAGAAGCACATGATGGATATCAGAGGTAGACACTCCTGCATCCTTCATCGCCTGCCTGCAAGGTTCGAGGGTTTTATCCACCAGATCTTCAATCATCTGTTCAAGTTTTGACCGGGTAAGCTTTATCTGCAGATGCTTGGGTCCTGTCTGGTCTGCTGTAACAAAGGGAAGGTTTATGTCAGTTTCAAGAACCTGGGATAGCTCTATCTTGGCTTTTTCAGCAGCTTCCTTGAGCCTCTGCAATGCCATCAGGTCCTTGGACAGGTCAATACCCTGATCCTTTTTAAATTCTGTTACAAGCCAGTCGATTATCCTTTTGTCGATATTGTCTCCACCAAGATGGGTATCTCCGTTGGTAGCCTTTACTTCAATAACCCCCTCGCCGACTTCGAGAATTGATATATCGAAGGTACCTCCCCCGAAGTCATATACTGCTATGAGCTCATCCTTCTCCTTGTTCATGCCATAGGATAGTGCTGCAGCCGTTGGTTCATTAATTATTCTTTTAACATCCAGCCCGGCTATCTTGCCTGCGTCTTTGGTTGCCTGTCTCTGGCTGTCATTAAAATAAGCAGGTACGGTAATAACTGCTTCCGTTACTTTCTGCCCCAGGTAAGCCTCTGCTGATTCCTTAAGTTTCTGAAGTATCATAGCGGATATCTCCGGCGGTGAATAATCCTTGTCCTTTACCATAATCCTTACATCCCCGTTTTTTCCCCTGGAAACTTTATAGTTAACCATCTCCATTTCCTGGGCAACCTCGTCATATCTTCTTCCCATGAACCTTTTTATGGAATAAATGGTATTTTCCGGATTGGTAATGGACTGCCTTTTTGCTATTGTTCCTGCAAGCCTGCCTCCGTCCTTTGTAAAACCCACAACTGAAGGCGTTGTCCTGCTCCCTTCAGCATTGGTGATTATTACAGGCTCTCCACCTTCTACTATTGCTACAGCAGAATTGGTAGTACCAAGGTCAATTCCTATTATTTTTGACATTTCTCAAAACCTCCTATTGATTAGATTGTTTATTATTTTATTACATTACTATAATAATACCTTAGTCTGTTTATGTCAAGTTTTTTATAAAACTATTTTAAGATTCTGGAATTCAGGTAACGAATATCGTCTATTCTATAGGTGATTTTCTCTTCATCAAAATATTTCAATAATGGAAGGGCATATTTTCTGCTGGTTTGGGCAATTTCCTTAAAAACAGACACCCTTATGCTTTTATTTTCAAGGAGATAATTGATGAGCTTAGATTTTATTTCCTCCAGGCTTTTTCTCAATATGAGGAAAGAACCGTCTATTACAGCTATCCTTTCATCGCGGGCTATAATTGTTATCAGTCTTTGCGCATTATCCGGCGGTATCTGAAAAATACCCAGTATTTCCTTTATATCAGCTAAGGCTTTGCGGTTTTGAAGGATTCTTAAAATTTCAGGAATCAGATCAGCCTCCGGGGAGCTTTTATCATCATCACCGAGGGAGACAGCATCCCGGTCCATGATGATTCTTCCCTCATTATAAAGATGCTTTAGTGCAATTTCAACAAAGCCTCTGGCAAAATCCCACTTTTCATAAAGCCCTTTTTTAAGGTTACCCATATTTATTGATGGAAAGATTTTGCTGTCTGAATTATCTCGTATGAAATCCAGCATACGATTTAAATTTTCCCTGCTGACAAGTATTTTTTTCTGGCAGATAATCAAATCCTCAGAAGCGTCGATTATTGATGCAAGGGTGCCGGAGTCTGCTGAAAACAGCTGTATCAGATCAGATATATAACAGTAAAAGGGCTTGAAAGATAATATCGCTTTCAGTGCCGGAAGAATATCTCCCTTATCCATAAAGCGAAGAAACCTGAGGAAGTCAGTATTATTGACAGACAAGGGCTTATCTGAGAAATAAACTATCTTTCCTCCCCCAAGGGTGAAGCTGTCGGATATATCACGTATTATGAAACGGTCGTTCCTGGTGGCAAAGACCGGGCTATCAGGCCTTATCCTTGCAAAGAGGGCGTTCATCCCTGAAAAAATCAGGGTTGAAATGATTTCCCTGGTCTTATACAGCAGTCTAACGCTTTTTGGCTTTTTCCAGGGATCTTGCCTTTTTATCATTTTCATTTTTGCATATAGGTAGCGGCTTTCAGGTATCTGGTTCTCCCGGGAAAGGGTATAGCCTTTTTTTATTTCTTCAGCTGTTATACCCTTAAGATTGAGGGCAAGTCTCTGGCCTGCCTCTCCTCTGGCATAAAAGCTGTTATGTATCTGTATATTCTTTACAAAGGATCTTTTACCGGAATTTAGGATATATACTTCATTATTAATATCTATGCTTCCTGAACTGCATGTTCCGCATGCTATAAGCCCAAAACCCCTTATGCTGAATACCCTGTCCACATCTATCCTGAGAGGGTGGGTGGGCTTTTTATGCTTCAGCCGCCAAACTTCGAGAAAGATATATTTCTTGAGCTCATCTATGCCCTTTCCGCTTAGGGAGTCAACAAGCAAAACCCTGGGGCTGAACGGGCTGTCCTTTATAAAGATCTCTGTCTCCGCTATACGTTCCTTAAGAACGTCCTGCGGGGTCTTTTCAATTTTTGTCAGTACTGCAATACCGCCTTTAATCCCCAGCAGATTAAGTACATTAAAATGCTCCTCTGTCTGGGTCTGTATGCCCTGAAGACTGTCAATAACCAACAGGCTGAAGTCTACCGACCCGGTTCCGAAGACCATGGTCCGCAAAAACCTTTTATGGCCTGGAACATCAATTATCCCTATTTTGTGTATATTATTGTTACGGGGGAACTGCATATAGGCATAACCAAGCTCAATGCTCATCCCCCTGATCTTTTCATCCTTAAGCCTGTCAGTATCAATGCCGGTAAGGGCTTTTACAAGCTCTGTCTTTCCGTGGTCAATGTGCCCTGCAGTACAGATAATATGGGGTTCAATAATATCCATATAAGCTGGTCTACAAAAGGAATCTACCGTCTTTGTAAACCACCTTTCCATCCCCTGTGAGCTCAGTATCCTTATTGGTGTGGGTTATAAGGTCCCAGTGAATTGCTGAGCTGACCCTGCCGTTTGTTCCTATGGCGCTGTTCCCCAGGGCTATATGCATTGTACCGCCGATTTTTTCATCAAAAAGTATATTTTTTGTATAGTGGTTTATAAAATAATTGGTTCCAAAGGCCAGCTCACCAACCATATTGCTGCCACTGTCAAGTTTTATCATTTCCTCAAGAAAATCGCTTTTTGTTTTGGAGGAAAAACTGCATACTTTGCCATTTCTGAATTCGAGCCTTATGCCTTCTACTTCCTGCCCTGCATAAAAACCGGGATAGGTGAAGCTGATAAAGCCTTCAAGGCTGTCCTCAAAAGGACATGTATAAATCTCTCCGTCGGGGAGATTTACCATGCCGTCACAGCTGACCCAGTTCCTTTCTCTTGTATGGAATTTAAGGTCTACATTAGGGCCCTGAACATGAAATTCCTTATAAACCTGGAGTTTTCTGACAATCTCGGCCTGTTTATTCCTCAGATTCTGCCATGACTTCAGGGG
This sequence comes from uncultured bacterium, assembly GCA_964431655.1. Lineage (GTDB taxonomy): Bacteria > CAYMEV01 > CAYMEV01 > CAYMEV01 > CAYMEV01 > CAYMEV01. The sequence continues at coordinate 36,204 of CAYSKJ010000007.1, read as the reverse complement.
ATCTTCCTGGTCAACCATACAGCAAGCAAACACGAAATCTTCATATTCACTGTTTGACATATTGGCATCCTGGGCTGAGTGGGATGAAGGGTATGGAACAACTACCCATCGTATGCCCCCCTCTTCGGGCATTATATGGCTCCTTTTCTGCAGATGCTTCCTTGCTGAGAAAAAAGCAGACTGTTTTTTCTTGTCAACATTAAAGAGGGTTTTTGTATTTCCTCCGCCCCATATGGCGAAAGATACATCAATCTTGTCATGATTGATGGTCTCATAGGGTGTTACATATTCAAGCTGGTTCTTTGACGCCTTATCAAAGAATATTTTTGACATATCATCAAAGGTGACCTGTGTGAGCGGATATGCGCCTTTTTCAATAACCTGCCTGTAAAGCTCAAGGATGAGTCCTTTTGCACCTGCATTTCCTCTAATGAGTACCAGGTCCCCCTTTCTGACCTTTGAAGAGTACTCAACTGCAACCCTGGCCAGGTTTACAAGTCTTTGATCAATCATATTTTCCTCCTGTTTACATTTTTTTGTAATAATAATTACGACAGCTTTATCAAGGATAATAACTGTTAATAATGATTTGTACAGATAACTAAGTTTTGTTACGCTCAAAAATCCTGTTTGTTTTATTAATTATATTGAAAACCGAACAAAATACTATTTATAATCGTATCATAATGGTGTAGAAGTGATAAATATCAAAGGCTGGGCTTTAAGGAAATGACAAGGCAGAAAACAGTTATTATACTGCTTATATGCATGCTGTGCTTCTTTATATCCTGTAAAAAAAGAACTGAAAGACCCATAGAGATTACCCTCGGTAATTTTGACAGTGAATCCAGGGACAAAGCCAACAGAGGAATAGTAATTGAGGAAATAAGCCAGAATATCAGTTACAGCAAAGACAGTAATGTAATAATGGTATATTTCTTTGCCAACCTCACAGGAGATGAGAATTATGACTACCTCAAAGAAGGTCTTATTGATTATATCATTAATATGGCCAAAATAGGCCAGGTTGAGTTTGTTGATACGTCTACCCTGTGGTCCAAGCTCAGGCTGAAAAATATCACAAATCCTGATACTCTCTCAATAGCATCGGTATTAAGGGTTGCCAAGGAACTTAATGTTAAATACCTGATAACAGGCAATTTCAAGACATATCAGGATGAGATAGTGATTTCTGCAACGCTGAGAAGGGTAGATGACGGTTTTATAATTGCTGAATCCACCCAGAAGGGGCTTTTCAGCAAACTTTTCGAGGTAATGGACAGGCTTACTGCTGATATATTTTCTGATGAAAAGATTGCAGGGTTTTCCCAGGATTCTGAATATAAATCAGGTATTACAATTGATACAGATAATCCTGAGGCTTATAACCACTATCTGCAGGGTATTTACTATGCCAATAATTTCAAGAACGAAGAGGCTTACCAGGAGTTCAAGAAGGCAGTCTCCCTTGATAAAAAATTTGGTTCGGCTCATATCAAGCTTATCATTCTTTCCGCGGGAAAGGACAGGGATGAAAACATTGATATGGCCGTAGAAAACAAGCTCCATTTCAATCAGATTAATCAGCTGCTCCTGGAATTCGTCATTCTTGACAAACGCATATACTGGGAAAAAGCCTATGAGCTTGCATCCAGGATTGATAAGTTGAATGAAGAGGTAAGGGATCCCGAGATATCCTACCTGATCTTCGTCAATCTTTATATGCATAGCATGGATGAAAAAAGCCAGATAGAATACCTTAAAAATATAATACATTATAATCCCTTTTATGAAAATGCCTATAATCTGCTGGGTTATAAGTTCAGCGATGCCGGGGATTATGAAAATGCATTTAAATACCTGAACCAGTATGCTGTCCTTCTTCCTGATTCTCCGAACCCGCATGACAGTCTTGGTGATCTGTACAAGATGCTGGATGATTACGGCAGTGCAGAAGAGGAATATAAAAAAGCCCTGGATATAGACAAAACCTTTTTCTTTTCATACCAGAATCTCCTTACGGTTTATGAGATGAATTACAGGCATAAGGATGCCACTGATTTCACCAACCGTTTTTTCAGGCGTTTTCTGGATGAAAGCACTGCAAATATTGACAGGCTTATCTCCCTGAGTACGGCATATCTGCTTTTCAGCCACCAGTCAATGGAATATATTCATTACAGGAATCTAAGCTCCTATATCCTGTATCTTCTGCGAAACGGCTTTATCTATGATGCAATAGATCTCATTGAGAGATGGCATGCTCTTATCCTTTCAAAAGGCAGTCTCCAGGGGACCCTGTCCGGTTATCCTCATGATTTTATATACTATTTTGGTCAGCCGGTACTCATAAAGAATTATCTTACCCGAAATTACAGCGAATATATTAGATTTCTTGAGTTGCTTAGCCCTTCCCTGGGCCCCAATGAGCTGATAGCGATAAATAATTACCTGAAGGTATATTATAATGATGAAAAGTGGTTCAGGGACGTAATGGAACATTTCGGCCTGTATGAGAAATCCGCAAAGATCCTTAACAAGGACTGTGACAGACTGCAGGAGTTATTTTATAAGGGTGAATACCTGGAAGCCCGTAAGCTTTATGAAAGCATTGAGAAAATGGAATTTCAGGATGCCCAGGCTTTTATATTTTTTGCTATGCAGGTAGATCTCAAGCTGGGAAAGACGAATTTAGTGCGCTGGTATGAGATAAACATCAAGAAATTCAGGGCTAATTTTGTCCATTACAATTTATATGCCGGCATGCTTGAAGAACTCAAAGGAAACTATTCTGAAAGTCTCAGAATTTATTCGGAACTTCGTGAATTTATTCAGAAGAACAACAGCAGGAACTTTGACGATATAGTAACCGATATACTTGATGAGAGGATATCTTCACTTCAGAATCGATGAGCATCCTTCATGAGAATATAAAAGAACTGATAAGGCTTGTCGAGGAATCTTCAGGTATCCTGAGGGAAAACCCGTCAGCAGAGAAGAGCCTTTCAGACAGGCTCTCCCTTATTGTGCAGAAAAAGGACGAAATACTCAGGTATTCCGAGCTGTCAAAAAAAAGGATCGAAGAGCTTCACAGCATAATCGAGGTGTTAAACCTCTACAGGAATATGAGTATTAAGGCTAACCAGTCCGACAGCATAATTGAAATCCTCAGGTATCTATGCCGTTCCTTTCTTAAAATCAGCTTCTGCACCGGAAGCGTCATTTTTTTTTACAATAAGGAAAATGGACAGTTAAAAAAGGTCCTGGCAAGAGGCATTGATGAGGATGAACAAAAAAGGATGATACACATTATCAGTATGCAGAGGCCGGTCCTTGAAAAACCGGTAAGAACCTACTATGTACTGCCTATGATTGAAGATGAGAAGGATAAAAAGAAAGAAGTCACCCTGATTTTCGTACCCCTTATAGCTGAGGAAGACGTTTTCGGGATCTGTGTGCTGAAAGCGGATAAAGCCTCAATGGAGCTGTTTGATAATACCCTCAGGATTATACAAAGCATGGCGGATATGATTTCCCTTATTATCGAGCATCAGCGTCTGATAAAGCGGAACGAGATTCTTTCCGTAACCGATGTCCTGACTGGGCTTTATAATTCCAGATATCTTGAAAGCATACTGGATGAGCTTGATGAGGGCATCTGGTCCAAAGAAGCCCCCATATCCATGATATTTCTTGATCTTGACGGTTTTAAAAGCATTAATGATAATTACGGGCATAAGTTTGGAAGTGCAGCTATTAGGGAGGTATCTTTCATAATTAGCGAATCTGCCGGTAAATACAAAGCTTTCCGTTATGGGGGGGATGAATTTGTCATACTGCTTTATCAGACCGGCATGGATACTGCCTTTGAAGCAGCAGAACTAATCAGGAAGGATATAGAAGCAGCGGTATTCCTGAAGGATTACAATATTTCTGCAAAACTGACGGCCTCCCTCGGTGTATCCAGTTTTCCCTCCCACTCAAAAAGCCTGAAAAGCCTTTTTGCCGATGCTGATAATATGATGTACAGGGCAAAAGCCCTGGGGAAAAACCAGGTATTTCTAATGAAAACTGAATAAAACTCAAGGATTGATATTATGGAAAAGGTAATCGATTACAGGAGCGACACCCTTACAGTACCTGAAGAAGGCCTCTTAAAGCAGATTTACATGGCTGATGTGGGTGATGATGTATACGGAGAAGATCATGAGACGGCAAAACTGCAGGAAATGGTATCCAAAATGCTTGGCAAGGAAGAAAGCCTTTTTGTTCCCACAGGGACAATGGCAAATCTCATAGCTCTTATGATATATTCCAGCAACGGGGGAGAGGTCATTATGGATAAAAACAGCCACCCTATCCATTATGAATCCGGAGGAATATCCCGGGTAGCAGGCCTTACACCCTGCTTTGCAGAGGACAGTGACGGCATTATGGACCCGGTCAGCATTATCAGCCTTATCAGACAGGACATCTATTATCAGCCCAAAACCGTACTTATATGGCTTGAAAATACCCACAACCGCGGTGGAGGAACAGTTTACCCGATAAAAAGACTGAGTGAAATTCGGGATATTTCAAAAAAATACAGTCTTCCCATACACATAGACGGAGCTCGAATTCTCAATGCCTGCGTTTTTCTGAATAAGGAGCCGTCAGATATAGCCCGATACTGCGATTCTCTTTCCTTATGCTTTTCCAAGGGCCTTTCCTCACCTCTGGGCAGCATGCTTACAGGCTCTGCTGAATTCATAAAAAAGGCGAGAATCTTCCGCAAAATGCTTGGGGGCGGTATGCGGCAGATAGGATATATCAGTTATATTGCACTTTTTTACCTGAAAAGGTATAAACAATTGCTCAGGGATGACCACCAGAAGGCCGGAATGATTTACAATGCACTGAAAAACATGGGAACACCGGATCCGCTCTGGGGGGGCACTAATATTGTTCTTGCCCGTTTCAGGAGCATAAATGCAAGAGAATCCTTTGAAAATGCCTTAAAAAGCCACGGGATTCTTGTAAGCTCCTTATCCCCGGAATCTGTGCGTATTGTTACCTCCAGATCCCAGGACTTAAGGGATATTGAAAAAACAGTCCGTATTATAGGCGATCTGCATCTATAAAGTTCTCAGACAGGGCCTGGTTTCGGTATTTTATCCAAAAGCTTAAAATTATATTATTCAAAAAATTTGAAAACTTGTCTGCAGACCCTATAGTATATATAAGTGTGCTAGAAAAAATATAAAAAGAAGGTGTCATTTGATGAAGAAAAATTTTATTATTTTAATATTTATGCTGTTTGCCAGTCTTTCCTTTTACGGGGCTACCATAACGGTTACCAATACGAACTCTTCAGGGCCCGGCAGTCTTTATCAGGCTGTCCTCACCGCCAACCAGAACGGTGATTCTCATAATACCATTACCTTTTCATCAAGCCTTTCCTATCCCATAACCATTAACCTTACAAATGAACTGCCCATACAGAAAAGCAATACCACTATCAACGGTCTTGTATCAGGCGGGGATTTATATCCCGATGTTGTTCTTAAGGGAAACGGGAGCATAAACGGTATCAAAATAAACTACAGCTTTGACGAGCAGCTTGAAAATATAACCATCAGGGGCCTTGTTTTTAATAACTTTGACAGGGGAATCCTTGTTTATTATGCCTCCAACAATATCATAGAGTATTGTTATTTTGGGACCAATGTGAGCGGATCAGCCTCGCAAAGCAGTCAGGGACATCCCAACTATGCCGGCATTACCATGGTAGAAAACAGCAGTTACAATACTATAAGGTACTGTGTGCTTTCGGGGAATCAGAATGCCGGTATAGGTATATTTGATGCAGCTGATGGAGGGGTTATCCCCGGTGCAGGCACCGGTAATATAATTTACGGAAATATAATAGGACTTGACCGCTCAGGCCAGTATGCAATACCTAATTACGAGGGGATACTCATTATAAACGGCATCACAGACACCCAGGTCGGAGGGACGGAGCCGGACCAGAGGAATATAATCTCAGGCAACACTATGGCGGGCATCAGGCTTGAAAGAAACGGCAATCTCGATACAAGCGGCAATATAATCTCAGGCAACTATATAGGACTGAATATAAACGGCAATGCCATGATAGGTAACGGCGGAACCGGTGCTGCCTTCTACAAGGCAAAAAACAATACCCTGGCTGGAAATGTCATTGCGGGAAGCGGTTCATCAGGAGTAGTCTGCATTCATCAATACTCCACCGGCAATACCATATCAGGGAATATAATAGGGCTTATGGCTAACGGTCTGACCTCAGCGCCCAATAATGAAGGCATTAATGTAAGCGAACACTCCCATTATACCACCATAACATCAAATATTATATCTTCCAATACCCTTTACGGCATAAGGATAACCGCCAACTACTGCACCGTAAAGAATAATTCCATCGGCCTTGCCTCGGATTATACCACACCCAGGGGAAACGGTACCCATGGAATATATCTTCTGGGCGCAAAATATAATGAGATAGGCGGTCTTTACGGTACAGACGGGAACACCATATCAGCTAACCAGCAGTACGGCATACTGCTCACCCACAATACTACCAACGGTTATTTGAGCCAGAATAATAATATAAGGGGTAACCGCATAGGTACCAATGCCACCGGGGTTTATCCCAGGGGCAATGTCCTTGACGGAATACTGCTGGACAGCGGTTCCAGCCACAATACCATTGGAGGCTTGAACAATGCTTACAGAAATATAATTTCTGCAAACGGGAACTCCGGTATTAGACTTGGGGGGAGTGCTACGGTCAATAATTTCATATATGGAAATTATATAGGCACCGGCGCTGATTTCGAAACAGCTATGGGAAATACATTGGACGGAATCAGGGTACAGAACGGCTCCTCTAACAATATTATCGGGGACTCTAATTACAGCTATATAAACAGGATAATGTACAATTTAAGAAACGGAATTACTATTGGCACATGGCCTACAGACTCTTCAACCCTCTACAATACCATCCGTGGAAATCATTTCAAGAATAATGGACTGCTGGCAATTGACCTTGGCAATGAGGGCGTCACCCAGAATGATCCAGATTATTATAATAACGGACCCAATAAGAGGGTATTCTTTCCAGTTTTCGGCAAGCAGTTCCAGAACAATATCAATGGTTACTGCATGCCCAGCTGCACCGTTGATGTATTCATTGCAGACAGATTCTTTCCGTGGGAATACGGCCAGGGAATGGAGTATATAGGTTCTGTGGTTTCAAATTCTCAGGGCAGATTTACATTTACCATACCCCCTGAGGTATTCTTTAATATATATCCCCTTATAATTACCGGTACAGCTACTGACCAGAACGGTAACACCTCGGAATTTTCAAAAAACTACCGGGTAAAGCAGAAAATATGAGATATTAGATAACTGGTTCAGAAGGCTTCCAGGACTCCCAGGTAGAAATTGAAATCTTCCCTGCTGTACCCGATATCAAGTCTGAAGTTTATACCATTGTCCGATAACCTGTATCTAATACCTGCTCCTGCAGAATATTTGAGATTGGCCAGTCTGAAGGCATCTGCCCTGCCAGCCGTATCTCCTGCGCCTGCAAAGAATACAAGGCTGATTTTGTTTCCAAGGGGCATCCTGTATTCAGCTTGAAAAGCCATGAGGTTCAGGTCCCTGTAAAGGTTCTGGACTACACCCCTGAGCAGTCCCGGACCTCCCAGGGTCGGCATGGCAAAGAAAGGGCAGCCTGATGTATTGAAATGAAAATAAGCCTGGAAGGCCAGGATGTCTTTGCCAAAGCTCTGAAAATTCCTTAGATCAATCAGATAGCTCTGAAAACCGTAATCGCTTAAGAATTCTTTTATGTAGACCTCCATCAAGATATCCAGGTAAGTCCCCTTGCTGGTATAGAAGGTGTTGTCCCGGCTGTCCCAGGTGAATTTAATCCCCAGGCTTAAAATCTCCTTACGGTTGAAAGAGGATAAAAAATCATAGGTCCGGGTATCTGTATCATCAATATCGATTATATTATTATTGATATAGTTTATGTTTAATCCGGCATAAAGATTTTTATAAATCCTTCTTGAGGCATTCAGCCAGGCTTCAATTCCTTTGCTGGTATAGCCTGTATAATCATCTGCAGAGTTATTATTGCCTATACCGTAATATTTTTCAGGATAATCGGTAAAACTTATCCTGGAGCTTAAAAGATACTCAGAATTGTTTATCCTGATTTTTGGTATGACTGTAAACTTCTTCTGATTCTTAAGGGTATAAATAATATTTGCTGAAATGGAAGAGGGTTTATCCCTGTCAAAGCCTCCGAAACCCTGAAAGTAGTACAGCAGTCCTGCTGCAAGGCCCCAGTCTGTTTCCGGCGTATAGAATGCCCCGGGAATGAAAATAATTCCCCTGGTCCGGGCTTCTTGCGGTATATCTTGCTCTTGAGCCAAAATCAATTCATTACCCGATAATAAAATGGAATAGAATATTACCAATATTAGAAAAATAAAAGATAGGAATTTAATATTACAGTACCTTTATAAAATATATATTCAATTTACGGAACACATGTAACAAAGTTTTAAAGTATTAATTTAGCTTTTGAATTAGTTCGAATATTTGGTAAGACTAGTATTCTGCTAAGTTAAATAGGGCAAACACTTTTAACAAAAATTACGTATATATTTTAAGTTTAAAATATTTTTTCATGGGGGGATGTTTATGAAATTTTCTCTAATAAAAGTATCCGACTTGAAGCTGTGGAGATTTTGCCTTTTTACTATGATTTGTATCTTTCTTTTTAATGCTTTGAATCTTTCAGGTATAGAGACAGAAGATACCAGGATGCTTTCAGAACCTGCTGTAAACGGTAGAAAGATTGCATTTGCCTATGCTGAAGATATATGGATTCAGGATATGAGTAAAAATAACCCCAGGAGGATTTTTATAAATGAAGGCAATGATTCCAACCCTGTCTTTTCACCTGATGGCAGTCTTATAGCATTCAGCAGTGAGCAGGAAGGAAATACCGATGTATATATTGTACCATCAGAGGGTGGTATCCCTGAACGCCTTACATGGCATCCCGCAGAAGATCTGGTCCGGGGGTTTACCCCTGACGGCAAAAATGTCCTTTTTTCATCAGCACGAGCTCATCCTTGGAATTATACCCAGCTTTATACGGTTTCCATAGAAGGCGGGTTTCCCAGGAAGCTTGATATTCCTAACGGCTTTCATGCGTCTTATTCCACTGACGGGCAGTTTATAGCCTATACGCCTTTGCCTGATGTGTTTGAGCAGTGGAAAAACTACAGGGGCGGGGCCATGTCCAGAATATGGATATTCTCTTTTGCTGACCATTCAGTGAAGGAACTGCCAAAACCCCATGGAGGGTGCAATGACACGAAGCCCGTCTGGGCCGGCGGAAAGATATATTTTCTTTCAGACAGGGATGGAGAGTTCAACCTTTATTCCTATGACACCCAAAAGGATATAACTGAAAAGCATACTGATTTTAAGGATTTCCCGGTTCTTAACATATCTTCCGATGGTAAAAGGATTATCCTTGAACAGGCTGGCTTTCTGCATAGCCTTGATTTAGATTCGGGCTCGGTTCAGAAGCTTGCCATAGGGATTTCTTCAGACCTTCCGGGCTTAAGGCAGGATTATGTCAGGGGGGGCAATTACATAAGAAGCTCTGATGTATCACCCTCCGGAGCGCGGGCGGTATTCGGCTTCCGGGGCGATATAATCACCGTGCCGGCTAAAAAGGGCGATCCGCGAAATATTACCAGAACTGCCGGCATCCACGAGAGATACCCCTCATGGTCGCCGGATGGAAAGTATATTGCTTACTTTACTGATATTTCCGGCGAGTATCAGCTTGCAATAAAACCTCAGGACGGGAAGGGGGAGGAAAAAATTTTCAATCTTGACGGAGCTGGATTTTATGCTTTTCCCCGATGGTCGCCCGATTCCCGGAAAATAGCCTATTCGGATAATAGCAGAAGCCTTTACCTTATTGATGTTAAATCAGGAATTAACAAGAAGATAGCCTCTGATGATATGTATGTTCCAGGGGCTTTCAGGGATATGGCCGGATCCTGGTCTTCCGATTCCCGCTATCTAAGCTTTACAAAAGTACTTGAGACACATTTTAAGCAGATATTTATCTATTGCCTGGAGGAGGATAAATCAATTGCGGTTAGCGATGGTCTGTATGAAGCCTCAGATCCTGTCTTTGATCCTGAAGGCAGATATCTCTGTTTCTTTGCATCTTCTGATGCAGGGCCTAAGGTCAACTGGTTTGATCTTTCCAACTCGAAAATCAGAGCCACAAAATCCATATATCTTATTACCCTGCAAAAGGATACGCCCTCACCTTTCCTCAAGGAAAGCGATGAAGAGAAACCCGGGGAAAGCAGGGATAAAGGCGGTGAGAAAAATGCAGGGCAGAACGATAATATCCGCATTGATTTTGAAGGTATAAACAACAGGACGGTTTCTTTTCCTGTTAAGGCCGGAAGTTATTCCGATCTCGGCATGACAGGGGATGGAAATCTTCTTTTTATTGAAAGGGGTGAACCCTCTATGACAGGCTCATTGAAAATGTACGATATGAAAAAGAAGGATACCAGTGAGCTTTTAAAAACCGACAGCTATATTACCTCAGCAAACGGGTCCAAAATACTGTATCAGAACGGGAATTCATGGTATATCGCCGATGCGGGCCTAAACGCTCAAGCCAGCTCGCTAAACCTTAATGTCGGGGATATTCTGCTGAAAACTGATCCCCCTGCTGAATGGGCCCAGATACTGGATGAGGCATGGCGGATAAACCGGGATTATTTCTATGACCCTGGCATGCACGGGGCTGACTGGGAAATAATCCGGGAGAAATACAGGGTATTTCTTCCTCACCTTACCTGCAGCAGTGACCTTTACCGGCTCATAAAGTGGATGTGCAGTGAACTTTCCGTGGGCCATCATTATGTCGGAGAAGGAAACCGTCATGGTGCCTCCGGATCGGCAGGCATAGGCCTTCTGGGGGCTGACTACGAGGTTGAGAACAACAGATACCGAATATCAAAAATATACGGAGGGCTGAACTGGGATTTAAATCTGCGTTCACCTCTTACAGAACCGGGCATAGACATAAAAGAGGGAGAGTATATACTTGCGGTCAACGGGTGTAATATAGATGCCGGCAGTAATATTTACAGCTTTTTTGAAAATACTGCAGGCAGGATTACGGAGCTGACCGTCAGCCCAGATCCCGATTATAAGGAAACAAGGCTGATAAAAGCTGTTCCTGTTCAGCACGAGCATTTCCTTAGAAGCCTTGACTGGGTTGAGGGAAATTTAAAGAAGGTTACGGATGCAACCGATGGCCAGGTAGCATATGTATATGTTCCTAATACAAGCTGGCTGGGTCTGGCATACTTCACACGGTACTTTTTCCCCCAGTCAAACCGGAAGGCAGTTATTATCGATGAAAGATCTAATGGCGGGGGCATGCTTGCTGATTATTATATAGACATACTTGCCAGACCCTATCATTCCCACTGGAATTTCAGGTACGGCATGGATATGAAAACTCCAAGTGCATCAATACAGGGGCCTAAGATAATGATAATTAACGAGACAGCTGTTTCAGGCGGCGATATGCTCCCCTATATGTTCAAAAAGCATAAAATTGGAACACTTGTAGGAAAGAGGACCTTCGGAGCCCTTGTCGGAATTCTTGGATTTCCTGAGCTTATGGATGGAGGCTATGTAACTGCTCCAAACCTTGCTATCTGGACCAATGAGGGATTCATTGTTGAAAATGCAGGGATAAATCCTGATATCGAAGTTGAGCAATGGCCTGCAGACATTATAGAGGGCCATGACCCTCAGCTGGAAAAAGCCATTGAACTTGCCCTTAAGGAGCTTGAAGAAAATCCGCCTGAGGAGTATTCCAGACCGCCCTACCCGGTGAGGGTAAGATAGTAACACAGCTGAACTGTTTTATACAGAATTGAATGATTTAAAAGCAGATTGAATAAGAGGGGAATTATGGAAGTTCCACATATTCCCCTTTTAATTCATAAGGGCTGTATTTAGGATCTCAATCCATCCTTTTTTATCTCATCTGAAGTCTGTCGTTTTTGGTATATCCTTCGGGGGCGGAGTAGGTTCCTGCAGGGGCTTTTGCATCCTTCTTTATTTCAAGAGTATTTGTGGTAATCATATTGCCCATGAAGTCTATTTCCATGGCAAGGGGGAACCCGTCAATTTTTGAAAGTTCCTTAATCATGGTATCTCCTCCCCGCATCTGAATCTGGGTCATCTGCATATATATGTCCCTGTAATCATCCCAGCTGAAAGGGAGTCCCTTTTTTGCAACCCAGTAGGTAGAGTTCATCGGCATGCCCATCATGGTCATATTAATTAAATAGGATTCCGTGTCAATGCCAGCAACCTTTTTTTTCTCACTTCCTTTGTTCACAGTAACAGTCATACCCTGCATCATCTGTTCCATCATGGGAGCCATTTCTTCAGACACCAGCTTGCTGAAGTCAATGGGAATGTCAGTTTCAACATAGCTTTTGGAGGCATGATTGATGATTATGGCCTTTTTTGAGTTCATATCTATTATAACACCGCTGTCCTTGCCCAGGGTTGCTATAATACCTTTACCCAGCCAGGTTTCCATTATGTCGGTGCTTCCCGGCTGTCCCATTATCTCAGGCGTGACGGTTTCCTGAGTTATGAGGACGTCAGCGTGAAGGGCAAAAATACATAAAACTGTTAAGGATAAAAATAAAAAGTACTTTTTCATAAGTGCTCCTTTATGTGTTTTGTAGGTTTTATCTTTTATTTCCGGGGGATTAAAGTCAATAAAATTGTTAATTTTTTAGGGCAGTTTATTTAATAAATAATGTGATAATAGCAGCGTGGCATGACCTAAAATATAATATATTCTCATTTAATAGGGCAGGCACTGTAATATCAGCGTAAAGTTGCAATTAAAAATGGTTGAATATATATAACCCCTTCCGGTTGGTTAAGAGGTTACCTCCATTTCCAATACAACATTTCCTTTTTATTGATATTTGTCTGTTTCTCCAGGTCGGAAAGAAATAAATATAATAATTTTGTCTCTATCTGGTCTTTGGGAAGTATAATGGAAATGCCTCTCTGCAAATAAATAAAGACATGGTTTTTTGTTTCCGCAATATCCAAAACTTCAGAGGTATTGATTTTTCTGTCAATTGTTTCATCAGACAAAATTATTTGGTTATTTTCAAGATTTATTTTGCTTGTTCTATCTATTGTAGTACCAAGCTGCTCATCGATTAATTTTGAATAATTGTTTTTAATGGCCCAGCGTGAAAGATACGGAAATATAACTAACCATAAAATCGAACCACTGATTGAAATGATCAGATTTACTAATCCTGTAATCCCTATAACAATATACAATATAGGAATTAAAAACCAGGTTAACAGCTTAATTTTCCTTAAACGTCTGGACTGAGATGCCTGAAACAATTGATAAGAAAGATAATCCGACTTTGTCAGGCAATACTTTAATTCCATATATTCATCTACCTGTTATTTGCTTCAATAATGAAATAATAATTATATCCGCCATAAGTCAATAGAATTTTATAAATAACCTAGTATCCAACTTATACTGCCACCAATTATCCTGTACATTATGTTTCAATCTTAATATTACCAGCTTTGCCGAATTCCACTTTATGGTATTTATTCATCATCAGCACTCAGGTTTTGACCCTTTTTCTTCCTTTTTTTGAAGTGACATGTATATTAGCACATAGGGAGGCTACAGATCAATTATTAAAGTCTTCTGATTGGTGTAAATGACAAAACCCGGTGCGGACTTCTTTGGTTTTTTAACGTACTTTTTAAGGGTATAGTCAACAGAGACCTTGCTGGAGTTTCGGGCTTTGGAGTTCTTTACGGCAAGTTCTGCGGCCCTGAGAAGAACCTCAAGTGGGATGGACTTCTTCTTTCCCTGGTTTTTGATAATCACATGGCTTCCTGGTATATTCTGTGTATGAAGCCAGGTATCCCCGGGCTTGGCTATCTTGAAAGTAAGCTCATCATTTGCTTTGGAACTGCCGGCAACGAGGATTGTATATCCTTCTGGAGTTGTATATTCCCTGATACCGGTGTATCTGTTCTTTGCAGGTTTCCCAGATTTGACTGTATTATCCGGAGCAGGGCATTGATTGTATAAAAATCTGTCCAGATCCGGGTAGGTGCGGACAGCTTCATGCTGATTAATGTTTTGCTGTAAAATTTCCATCTCTTTAAGGGTGTTTTCAATATTCTTCTTCTTTATATCAATTCCTCTTTTCATTCTCTTTGCAAGCTTAAAGTACCGGTGCATATTCTCCTTTGGAGACAGCTTGACATCCAGGGGAATATCATAATCCATTCCGTCAAAACCCTTAAGAAATGCCCTGTTGCTATTACCTTTTATTGTTCCGAGATTCGCCTTGATTATTTCACCGTAAAGAGTCAGTTTTTCATGCTCATTTGCTTCCTTGAATTCCCTGTTCATGGCAGAAAGCTTGTTTTTCTGCCGATTTAGCTCTTTATAAAGGGAAGAAATGCTTTGTGAGAATATTTTTTTTGCATTGCTGTAATGATAAAAAAGTCTTTGCCTTTCTTCCAGGACGGTGTTCAGGTCCCCTTCAGCCATAGGTTCGAGGCCCTGAAGCCTGAAGGGAAGGATTAAGGTTTTAATTTCACTGGCAGGATCAAAAGGGCTCAAATAAAGTGAAAAAACCGAATCAAAAGCAGATTCATTACTGTAAAAATCTGACAGGACTGACAGCTGATCTGAGTTCAGTATCTTCCTATACCAGGAAGGAAATATGCTTTTGCCGGTTTTAGGTTCTTCCTTAAATTTTTTCTTTAAGAAATCACTCTCTGAAAATGTAACGCCTTCCAATATTAAAATGCTGTTTTTATCAATAGCTTTATATGTGTTTGCCCAGATTATCCTGGAATCCTTGTCCAGCAGAACAGCATTAAGCTTCTGGGGGATAAGGGAAACAAAAAGTCTGATATCTCTTTCTTTCCTGAGGTTTATGTAAAAATATCTTTCCCCGGTTATTATGGATATGTCTTCCATTGTGGAACCCGTCAGGATCCTGTGCAGACGGGCTATGTTGCTGTTTTCATTTACTTTTGAGGAAGGTGATCTGTTTAAAAATATCCCTGGAAGACTGCTTTCAAGATTAATTGACAGGTATCCTCTAAAAATGCTGTTCTTTAACAAAAATGAGATATCATTCCTGCCATAGGAAAAAACACCCTTGATGAAGGCTGGAAGCATTTCATTCAGGTAATTGAGCTCCAGCCTCAGGATATTACCGTCCATTAATAATAACCCCTTTGTGAGATAAAATAGAAATATATTTCAGTCTTCAAGTCAAGTATAAACAACAAGTATAAACAATTAAATGCCACTAATATTTTAAAACATCAGGCTGCTTGTTAAAGTATAAAAAGATATTGAATAAATTATAATAATACTGTAATAATCTTAATATTAGCCATTTTACAGGAAATTAAAGTGAAAACTGTAAGCTTTTTAGTTACTAATTTTTTGTTTTCTATCCTTGCAGTACTACCGCTCTTTTTTATTATGGTTGTTCTCAATTTGCCTGTTAACTCTGAGCTTAATGAAAGGATAATATTACTCTTTATCCTCGCTGTTCCTGTCTTGATTCTGTTTCTTTCAACCGCTGGGCTTAAAAAAATCCTAATACAGCCAGGATTGCAAGAAGAAAAAGAGGTCTATAACCTCAATATCCTTTTTGTGATTATTTTTTTCGTTGCTGTTCTTGCGGTATTTATCATTAATATTATTCTCTATTCATCCTTTTTTATATCCTATTATTTCCTGGTGGCCATTATAATCCTTATTAGCCATGCATTTATCATTTTTTATCTGTTTTACTCAAAATACCGCGGTTCTGGCCATCCTGTCAGCATAGTCACAGTAATGCTGATACCCTTCATTACTGCAGTATATCTTTTCAGCCTTCAGAGCCCCTGCTCTGCTGAAACTGAAACAGCTGTCCAGCCTGTTTTAAAACCATCCCCCAAGACTCTTATAATGTGTATTGACGGCTTATCCTCAAACATACTTGATCCATATATGGAAGAGAACCAGGACGGCTTTTTCCACCTTGCAGCCAGCCAGGGGGTTTATGCAGGCCTTGAGACACTATTTCCCACCCATTCTCCTGTGATTTGGACGACCATTGCTTCCGGAATGCCCCCTGTCAACCACGGCGTACTCAGCTTCGGAAGGTACAGGCTTTTTAACCAGGACGCGAAGGGGTTTGCCCTGTTGCCTAAATATGCAGGTCTTTCCAAGTATTTTTACCTGTTGACAAGGGCTGGTTTAGCAGGCTTTTACCCCAATATGTCCTGGGATATCAAGGAGCCCAGGATATGGGATATCATGTCTAATGCAGGATATGAAATTACAGTTGTAAACTATCCTGTCTCGCTTCCCCCTTCAGTTATTAATGGTTTTTTTCTCTCTGAGACTGAGTTTATGACAAATTTCAGGGATATAAGCTATGAAAGGGTATATCCAAAGGCTATGAAATCAGATACAGAGGATTTCCTTAAAAGAAGCAGAGAGGAGGGAGAAGGGATTTTCAAAGCAGAATATATGCCTTTTATTAACAGCAGGGATAAGCATTCCATTGAACTGGCGCAAAGATTCTTCCTAAGTGATTACAGCATATTGAAGACTGCAGAATATATAAGATCAGTAAAAAATCCCTCATCCGATGCGGATATCGTCTATATCCATGGTCTTGACGGGAACTCTCATCTGTTCTATGGGGATTATTTCAGTGAAATCAGGGAGAGAAAAAGAGCTTCTGATACATATCTCGGCAGGTATTTAAGATTTATTGAAGACTGGATGACCTGTTACATTGAGGAACATGATGAAGATATAATGGTCTTTATCTTTTCAGACCATGGATTTGTTGAAAAGGGTCTGCTTGGAAGCATTGCTGACCCTTTTAAACCCTATCTCCAGGGTATTCACGAGAATGCACCTGCCGGAGTTTTTATGGCCTGGGGTGAAGATATAGACCGGGAATCCTCCCCGGATAACCTTTCTGTCTATGATATTCTTCCGACCCTGCTTTATTACTATAATCTTCCCATATCCAGAGAGTTTAAAGGCAATGTAATGGATATCTTTGCTTTGGATGGAGAAAGAAAGGAAATAGAGTCATACAGAGGAATAAAAAAAGATTTGTATATAAAAGAAAAGGAAATCGATGAAAAAAGCCTGAGAAAAAACGAAGAGATGCTAAAGAGCCTGGGTTATATGAATTAGATATTATGAAAGGCATTTATAAAGAACTAAATAAAAAAGAAGCGACCCTTTTTACATCAATTATGAAGTCCTGCCTCATATGGGCCCTTATTATTACAGTCATACAGATATATTTTATAATTGAGATGAACCCCGGGGCCGATAATCTGAAAATTCGTATATACCTCTTTTCCCTGTGCTTTTTTTCAAACCTTATCCTATTTTTATTAATTGCGGTATTATTTGCATTCTTCTTGACGGTGCTGGGGATAAAGGTCTACAGGGAATATTACGGCTATGCCTTTTCCTTCATAATAATCCTGGCAAATGCAGGCTTTTTTCTGTTAAATTATATACGCATAGGCAGGGGTGATATTGTCGATATTGCAAGCCTGCGGTTTATGGCAGCTGGAGTTTTTTCTCTTGTTCTTCTATCACTGGGCATTGTATTTATTCTGGTATTTGCAGAAAAGATATTAAGCCTTTTATCAGCCTGGCATAAAATCATCATCCTGACATTGATAACAGCCTCCGGTTTTTATATAATCTTCAGGGGCCTTGCACCAGAGCAGGAAACGCCAGCTTACAGGGACCAGGAAATATATGAACCCATGGAAAACTCAAACCGTGTAATATTCCTGGCCGTGGATGCCTTAAATTTCACTGTTCTTGATGAGCTTTTCAAAACCGATAGAGTCCCTAACCTGAAGCGTATGCATGAACATGGTGCCTCCTTCAGCCTTGAAACGATTGAGCCTGCCAAATCTCCTGTTATCTGGAACAGCATCTACACATCCAGGCTCCCAGAAGATCATGGCATCCTGGATTTTTCCATGTATAAAATGCCTTTTTTTAAACCTGTAACGGGGAAAATAAAATTTCCAAAGCTGAGTCTGATTCACTACGTGTTTAAGATCTATGATCGCATGGATATAACGAAGATAATCATATATAACTCCACCCACAGGAAAGCCAGGGCTATCTGGGATATCCTCTCTGAAAAAAGCAGAAAATCCTCCATCCTTGGTGGATGGGTTACCTATCCTGTATATGGCATAAATGGCACCATGGTCTCTCCCCAGTATACCTATTGCGTCGAAGACCTCTTTATAGATACACAGCACAGCCTCCCGGATGTATATCCGGCAGAGATAGATGAACTTATAAGGGAGTGCAGGTTAGATCCCGGGGATTTGACCTTCAAGGACATATCTTATTATCTTGATATTTCTGAGGCTGAATTCAGGGATATGCCTAAAACCAGGCTCATTTCAAAGAATTTGGAGCTGTTAAGGTGGATAACTGCCCAGGATGAGACCTTTTTCTGTATTTCAAAGAAGCTATGGGAGAAGGAGGATTATGATTTTATGTTTCTGTACATACAGCAGACTGACGTACTTGCCCATCAGTACTGGCACTATTTTCAGCCGGAGCATTTTCCAGCCATAGACGACGAAGAGATGGAGGTATTCAGGGATGTGATTTACAGGTCTTATGAAAAGGCGGACGGATATATCGGCTATTTCCTTGAAAACTATGCTGATGAAAGAACAGTTTTCATCGTTGCATCAGACCATGGCATGCTTCCCACAGGCAGGTTTATAAAGTCAGGAGACCACCTGTACGGTAAGCCTGAGGGCCTGATGTTCATTTATAATCCTGATATCATTAAAGGTGATGAAACCTTAAAAAAAGCTTCAATTTATGATATAGCTCCTACAATCCTTTATCTTCTCGGATTTCCGCATGCTGAAGATTTTGTGGGTAATGTGCTCTTTGATGCAGTCATGGGAAATATCCTGGAAACAATTCCCTACAAAAAGATAAATTCCTATGGTACCTGGCTTCCTGGAGATGACAAAGAGATTGACAATAACAAGCAGGAAGAGGCCCTGGAACACATGAAATCTCTCGGTTATATCCAGTAGAGAAATCATGAAGATTCTGTTTGTAAAAACCCACAGCATCGGAGATGTTCTGCTTTCTTCAGGCTCAATGCGTTCTGTAATGGATTTTTTCCCTGAAGCAGATTTTTACTGTCTTACATCAAAGAAGTGCAGTCCTGTTCTGGCTGGTCTGGATGATAATTTGAAAATTTTACCCCTGAGAAAAAACCGGATAGGCTATTTTAATTTAGTTTTATCCTATTTATCCCTGTTAAAAGAATATGGATTAAACTACTTTGACGAAGCATATGTTTATAATCCCAATGTCTTTATAGTATTATTCACATGGCTGCTTTCAAGAAAAACCTTCAGCCTTCAGAAAAAAAACCTGATCTTGAATCATCTGCTTAAAACCCTGGGGATAAGAACTGCTGACTTGATAAAACGCGGAAAGTATATCCTCGATACATACAATTCAGTGTCAGAGCTTAACAGCATAAGGAGTAAATATAAAATACCCTATATCAACCGGGAAAGATACCAGGAATTTCATAACAGGAGGCTTAATTTTATTAAAGGCCGTTCATATCTTGCTTTTTTTCCCGGAGGCGGTGTTAATATCAGGGAAAAGAATACTTATAAACGGCTGGGTTCAGAGCAGGCTGTAAATCTGGCCAGGGAGCTTTATAAAAAGGGTATTGATAATCTAATAATGGGGGGTGACGGTTCCGATGACATTTTCAGTGAAACGGAGAAAAATGTACTGACCAGTGACTGTAAATGCATTCTTATTATGGGTCTTACAGATATTCATGACCTTATCATGTTTATCAAAAGCAGTTCTGCAGTTATTACAACCGACAGCCTTCCCCTTCATATAGCAGTTTCGCTGGGCAAACCAACTGTGGCTTTGTTCGGGCCGAGCGATGAAAAATCACTGCTGCCGGCTAATTCCAGGAGCGTATTTGTTCTTCGGGGGTCTGCAGAGTGCAGTCCATGCTATGCCAATGAGACATTCCCGGGATGTAAAAATGAAGGTATCTGCATGAAAATGATAGACCTTAATAAAGTTGTTGAGCTTGTACAAAAGATTTATCCGAATAATTAACTTTTTTTGATGAATTAACAGTTTTAAATTTGATTGATTTTCAACTTTTGCTAATATTAAATAAGTTATTCTGATCAAACGAACTAAGGGGAATATAATACCTTGCTTTTAGCCGGGATAGTCAGTAATATCAATGAGCCCCCTTTTAAGCCTATAATTTCCTGTCAGGTTAAAAAATCCGTAACTGGCAACATATTTATGCTTTATAATACTGCTTAATAATATGGCGGGAGGATACAATATATGAAGATTTATGAAACCCCTTTTGGAAAAAAGCCGCACGCTGTTGTAGAATGCGAGATAGTAATAATCGAGGATAAATGCAAGGGCTGCAACTTTTGTATTAACTATTGCCCGAGGGATGTCCTGGAACCGTCTGAAAGATTTAATGAAAAGGGATTTCATCCTCCATACGTTAAAAACAAGGACCGGTGTGTCGGCTGCGGGTTGTGCGAGCTTATATGCCCTGATTATGCAATTTACATAGTGAGAAAGGAGGGGAGATAAACTTGGCTGTTTCAAATAACAAATATCTGGAAGGTGTATTTTTTATGCAGGGGGATATCGCCTGTGCAGAAGCTGCACTTATTGCAGGGTGCAGGTTTTTTGCAGGTTATCCCATAACACCGGCTTCAGAAATAGCTGAAAGACTGTCTTATAGACTGCCGATTTTTGAGGACGGGGCTTTCATACAGATGGAGGACGAAATAGGGTCCATGGCTGCAATTCTTGGTGCTTCCTGGGCTGGGGTCAAGTCAATGACAGCGACTTCAGGTCCGGGATTTAGCCTTATGAATGAGAATCTCGGTCTGGGGTATATGATGGAGGCTCCCTGTGTTATTGTTAATGTTCAGAGGGGCAGTCCTTCTACCGGATTGCCTACCCATTGGGGACAATCGGACATGATGCAGGCAAAATGGGGGACTCATGGAGATGTTGGAGTTATCGGCCTGTGCCCCAAATCACCGCAGGAATTCTTTGACCTTACCATAACTGCATTTAATTATGCAGAAAAATACAGACTGCCTGTAATTGTTCTCTCGGATGCAATAGTGGGGCATATGACAGAGAGGGTTATAATTCCCCCTGCTGAAAAGATAAACATTATAAACAGGTCCTATACAAATAAGTCCCATGAAAAGTACCTCCCCTATGAAGCCGGCAAGAGCCTTGTCCCGGATTTTGCAAAGGCAGGCGACGGTTATGCAATACACACAACAGGCCTTACCCATAATGAGAAGGGTTATCCTGACATGACGGAAAAAGCCCATGTTATTAATGTTACCAGGATAATTGACAAGATTCAGAAAAATAAGAAGGATATCATACTGCTGGAAGAGACTGACACGGATGACTGCGATGTGGTGGTTGTATCCTATGGAATCACTGCCAGAACCGTTGCCCCCGGCATAGAGCTTGCAAGGAAAAGGGGTATCAAGGTAGGCATGCTCAGGCTTATAACTGCATGGCCCTTCTGTGATGACAAAATACGGGAGCTGGCAAAAAAGGTCAAAGGCTTTGTTGTAGCTGAGCTTAATATGGGCCAGATGGTCAGGGAGGTTGAGAGGTTTGCCTGCGGGTGTCCCGTGAAATCCCTCACCCACCCGGGAGGAGGCTTTCATAAAATAGAAGATATTCTGAATGCTATTTTGGAGGTTGCGAAATGAATGATCAGTTGGAAAACCATCCTGTAGAAAAGCTTTTAAGAATGGACAGAATGCCGCACATCTGGTGTTCAGGCTGCGGACTCGGTATAAATGTTACCACCTTTGCCAAAGCCATAGAAAAATCTCAGATACCCCAGGATAAATTTGCCGTTGTTTCAGGTATAGGCTGTACTGGGCGTGTGGCCGGATACATAAAGCTTGATTCCTTTCATACCACCCATGGCAGGGCCATTCCTTTTGCCACAGGAATAGCTCTAGCAAACAGGGACCTTAAGGTTGTTGTTTTTTCAGGGGACGGTGATCTGTTTGCTATCGGGGGAAATCATCTCATACATGCAGCAAGAAGAAATATAAATATGACTGTTATATGCGTAAATAACTTTATATACGGGATGACCGGGGGGCAGAATGCTCCTACCACTCCTCTCACAGCATACAGCACCACCGCACCCTACGGCAACTATGAAGAGCCTTTTAACCTTTGCTATCTGGCGGCCTCATCAGGAGCCTCTTATGTGGCAAGATGGACCACCCTTCATGTAAGAAGGCTTATAGAAACAATAAGTGAAGCTCTTTTATGGAGGGGCTTCAGCTTTGTGGAGATAATAACCCCCTGCGCTACGGTTTATGCCAAGAAAAATATGGGTGGTACGGGTCTTGATCTTCTGGAGAGATTCCATGCAAGGTCGGTTATAGCCCACGGCGTTGACCCCAAGGAATGCAATATAGGCTATGATGACCCTCTTAAAGTCGGGGTATTTGTCCGGAGAGAGAGGCTGAGCTATTATGACAGGCTGAAGCAGGTCTATCAGCACGTTCAGCACGCTGATGCAAAGAAAAGAAAAAAATGCACGGAGGCAAACGATGAAAGAATGGAAGATTAAGATTTCCGGTTTTGGCGGGCAGGGAGTCATCCTTTCAGGTTATGCCATAGGAACTTGTGCAACCATATACGAAAAGCACTATGCTTCAATGATACAGAGCTATGGACCGGAGGCCAGAGGAGGGGCATGCTCCACTCAGATAACCATACATGATGCAGAGATAAAATATCCCCTGGTTGATAATCCTGATGTACTGCTTGCTATGAGTCAGGAAGGTTATGATAAGCATTGCAGGAGTATGGTTGAATACGGGAAGATATTTTATGATGAAGACCTGGTAGAACCCGTTACTTTGAAAAAAAACATATTTCAGTACAAGATTCCGGCCACACGGCTTGCTGAAAGCATAGGGAAAAAGATTGTGGCAAATATGGTGATGATAGGCTTCATGCTGGGTAATACCAGAATTTTAAGCCCGGAAAGCTTTGAAAAGGCCATTGAGAAAACCGTTCCGAACAAGTTCCTGGATGTAAATAAGAAAGCCTTTTATCTGGGTTTCAACTATCTTCCGGAAAAGGAGAAATAGATGAAAGAATGCAGGAATAAAGCAAAGGAGTTATTGAAGCTTGAACACAATGCCGGGGATAATACTGTCTTTAAACTGGTGGCCAAGATATCCGGCCAGGATGTATTTAAATGCTATCAGTGCGGTAACTGCTCATCCGGCTGTCCGGTCCTTGAGTTCATGGATATATCTCCTACCATGGTAATGAAGATGTCCCAGACAGGAGACTTTCACACTATCCTGGAAAGCAATACCATATGGATATGTGCATCCTGCCTGCAGTGCAGTTCAAGGTGTCCCAAAGGCATAGACGTGGCGTCGGTAATGGAGGCTTACAGGGAAATTAAACTCAGAAACCGGGAAATTGTGATAAATGTTGAGAATATTGATCCATCAGAAAGAAAGAAGCTTCCCTCCATAGCAATGGTAAGTGCTTTCAGAAAATTTGCAGGCTTATAAGGAGAATATTTATGAAAATAAAGTATTATCCCGGATGTGCCCAGAAGAACTCAGCAGTTAATTTTGAGGAAAGCTCAATCCTTGCTATGCAGGAGCTCGGTGTCGAGCTTGAGGAGCTGGAAAGATGGAACTGCTGCGGTACTGTCTATTCCATGACTCAGGACAATCTTATGCTCCAGATGGGTGCATTCCGCAACCTTCTCAGGGTTGAAGAGGAGGGAGAGAACAAGCTGGTTACCATGTGCTCCATGTGCTATAATACATTGAAAAGGGCGAACAGCTTTGTAAAATCTTCTGAAAAAAACATGAAAAAGATAAATGATTTCATGTATAAAGAAAACCATCAGTACAGGGGAACGGTTGAAGTACTGCATTTATTGGAGCTGCTGGATAAGGAAATAGGCTATCCAAAGATAAAATCCAGGGTAAAGAACCCCTTAAACGGGATGAAGGTCGGGTCATACTACGGATGCATGCTTGTCAGGCCCAAGGAATACAGCCTCGACTCCAGGTTTGAGGACCCTGATATCCTTGAAAGGCTTCTTGATACCATAGGATGCAAACCGGTGGATTTTCCCTATAAACTTGAGTGCTGCGGGGCATATCAGGTTGTATCCTCCCCGGACATGGTGCAGAACAGGACCTACAAGATTCTTATGTCAGCAAGGAGAGCCGGTTGTGAAGCCCTGATAACATCATGCCCTCTATGTGCCTATAATTTAGACCAGATGCAGGAAAAAACCCAGGAGACCTTCACGGATTTTGAGGGATTACCGGTATTTTATTTTACAGAGCTTCTTTATCTTGCTTTAAAGAGCCAGTGGCTGAAAAACTGGAACAAATATCATAATTTTGACATACTTCCCATTCTTAGAGAAAAGAAAATACTAGGAGAGTTGGTCTTATGAAGAGAGTAGGAGTATTTGTTTGTCACTGCGGTGTTAATATTGCAGAGACGGTAAATATTGAAGAGGTAATTAAAAGCATAAAGGAATATCCCGGTGTAAACATGGCTCAGGATTATGTCTTTATGTGTTCGGATCCCGGGCAGAACCTGATAACCAAATCCATCAGGGAGAATAAGCTGGATAAGGTAATCGTAGCATGCTGTTCTCCTACCCTTCACGAATCTACATTCCGTCAGGCGGCAAAAGAAGGG
Source organism: uncultured bacterium (assembly GCA_964431655.1). Classification (GTDB taxonomy): domain Bacteria; phylum CAYMEV01; class CAYMEV01; order CAYMEV01; family CAYMEV01; genus CAYMEV01. Next base: position 11,144 of record CAYSKJ010000007.1, on the reverse strand, counting down.
GGTATAAACCCTTATCAGCTTGAGATAGCAAATATCAGGGAACAGTGTTCATGGGTTCATCCTGACCGAAAAGAGGCAACAAGAAAGGCAATAAAAATCATAAAGAGCATGGTGGAAAAGGTCATACTGAATGAGAGCCTTGAACCTGTCAAGGTGCCTGTAACAAAGAAAGCATGCGTAATTGGAGGTGGTGTTGCCGGAATACAGGCCGCTCTTGACCTTGCTGATGCAGGCCATAAGGTGGTACTTGTGGAAAAAACACCCTCCATCGGGGGGCACATGGCACAGCTTTCGGAAACATTCCCGACCCTTGACTGTTCTCAGTGTATTCTTACACCTAAAATGGTCAGCGTATCAAAACATCCGAACATTAAAATTTTCAATAATAGCGAAGTCGTTGATATCGATGGTATTGTGGGTAATTTCAGGGTGAAAATCAGGAAAAAAGCTGCTTATGTCGATCCGGACCTGTGTACGATATGCGGAGACTGCTCTGATGTATGTCCGGTGTGGGTACCAAGCGAATATGACAGGGGGCTTGCCTTCAGGAAAGCCATATATATACCTTTTGCCCAGTCAATTCCGGCAACTTTTACACTGGATATAGACAACTGTCTTGGGCTGTCGCCTATTGCATGCGGAAAATGCAGAGAAGTCTGCGAGCCAAAGGCTATTAATTATGATGTATATGACACCATTATAGAAGAGGAGGTCGGAGCTGTAATTGTCGCAACGGGATTTGACCTGTATCCTGTTGAAGAAATGGCTGAATACGGTTATGGCAAATATCCCGATGTTATCGACGGCCTTATGTTTGAAAGGATTTTATCAGCTACAGGCCCTACGGGAGGTGAGGTCAGAAGGCCTTCTGACGGCAAAGTGCCTGAGAATATTGTTTTTATTCAGTGTTCCGGGTCAAGGGACCCTGAAAGGCATAATTCCCACTGTTCAAAGATCTGCTGTATGTATACTGCAAAACATGCCAAGCTTTATAAACATAAGGTCCACCACGGTAATGCAGTTATATTTTACATTGATATCAGATCCGGGGGAAAGGGTTACGAGGAATTTATTCAGGATACAATAGAAAAAGAAAGGGTTACCTATATAAGGGGGAAAGTGGCAAAGCTCTTCCAGGAGGGTGACAGGATTACTGTATGGGGTGTTGATACCCTTACCGGTCAGAAGGTCGAAATACAGGCCGACATGGTTGTTCTTGCGATGGCAATGGTTCCTGGGCCTGATTCACGGGAGCTTATTAAGAAACTCAAATTATCAACAAACCATATTGGTTTTTTAAGTGAGGCCCATCCAAAACTCAGACCCGTAGAGACAATGAAGGCAGGATTCTTTCTCTGTGGTACAGGGCAAGGGCCAAAGGATATACCTGAGTCAGTTGCTCAGGGGTCAGCAGCAGCATCCAAAGCCTTAGCTATGCTTTCATCAGAATATCTGCACCATGACCCCGATATTGCCATGGTAATTGAAGACTATTGCTGTGGATGCGGGATATGTGTCTCTGTCTGCCCCTACTCTGCAAGGGTCATTGATACAGCAGAGAAAATAGCCAGGGTAGAGGAAGTATTGTGCGAGGGATGCGGAAGCTGTATATCAGCCTGTCCGACAGGGGCTTCACAGCAGAAAAACCTCACCGACAGCCAGATATTCAATATGGTTGATTCCATACTGAAAGGAGTTTAACTAATGAAAGTCTTTGAGCCTAAGATCGTTTGTTTCTTGTGTAAATGGTGCACCTATGCCGGTGCAGACCTGGCAGGCACATCCAGGATGGAGTACAGGCCCAACGGGGTTTCAATAAGAGTAATGTGCTCTTCCAGGGTAGATCCCCAGCATATACTGCGAGCCTTTGAAAAGGGTGCGGACGGTGTGTTTATAGGGGGATGCCACCCGGGCGACTGCCATTATCAAAACGGGAACTACAAAACCTTAAGGAGGATCGAGCTGTTGAAAAAGATTCTGACATCCTTCGGTTTTGAAAAAGAAAGACTGAGACTGGAGTGGATATCGGCATCGGAAGGAAATAAATTTGCAAAAACAATGAATGATTTTATCAATAATATAAAAAATTTGGGACCAGCTCCCAAACCTTTAGCAAGGAGGTAATGAGATATGCTGAAAATGATTAAGGTTCACATAATGGGAGAGACCTATAAAGTTCCGGAAGGTTTGACTATTGTTGGTGCAATGGAGTATTCCGGATTTGTTTTCAAAAGGGGAGTAGGATGCAGGGAAGGCTTCTGCGGTGCATGTGCAACGGTTTACCGTAAGGAGAAGGATTACAGAATATATACAGGGCTTGCATGCCAGACGGTTATCGAGAACGGCATGTACATAGCCCAGATTCCCTTCGTTCCCGCGGAAAAGGCTATATACGATATAAACTCTCTTGAAGCGTCAGTAGGAACCTTTGAGGAATATTACCCGTCACTGTTCCGGTGTGTTTCATGCAATACATGTACAAAGGCATGCCCCCAGGATATTCAGGTCATGGACTATGTGAATGCACTGGAAAGAGGGGATATAGCCCTTGCTGCCGACCTGTCCTTTGACTGTATCCGGTGCGGCCTGTGTGCTCTGCGCTGCCCTGCTGAGATAGTGCAGTATAATGCTGCTATTATGGCAAGAAGGCTGTATGCCAAGTATCTTGCACCAAAAGCAAAACAGCTTCAGAAGCGCCTTGAGGAAATTAATCAGGGCAGCTTTGAAAAGGAGATTAATGAGCTCATGGCTCTTGACAGAAAAACTCTTAGTGAAAAATACTATAAGCGTGAGATCAAGCTTAAATAGGAGGCAGATATGTATCCAGAATCAATGAAAGAATCGATAAAAAAGCTCGAGTTGACAAGGCCTAAAAGAATAAGGCTGCAGAAGGAGGGCGCAAAAATATTCCCTGACATGTCTGCGGAGGAAAGACAGGAAGTCTTGTCAAAATTTCACCCTGATTATCAGGATGATGCAAGAAAGGTTTTGAGAGTGGGGGTGAATAAGAATGAAAAAATGACCACGAAATTTGTGGATGTACTGGAAAGCTATTCACGAATATCCTCTACAGCCTTTGACCTTACCAGAGCTGATTATGAAACCGATGTCCTTGTAATAGGCGGGGGAAGCGCCGGCTGCGCGGCCGCACTGCTTGCAGACGAGAATGGTTCTGAGGTTATTCTCCTTACTAAGCTGAGGCTCGGAGATTCCAATTCTGTAATGGCTCAGGGGGGCATACAGGCAGCTACAAAGGACCATGATTCACCTATGCTGCACTATCTGGATGTTATGGGCGGAGGACACTTTGACAATATACCTGAGCTTGCCAAAGCCCTGGTGATGGATGGCCCGAAGGTTATAGACTGGCTTATCAATCTTGGGGTTATGTTTGACAAGGATAAGGAAGGAAACCTTACAGTGAAGCCGGGAGGAGGAACATGCAGGCCAAGAATGCATTCTGCAAGGGATTATACCGGTGCAGCCATAATCAGTGTACTTCGGGACGAGGTATTAAACCGGCCTGACAAGATAAAAGTAATAGAATATTCGCCAGCTGTAGAACTTGTCCTTGATGAGGATGGAAAATGTGCAGGAGCTGTTATCTACCATCTGGAAAACAAAGATTATCACATAATCAAGGCTAAAAGCACAGTTATAGCAACCGGGGGCTACGGCAGGCTACATATTAAAGACTATGCAACGACCAACCATTACGGTGCTACCGCAGATGGTCTGGTTATTGCCTACAGAGCGGGGGCAAAGCTTCTTTTTATGGATTCAGTCCAGTATCACCCCACGGGGGCTGTGTTTCCGGAACAGATAGTAGGTTTTCTCTGCACTGAAAAGATTAGGGGTATGGGAGGCCAGCCTGTAAACAAGGAAGGCGAACTGTTCGTTTTCCCCCTGGAGCCCAGGGATGTGGAATCTGCATCCTTTATAAGAGAGTGCCAGGAAAGGGGTCTTGGGATACGGACTCCTACAGGGAGGATGGGGGTGTGGCTTGATACTCCCATCATAGATATTATTAACGGGGAAGGAACCATAAAGTCAAATCTCCCGGCAATGCACCGGCAGTTTCAGAGGTTCGGCATAGATATGACTAAAGAACCTATACTGGTATATCCTACCCTTCATTACCAGAACGGGGGCATAGCAATCAATGAAAGGTGTGAAACAAATATTCCGGGGCTTTATGTTGCCGGTGAAGCTTCCGGCGGAGTTCACGGAAGAAACAGGCTCATGGGTAATTCACAGCTTGACATTAATGTATTTGGCAGAAGAGCGGGTATATACAGCTCAGAATATGCAAAAAAGGCCAAAATCGCAAAGCTTACCCTATCGCATATTGATAAATATGAGAAAGAGGTTTCTGAACTGCAGGTACCGGTAAGCAGAATAAGCCCGATACTTCTGCCTGACTATATACCCCAATCTGTTAAGGATAAACAGAGGAGGCCGAAAGACGCCGGCCTGATAGTTTAAAGGAGCTTAGTATGGATAAAAAGCTTAAAGCAGGTTTTTACTGGGCAGCATCCTGCGGTGGCTGTGAAGTTGCTGTTCTCGATATTAACGAGACAATCATTGATGTTATACAGAAGGTTGATATTGAATTCTGGCCTGTTGCCATGGATACAAAATACCAGGATATAAGGGAAAAGCCTGACGGATATTTTGACCTTTTCCTTTTCAACGGTTCAGTCAGGACCAGTGAACAGGAGGAGCTTGCCCATCTTTTCAGGAAAAAGACAAAAATAATGATAGCTTTTGGAAGCTGTGCCCACGAGGGATGCATTCCGGGTCTGGCGAACCTTGCATCGAGGGATGAGGTATTTGACAGGATATATCTTTCAAGTCCTTCCACAAAGAATCCTGATAAAATACTGCCCCAGGCTGTTACCAAGACCAAACAGGGAGAAATAACACTCCCGGTTTTCCATAACAGGGTCAAACCCCTGGACAGGATTGTCGAGGTTGATTATTACATGCCTGGATGCCCGCCGCCTCCGGAGCTTATTGTAGATGCATTCAATGCTGTTTTTGACGATAAACTGCCTGCAAAAGGCTCGGTACTTGCTCCGGACAAGACATTATGTGATGTTTGCGATAGAAATCCTGTAACTGAGAAAAAAATGCCAATAATAACTGACCTTCTCCATATTACACCCGACAGGGAAAAATGCTTCCTTGAGCAGGGGCTAATATGCATGGGGCCTGTAACCAGGGCCGGATGCGGTTCCAGGTGTATAAAGGGCAATTTTCCCTGTACCGGCTGCATGGGTGCAGCCCCGAATATCAAGGACCAGGGCAGTAAAATGATTTCAGCCCTTACTTCTATTTTAGGGCTTGATGATGAAGAATCGGCATCAGAAGCGGATGTTAAGGCTATTATCGATAAGATCAGGGATCCTATCGGGACCTTCTATATGTACAGTCTGGCTTCTTCCATTCTAGGCGGGAGGTATGAAAAGAATGAAAAAGATAACGATTGATCCCATTACAAGGCTTGAAGGACACGGAAGGATTGATATATTCCTGAATGATAAGGAAGAAGTGGAGGATGCATACCTTGTAATACCTGAACTGAGGGGTTTTGAAAGGTTTTGCGAGGGCAGGAGGGCCGAGCTTATGCCTCAGCTGACCAGCAGGATATGCGGGGTATGTCCTGTTGCCCATCACATGGCATCCGTAAAGGCACTGGATATGGCATTTAATGTGGAGGCAACTGCTACTGCAAAAAAAATAAGGGAGCTGATGTACTGCGGATATATTATCTATGACCATATACTCCACTTTTATTTTCTCGGCGGGCCGGACTTTGTCGTGGGGCCTGATGCACCGCCTGAGAAAAGGAATATCTTCGGTATCATTGAGAAAGCGGGTGTTGACATAGGCAAGGATGTGATAAAACACAGGGCCTATGGCCAGAGACTGACCGAGATAATTGGTGGTAAAGCCACCCATCCTGTTGCAGGTCTTCCCGGCGGAGTCACAAAATCACTCCTGGAGCCAGAAAGACAGGAAATAGAAAATATGCTGAACAGCTGTTTTCAGTTTGCCTTAAGAAGCCTCAGCCTTTTTAATGATATAGTGCTTGGTAACAGCAATTATCTGGACCTTATAAAAAGCAGGGCATTTCTGTTGACAACCAACGATATGGGTCTCGTGGACAGGGATGGATACCTCAACTTTTATGACGGCAAGGTAAGGATATCCGATGTGGAAGGGGTTAAGCTGGCTGAATTTGAACCTGCTGAATATCTGGATTATATCGAGGAAAAGCCTCTGCAGAACAGCTATGTAAAACCTACTTATATAAAAAGCATGGGATGGAAGGGTTTTAAAGACGGCAAAGGGACATCCCTTTACAGGGTCGGCCCTCTGGCAAGGCTGAATACCAGCTCAGGGATAAGAACCATTGAGGCTTCAAGGGAATATGACAGGTTCTATTCCTATTTCGGCAAAAAACCTGTCCACCATACTCTTGCTTTTCACTGGGCCAGGCTAATAGAGCTTCTATATGTCACCGAAAGGGGCCTTGAGCTGGTAAATGACCCGGATATAACAAGCGAGGACATAAGGAATATGCCCGGTAAACCAGCTGAGGGGGTCGGAATTGTGGAGGCTGCCCGGGGGACGCTTTTTCATCACTACTGGCTTAATAATGAAGCTCTGGTTAAAAAGGTCAATCTGATTGTCGCAACCACAAACAATTATGCCCCCATTGCCTTAAGTATAAAAAAGGCAGCCATTAACCTTATCTCAAAGGGGAACATGAACCCGGGTGTATTGAATATGGTTGAAATGGCATTCAGGGCCTATGATCCCTGCTTTGCATGTGCTTCACATTCCATAGGCGAATCCAGGCTGCCAAAAATTAATATCTATAACAGCAATAAAAAAATGATACTGAAGATTTAGTTTTCCGGTATTATCAACAGCTTGAACGCATCAGTACTGAGACAGATGCGAAACCAGGGCTTCAGCCACCTTTATGTGGCCTTCCCTGTTGAAATGGCAGAAATCAAGGTAGAGTTCAGGTGTTTGGGATAATAATCCTCCTGCGTCAATTACAGGGATATTGTTTTCCCCGGCTACCTGCCTCATGATTTCATTATACTCATCATCCAGGTACAGGGGTGTGCCGCCTGCAATACTGTGATAGGCATTGTCAAGCACATACACCTGCCGGGCTTTATCGGTTTCTCCCCTGTGAATATAGGCCTGGGACAGGTAGACCCTGGCCAGGGCTGAAAATTTGTTTTGGGGACTGGAAGCAGGCAGAAGCTCATGGATGGCCTCATCGTAGAGAGAGTTATTCAGATGTCCCACTCCTTTACGTACCGGGTCCGTATACCTGGGATTATCGTTCAGGAGCATGAAAACAAGACTGATCCCCCTGGAGGAGGTAATTTCGTGGATCTGCTCGAGGTTCCGGCGGTAGCTTTCTTTTGATACCCTGGGAAATACAGTGTTCATATCTATTTGCCCAATCCATTCTATTTCCCTGTAAGAAGAATGGACAGCAGAGATGCTTAGAAGGGACCGCATCAGCCTGTACATTCCAAACCGGCTTAGAAAGCGGCTTATCCTGTCATATCTGTTCTGGAGCATTATTGCCCTGAATTTTTCATCACTGTCGATGTTTCCGGGAAAAAGGACATAGCGTCTATCGTTATAGTTGAACGCGGCAATAACTATGTCAGGTTCTATTTCCCGGCCATATTTTTCAAGCATTTTTAAAGCCTGATATGAGGAATACCCCGGAACGCCCAGGTTGATACATGCCATGTCAGGAATCATCCGGTCTGCAATCTCAACAAAGGTATCCTCCGTGCCAATTCCATATCCATAGGTTATGGAGTCGCCAAGGAAAAGGACCTTGGTCATGTCTGCGGCAAGCCTCTGTTCAGTATCAGCCTTAAGCCCGCCTTTCTGGTCAAAGGAACGTGTTATTCCCGTTACAGGCCCATCATAATAAGGCTTAAACTCCCATCCCAGTTCCGCGGTATAAATATACCAGTCATCTTCAATCAGTGCAGTATTTCTTTCATCAGGTTTTTCCTGTGATACAAGGAATTTCAGAGCCAGCAAGGAAATGCCTTCCACTATTAAAAAAAAGAAAAAGCAGATTATAATAATGAATAGTAAGTTCTTTAGCAACTGTTTCATTCTATTCTCCAGCAGAAAAATAAAATTTCCCTGCAAAATTATTTAAGAATTGAAGAAAAATGAAAATAATTCAAGAAAAATATTGATGCCAAATCTATTCTTCTTTAATGCATTCTTCAGGTATGATTATGGAAAATCGGCATCGCTTATCACCGGCTAAAACGCTTTCCAGAAGTTCCACCTCAGTATCCTGGCCGAAAATTACATCAAAGAGAAATTTCTCGAATCCTCCCGAGCAGTAGCACCATTCGCCAGGAACAGGAATACTGCCCTTCTTTAAGGATGCCCTGACAAAAGGGCAGTGGCAGGCAAGAAAAGGCTTAAGGCCGGAGTCTTCGGTTTTTAAATATTCATCGACCATATACGGTATCTTGGTAATATAGATCCTGTTTTTTGACCGGATCCCCGCATTTACTTCCTGGTTTTCTCTCATATAATGAATAACTTCCGGCGTTATCTTCTGTTCATACCATAGCCTGTTCTCATTCATGCATTTCTCCATCTCTTCAATGGTGTTCTTCTGCCTGAATTTTAAAAATTCATCAATGGATCCAAGTTCTTGATATTTTTGCTTCTGTGTGATAAAGGATTCAGCGGGAATCTGGTGATTGTTTCCTGCAAGGATTTTTCGGTATTTGCAGGGGGGAAGGGCTTTTTTCATATTTTCCAGCAGATTCCTTATTGTATCAGGATATTCATCAATTGGCGAACCCAGAGCCGGGACCTTTGCATTGTCAAAAATCTTTGCAGTAATATCCTTCCCTACCACCTCCAGGGATCTGTCCCTTATGTTTTCCAGTACTCCTATAGTATTGCATAGTGTAATTAAATAAATAAGGCCCTTTTCCCTGCCGGTGAACTTGCAGACCCTGGCCATTGCAATAATCTTTTGTAATGCATCTTCGCTGCCTGCTATATGCCTTTTTGAAAATTCTTCAACTCCGTCATAATCATAACAGGTATTTTCGGTGTCAAGAAATTTGAAATATTCCTGACTAAGATGCAGGGTATTTTCTATGGTTTTATCATCAGCCTTCAAACTTTTAAGGTAGCTTGAAAATGCCTCTTTGTCAAACATCGAAGAGCAACCTCCTGTGATTTCTTCTGAAAAGGAAGAACCCGCAAAAAATACATGTATTAAAAGCAGTGCAATTATAATGTAATATCTCATGTCCATTATCCTCCAGTTCTGAAAAATGGAAAATCAGGAATCTTAGTCTTTTATTCAAAGGCCCTGATCGGTTTATTCTGTCTCTCAATTTGTAAGGTTTTTTTTAATCCTATATATGAAATACGGATTTCCTGTATGAAATGATTGTAATTTAATTGATTTATAAACCTTTTATGCCATAAAATAGATATAAAGATACCGACAGGAGGCATATCATGAGAGAAATTATAATCATTTCTGCTGTTTTTATTATCTGTCTGACCCTATTTAACGGGATACTCGCTTATGAGACTGCTGAGGAGGGGCTGGTGCTGTGCGGGACAGGCAAAAGAACTATGTCTATCATCGGTTCAGTGTACACCTCCTCCCTTTACACTGTACCTGAACTTAAAGGTGCTTCAGGCAAATTAATCATTGAGACGGACGAGCCTTCAGCTGTAATTATGAACATTACCTCCAGGCTGATTACCAGGAAGAAGTTCTTAAAGGCCGTTGAAAAGGGATTTGAGAAGGCAAAGGCTTCAGGCTATAAGACAGAGGAAGACCTTAAGTTTTTATCGCTTTTTGACGGAATTGAAATCCATAAAGGGGATGAGATAAGACTCTGCTATATCCCTGGTGAGGGCTTGAATGCAAGCCTAAGGTCCGGCGCCACAGGGGAAACAAAGAATTTGGGGACTATACCAGGCCACGGGTTTAAACAGTCTCTCTATGCAATCTGGCTCGGGCCTGATCCTGTACAGGACAGGCTGAAAAAGGGAATGCTCGGCCAGGAATAAATCTGAGGTATATTATGGCGACTGATCGTGATTTTGTGCAGTTTATTGCAGGTCAGATAGAAAATGCAGGCGACATTTGCTATAAAAAAATGTTTGGCGAATATGCTATCTATATTGGTCGGAAGGTCGTAGCCCTGGTATGCGACAATCAGCTTTATGTAAAACCGACGACAGGAGGCAGAGAATATATTGGAAATGTTGTTGAAGCATCTCCATACCCGGGAGCGCGGGTCAGTTTTCTTATTGAGGAGGGAATTGAGGATTCAGACTGGCTTACCGAACTGATAAGGATTACTGAAAGGGAAGTCCCCGAACCAAAACCAAAAGGGAAAAAGATTTAAAACAGGCTTAAAGGAGAAATACTTGCTGGATCTTCATGTGCATACCCGACATTCCTGTGATTCAGAAGCAAGCATGGAAGAATACTGCAAAAAGGCTTTGGAGCTCAATCTGAGCCATATATGCTTTACAGACCACGCAGATTTTAACAGGACGGACAGGGGGTTTGGATATTATGATGCGGATGCATTTTTTTCAGAATTTAACAAAGCCAGGCTAAAATACGGAGACTCTATGGAGATTTTGTGCGGAATCGAGTTTGCTGAGCCCCATATTTACAGGAGAGAGTTTGATCAGGCCATGCAACATCCCTATGATTTTATGCTCGGAAGCATCCATTACTGGATTGATAATATGAATCCGAAACAGATGCTGGAAGCGGATATTCCTTTGGATGCTGTTTTTGCAAGATACTGGGAGGAGGTTCTAAGGGCTGTTTCTTACGGGGGTTTTGATTCCATGGCGCATATTGACTTTCCTAAAAGGTATTTTGGCAGGAGTCTCTGGTCTGAGGATTATATCAGGCATATATTTTCTGTTATGGTTAAGAAGGGAATTGCCCTGGAGATTAATACATCCTCCCTCAGAGCAGGTTTAAATGAGGCAATGCCATCCAGGGCCATGCTCGAGCTTTATAAAAAGGCAGGGGGGATAAAAGTGACTTTCGGGGCTGATACCCACAG
>CAYSKJ010000006.1:0-41976 GCA_964431655.1 uncultured bacterium | reverse complement strand
ATTATCGGTTCCCAGCTGGCTTTCAACTATGGCCTTTTTGCAAAAAAAATAAGGTTCAACGGCTTATTTTCTTCCGAAGACAGGAAATTCATAAAGGAAATGATTGATATTACTTCCAGAGAAATCCTGGTCAAAAAGATACTAAAACCCAATATCTACATTAAAGACAGCATAAGAAGCAGGCTTGCCTCACCGTCAGGTGAGGCATATCCCCGTGCAGTGACAGAGTTCCTGGGTCCACAGGAGCCAGAAAAAGCGGTCTGGCATAACTCCCGGGAAAGCTATGCTGTATTGTCCAGCGGAGGAAAGGACAGCCTCCTGAGCTTTTCTCTCCTGAATGAACTAAAAAAAGAGGTTCATCCCGTTTTTGTAAATGAGTCAGGGAGGCACTGGTTCACTTCCCTTAACGCCTACAGGTACTTTAAGAACCATTTCCCGAATACTTCACGGGTCTGGACAAATTCTGACCGGGTCTTTAATTTTTTCCTGAAAAATCTCAGCTTTATCCGGAATAACTACGGTAATATGCCTTCTGACGATTACCCCTTAAGGTTATGGACTGTTGCCGTATTTATCTTTGGAGTTTTACCCCTTGTTAGGAAAAGGGGTATTGGAAGAATCATAATAGGTGATGAATACGATACGACCTACCGGCTCTCATTCAAGGGTATTACCCATTATAACGGCCTCTATGACCAGAGCAGGTATTTTGACAATGCCCTGACAAGGTATTACAGGAAAAAAGGCTACAGCATAATGCAGTTCTCATTGCTGAGGAATCTTTCCGAGCTCATGATACAGAACATTCTTTACAGCAGGTATCCCGATATTCAGAAACACCAGGTCTCATGCCATTCAGCGGATATAAAGCTGGGTAATGCAAAACCCTGCGGGCACTGTGAGAAATGCAGGCGGATAGCAGGCATGCTTACCGCCCTGGGCGGCGACCCGCGTAACTGCGGGTATGATGACAGGCAGATAAAGCAATGCCTTTCGGATTTCATGAAAAAGGGCCTTCACCAGGAGCCGGCCTGTACTCAGCATGCCTTATACCTGCTTTCCGGCATGGGTTTGGGCCGGGACAGCAAAACAAAAACTGCTGTAAAGCCCAGGCATGAGGTTACCTGCCTCCGCTTTGACAGTGAAAAGTCCCCCTTTGACACCATGCCTGCCGATATCAGGATTCCCATCTACCGAATTTTCCTGCAGTATTGCAAAAAAGCGGTAAGGAAAGTAGGCAGGGTATGGGTTGAGCTGGACCTTTTTAATGAACCTCTGGTGAATAAGCCCTATCGTTTTGAAATACTGGAAAAGAGTGGAAAAAACATGAAAAAAATAAACAGCCTTCCCTTTGAGTGGGGTAATCTTAAATGGACTGAAGCAAAGGAATACTTATCCGCCGTGGATATCGCACTGCTTCCCGTCGGTTCCATAGAACAGCACGGTCCCCACCTGCCCCTTGACACCGATGCCTTTGATGCGGGCTTTCTCTGCAGGGAAGTGGCGCTAAGGTGCAGGGACCCCATACCCCTTGTCCTGCCCCTGGTTCCCTACGGAGTATCCTATCATCACGAGGATTTTGCTGGAACGGTAAGCATAGGCCCTGATACCCTATCCAGCCTTATCTACGATATTGGAATGAGCCTGGCAAAAAATGGCATTACCAAACTTGTGATCATAAACGGCCATGGGGGGAACAGCCCTGCTTTGAATATGGCGGCCCAGAAAATCAACAGGGATGCCCACATATTTACCTGTGTCGACAGCGGTGAATCCAGTGATATCGATGTGTCAGAGCTGATAGAAACCCCTAATGACGTACATGCAGGAGAGGTGGAGACCAGCACATCCCTTGCCAACAGGCAGGAGCTGGTGGATATAAGCAAGGCTGAATCCTTCATACCAGACTTTTCCAGCAGGTATCTCAACTTTACCCAGAAGAGAAGCATTGACTGGTATACCAGGACTGCCAGGATATCCAAAAGCGGTGTTCTTGGGGACCCCACCAGGGCAAGCCGGAAAAAGGGAGAGGCTATATGGGAACTCATAATATCCAATCTTGTCAGGTTTGTTGAAGAACTGAAAAACCTCACCCTGGATGAAATATATCAGAGGAAATACTGATAATGAAGATAAAGGCCATAAGGCTGTATAGAGCGGACATGAAGCTCACTGAGCCCTATGCCATAGCCTATGAGACCATTGACAGGGCGGTTAATATCTTTATAAGGGCTGACACCGACAGGGGGATTACCGGTTTTGGATGCTGCTGTCCGGACCTTGCCATTACTGGAGAAACCCCCGAAGGCGCAATGAAAACCCTGCAGGAGATTGTCATTCCGTCGCTTATCGGGGCAGACCCTTTAAGGACTGCTAAAATACTTTTAAGCCTCAAAAATAGGATAGGGAAAGAGCCTTCCGTACTGGCAGGGGTAGATATAATGCTTTATGACATTCTGGGCAGAACTGCTGGCCTTCCCCTTTGGAGAATGCTCGGCGGTTTCAGGGACCGTATAAAAACCAGTATAACCATCGGGATACTGGATGCTGATACAACCCTGAAAAAAGCCCTGGAATACAAAAAGCAGGGATTTAAAAGCATAAAGATAAAGGGCGGGCTCAATGTAAATGAGGATATTGACAAGATAAAGGGACTTAGAGATGGCCTGGGCAGGGAGATGGAGCTGAGGTTTGACGCAAACCAGGGCTATAGTGTCCAGGAGGCAATCCATTTTGTAAAAGAGACAAAGAAAGCAAGGATAGAACTGATTGAACAGCCTACACCAAAAACAGAATATGACCTTTTAAGGCAGGTTACAAAAAGCGTATCTATCCCTGTGATGGCCGACGAAAGCCTTGTTACCCTCAGGGATGCCTTCAGGCTTGCAAGAATGTCCCTGGTGGACATGATAAACATAAAGCTGGTGAAAGTAGGGGGTATTAACGAAGCAATGCTGATTAATGCTGTTGCATTATCTGCCAGGCTTGAGACTATGGTGGGCTGTATGGATGAATCGGCACTTTCGGTTGCAGCCGGTCTGCATTTTGCCCTGGCAAGGCCCAATGTATTGTATGCAGACCTGGACAGCCACCTTTCCCTGAGTGGAGACCCCTCTGAAGGAGCTGTCACCCTCCGGAAAGGAGTGCTTTTTGCAGGCAGTAAACCAGGTATCGGCTGTGACCTGGATTTCTGAAAGGAGATGAATATGTGCAAACTTGAAATCCCCAGTCATTATGATGAAACTAAGGCTGATAAAATCTACCGGGTTGATTATCAGCTTGTATTTGAAAATGCCCTGGAATACAGGAAAAGGCACCGGATAAAGCCATCGTCCATGGACAAGGAAAGGGTATGCCTTGTCCTGGTCGATGTTCAGAACACCTTCTGCATACCAGGTTTTGAGCTTTTTGTCGCTGGAAGGAGCGGGCAGGGAGCCGTGGAGGATAATAAAAGACTCTGCAGGTTCATATACCAGAACCTTGACAGGATTACCGATATAATCCCTACCATGGATACCCACCATATTATGCAGATATTTCATCCCATTTTCTTTGTGGACAGTGAGGGTCGGCATCCGAAACCCAATACTGTTATAACAATCAGGGACATAAGGGGGAAAAAATATGTGCTGAATCCTGAAATCGTGAAAAGCCTTGGCTATGCAGACTATGAGAAAGTCCAGGATTACATCCTTTATTATGTAGAATCACTGAAAAAAAGCAGTAAATACGAGCTTATAATATGGCCCTTTCATGCAATGCTCGGAGGGATAGGCCACTGCCTTGTGCCATTTGTTGAAGAGGCGGTTTTTTTTCATAATACAGTAAGATACAGCCAGTCCCGTTTTGAGGTAAAAGGCTCTGAGCCTTTGAGCGAAAATTACTCCATTTTTAACCCGGAAGTCCTGGCTGATATAGATAAGCACCCTGTTAAACCTGATAATGAGCTTTTAAACAGGCTAATCCATTATGACAGAATAATACTGGCAGGACAGGCCAAAAGCCATTGCATGGCCTGGACACTGGGAGACCTGGAGGAATATATACGGCACAGGGACAAAAGCATGGCTGAAAAGGTCTACGTACTGGAGGACTGCACATCGCCGGTGGTAATACCCGGGATTGCGGACTTCACGGATATATCGGACAGGCGTTTTGAAGAATTAAAAGAATCCGGCTTTAATATTACCAGTTCCAGAAATCTCACGGAAAACTGGGAACCGCTGAAAGGAGGAGTTTGATGCTGACCTATAACAGTTTCGCGTCGCCTATGCTTACGGATTATTATCAGCTTACCATGGCATACAGCTATTGGAGGAATAAAATACATGATAAACCCGCGGTGTTTGACCTCTTTTTCAGGGAAAACCCCTTTTTGGGAGAATTCGCAATATTTGCCGGTCTTGAGGAGGTTCTTTCCTTTCTGGAAAGGTACCGTTTTGAGGATGAACATATTGATTATCTCTGTTCCAAGATGAATATCAGGGATGAAGACTTCTTTAAATGGCTGGCAGGAGTGGATGCCTCAAAGGTAAGGCTTTACGCCATTGATGAAGGAACCATATCTTTTCCCAATATACCCCTGATCAGGGTTGAAGGGCCTCTTGCGGTATGCCAGCTCCTGGAAAGCCCGCTGTTGAACCTGGTGAATTTTCCTTCCCTTGTTGCTACCAATGCCTCTCGCTTCAGGATTGCAGCCGGCAGGGAGAAAAGGCTTATTGAATTCGGTCTCCGCAGAGCCCAGGGAATTGACGGAGCAGTTTCAGCCTCCAGGTATTCCTATATAGGGGGCTTTGAATCCACAAGCAATGTTCTTGCCGGAATGCTTTTCGGTATCCCGGTTGCAGGCACCCATGCCCATTCCTATGTCCAGGCCTTCAAAGGTCCTGGAGATATCAGCAATCCCATGATTTGCGGGCCGGACGGACGGCAGTCCAATCTGCTGGAGATATCCATGGAAATAAGGAAAGAGCTTAACTTTGAGAATACCAACCTGGGTGAACTCTCAGCCTTTGTAGCCTATGCCCTGTCCTATCCGGACAGCTTCCTGGCCCTGGTAGATACCTATGATACATTGAGGTCAGGGATACCAAATTTCCTGTGCGTTGCCCTTGCCCTGATAAAATTGGGATTTAAGCCCATAGGCATAAGGATAGACTCCGGCGACCTTGCCCACCTGTCAAAAACTGCACGAAAAATGTTCGTTGATACCAGCCTGTTTTATGAGATAGACCTCTCTTTTCTGAAAATCGTGGCAAGCAATAATATAAATGAGGAGGTACTGTATTCTCTGAATTCCCAGGGCCATCAGATAGATATCTTCGGAATAGGCACCCATCTGGTTACATGCCAGGCCCAGCCGGCCCTGGGGGGCGTCTATAAGCTTGTTGAAGCCGATGGCCAGCCCAGGATAAAGATTTCCCAGGACCTGGGGAAGGTCACTATTCCAGGAAGGAAGGATGTCTACAGGATTTATGGCCGTGAGGGATATCCGGTGCTGGATCTGATGGTACTGACCGGGGATGCTCCTCCTGAAAAGGGAGAGAAAGTGATGTGCAGGCATCCCTTTAACGAGATAAAAAGGGCAGTGGTCGTGCCGGAAAGGGTTGAGCCACTTACCAGGCTGTACTGGGATGGAAGGAGGGTAAAAGAAAAGCGCTCCTGCCATGAAATAAGAGAATTTGTTCTTAAACAGCTCTCCGGTATGAGAAGCGACCATCTGCGGGCTCTGAATCCGACACCCTATAAAATATCAGTCACCAGGAACCTGTATGGTTTTATCCATGATTTATGGGCTGCCGAAGCCCCGGTTACAGAGCTGGGGTAGCAGCTCGCTATTTTTATGGGGATATAAATAATTACAAAGGAGGCAGAACTATGAAAAACTTTTTTTCCTTAATGCTCCTGGTTCTTCTTTTGTTTCCTTTAATTGCAGAATCTGGGACTAAAAAGATTAAGCTGGACTGGGATGAGGACGCTTACCAGTTTACCGGGAAAATAAAGCTCAAGGCAAATACCGGCTATAAGGTAAAGGCAAAGAGGACTGACAAGGAATCCCAGCCCTCCATGCCTACCTTCAAGCTTTACTTTGAAAGCCCGGAACATTCGGAAGATTATGAGGAGTTCAGCGTCTTTCCCTCGGTAAAATCCGGCAAAACAGTATCATGGACCTTCAGGCCCGATACAAATATAACCCTGCTTAGAATAGAGACAAAGGGCATTTCCCGCGGTATCCGGTGGCAGTTCTGGATTGAGTGAGGCTTTATGCCTTATTCTTTTTAATCTCTCCGGCTTTTTTCAGGGCACATTTCGAGATAATCGGGCCGAAAAGCTCATGAATAACCACTGCTCCCAGAATAAAGCTGAGTATTAACTGGGAAAAGCCGGAGAAATCGCTGTCATTTTTTATCAGGAGAGCCAGGCCTATTACTATTCCCCCCGTTGGAACCAGTCCCCCTATGGTGTATTTTCTGATGTTTCTGGAAGAACCGGTGAGCTTTGAGCCTATAAGGGTACCCAGATATTTACCCAGCATTCTTAATACGAAAAACAGTAATATTAGAATCATGGATTCTTTCATATATGTAAAATCCAGCTGCATTCCGCTTATGGTGAAAAATATTACAAATATAATTGTTTCAGTGTATCTCTCTGTCATGTGAAAGATCTTTTCCCTGTGCATATTGAAATTGACTGCAATAATACCCATGGTCATGGTTGCCAGGAGCTGGTCAATATCAAGTACTGTCGCTATCCCGTAGCACAGCATCAGCATGCCGAAAATGACGACAATCAGAGTCCCCTCGGTTTCACTCCTTATAATTTTTGTAAGCAGGTTCAGAATAAAACCGAACAATATGCCGAGGGCAATTGTAAGCAGTATCTGCCCGGCAGGTATAAGGACGGATTTTTCAAAGCTGAACCTCTGGTGCAGTACGAAGGCTGCAGCAAGAACCACGCAGAAGCTGTAGTTGATAATTCCCAGTATATCGTCCATGGCAGATACTCCCAGTATGGTTGACGTCACCTCCCCTTCGCATTTATATTCATGGACTATAGCCAGCACAGCCGACGGATCGGTAGGCGAGGCAAGAGCTGCAGCCAGGAGGCTGAAGGGAAGGTACAGGGTAAACCAGCCTGGATTATCACCGGTCAACAAAATAGGGGATAAAGCAAGAAAGCCGAAAAAGACGATGATAAGTGCCATTTCCGCTTCAAAAATGGTTATACCGATTATACCTTTGCCCAGAGACCTTATTCTTTTTAAATAAAGGGTTCCGCCTACGGAAAAGGTAATAAAGGCGAGGGCAATGCTCGTCAGCACGTCGGTGTGATTAATGAAGTCAGCCGGAAGAAAAGAAGTCACTTCAGGGTTCAGGACAATACCCGCAAGTATATAGCCAGTAATCTTCGGAAGGCCTGTTTTTTTAACTAACTCCCCTCCGATGAAGCCGGCCATTATGATAATTGACATGGTAAGTATAGGAGGCATTAAATATCTCCTTGTAAAATTTTATTCATTATATTAAATTAAACAGGGTGCTGGCAAATAAAAACTCCAGGATCAAAAAGAATATTTATTTTTATATGTAAATCCTGTATAATGAAAAAAGGCAGGAACTTTATTGTTTTGAAATACCCTTTATAAAAGGCTGAAAGGAGGGGAAAAATGGAGCAGTCACACTGCAGAAAATGCGGGTCAAAAATGAATGTGTCGGACCGGTTCTGTCCCCGGTGCGGCTGGGATTCGCTCCCGGCCCGGGACCACCGCCAGGCCGGCGATGCTGAATATGTGCACACGCTTAAGATTTTGAACAAGGAAGAGCATGGAAGCATATTCTATCTTGAAAAGCCTGTTACCATAATAGGGAGAAAGAATGCAGACATTGTTATCAGGGATTCAAAGATATCCTCAAAGCATGCAGGCATTGATATCAAAGAAGGTATTGCTTCAGTGAAGGATCTGGGGAGCTCCAACGGCACCTTCCACAATGGCAGGCAAATTGAAGAAGCCCGGCTTTCTGACGGGGATAAGCTAAGGCTCGGCGAGACCATTCTTGAATATAATAAAAAGGAACAGGAAATTCCTCTTATGGATGACGTAGCTACCATCAGGGATGAAGACAAAGAGGAAGCAGGACCGGTTGAACCTGGACCCGTAAACCTTCTTGAGATCATTACAGGACCGGACCAGGGCAATGTAATAGCCCTTAAAAACCCCCTCAGCATAATAGGCCGCAAGGGTGCGGATATTAATATAGATGACCCGAAAATATCCGCAAGGCATGCAAGTATTGAAATCCTGGAGGATAATATTACCCTCCGGGACCTTGAAAGCATTAACGGCGTTTTCCTTGATGATGTCAGGGTTACCCAGGCCAGGATATCTCCCGGTGACAGGGTAAAAATAGGCGATACCGAGCTTGTCTTTAAAATCGCCCAGGAAACACTGAAATCAAGAGGGCCCGATATAGATAATACAATCCGGGACAATGCCCTGGCAAAAAAATCCTGTCCGGAATGCGGCGGTCAGATTGAACCTGAAGACAGGTTCTGCGTTAAATGCGGGCATCCGGTTCAGGAAGAGGTCATGGAGGAGAAACAGGAAACAGAAGAAGAAAGGGATGAAACCAGGCTCAAAAATCAGGTATCAATGCACACCCTGCTGGTTGTATCGGGCGAGGACAAGGGAAAATGTTTTGCTGTAAAAAGCTCCCCGTTTACCATAGGCAGGAAGGACTCGGATATTGTGATAAATGACCCAATGGTTTCCGGAAGTCATGCTGTAATAGAGTTAATAAAAGGAAAAGCCCTGTTGAAGGATACAGAAAGCGCCAACGGCGTTTTTGTAAATGACAGGCCGGTACTGGAAGCTGTCCTTCAGCCCGGGGACCTTATTATAATGGGGTCCACAACCCTTAAATACGGACAGCCCCAGGGGGATGAAGAGGCCACCATAGAGCATGAATATGCCCCGGCTGAAGCAGGGACACGGAAACCCGCCCAAAATGAATTCCGGGATAAACCGGAGATAAAGGAAGAGATTATCATTGAACCGGTGCCCCCCAGGGAAATACAAAAGCCCGCAATAGAGAAGCCTCCGGCTAAAAAGCCTAAGGCCGTCAAAAAGAAGAAAAACACGGGGTGCTGGATACTGTTCTTTATTATACTGCTGGCACTGCTGTTTACTATGGGAGTAGTCTGGATAAAAATGAAAGACATGCCTGTCAGGCTTCTGGGCGGGATGTTGTCTCCTGTCCGCTGTGCCAGCAAGGAGCATGGGCTTTTATGTCCGGCCGGCGAACCTGCAGAGCTTGCCTGCAAAAACCATGCAAAGCCTGAAAATAAACCTGTTACCTGCTGAGAAAACAGAAGCATCCTTTAGAGTTTTTTTCCGGGCAACATAACCCGGTTTAGACCGATAATAGATTAATGGGTGAAAAATATCTAAAGGATAACCAGGCCATGAGAAGAATGATTATTTTCTTTGTGATTTCAGCTATTCTCTCCATTACGGCAAAAAGTGCCTATGGTGTTATACTTGCTGATTTCGGCAGTTCTGAGGCTGGAAACCTGTACGGCCTAAAAAACTGGAATACGGTACTGAAAAGCCCCCATGCTGATTATACCCCTGACGGCCCTGAGGGCCTCGTGGCTCTATCCAGCCTTGGTGAATATAATGATTATTTTGGGATACAGGGAGTATACAGGGATTTTGTCTCCGGAGATAGAATTGTCGTGACCTGGTATAACAATTCCTCTCATGAGATAAGGTTTATTCCGAGGATCAGCTTTAATGATCCTGACTATCCGGCCTCAGGCATTTACGGGACCTGGTTTACCATGAGGAATTTCTATAATTACAGGGAGGCCATGATAAGCGTGCCTGCGTATTCCGAGGCAAAATCTGTTTTTAATATTGCCGAAAGCGGGGTCAACAGCTGTTCCGGGAGCCATAATATGGTGAACGTAAACCTTCATATTGAGTGGGGAGAGCATGAGCAGAAGCAGTATCTTATATGTGACAGGATTGAGCTTCTTTATGATGCAGATATTACACCCCCTGATCCTGTGTCCGATTTGTCAGCCCAGGTGCTTTCCGGTTCCAGGATCTCTCTCTCGTGGGATATACCCTGGGATGATTCTGGTATTTATGAATACTTTATCTATAACGGTGATGAGATAGAAGGTCATTCCCTTATTAACAGCTTTACGGCATCCCTCCTGGAACCCCTTGCAGATTATGAATTTTCAGTAGTTGCAGTGGATGAGGCCGGTAACTGGAGCTTGCTGTCCAGCCCGGTCTTTGCCCGGACCAATGCTCTGGCGGTCAGCGACAGCCTTCCCTCAGGAACGGACTTTGAATATCTGGGGGCATTTAAACTGCCAGAGGATATTTTTGCCTATGGAGGCGAAGGGTTTGCCTATTATCCTGAGGGGGACGGAGGACAGAGCGGTTCGGGCTCCCTGGACGGCTATCCCGGCTCTCTTTTCATTTCAGACCTCAATCAGCAGGAGTATGGGTATATAGGGGAGATTTCCATCCCTGTCCCTGTGATTTCACCTAATAGGGATGCCAGCGACCTGAATACCGCGAACCTTATTCAGTCTCCTGTCAATATAAGGCCCCCGGAGATTGATAACTGGGAATATGTTGATGTGTGGAGGATAGGGCTTGAAATTGTGAGCCCCCGGGCATCGCTTTCAGAATTCCGGCTGTATAACAGCTGGGGATTCCATTACCAGCTGGATATGAGCGGTAAAACCCCCTCTGTCAGCTGGTGCAGTCCCGGTGACCTTTCATCACAGGTACATCCCTATGCCCACTGCGCAGGCCCGTGCAATCAGGGACCCTATGACCCTCAGCTGAATAATTATCTTTTTTCAATAGATCATGATTATGCTTCCCTTCATTATGATTCAAAATCTCTTTTTATCGGGAGATACAGAGACGGGGGGTTGAGCGGCATGGGGCCTGCCCTCTATGCCTTTGCACCCTGGGATTATGGGGAAAATCCTCCTGATAATACCGGATTTGATTATATAACCCTTCTTGAATACGGATCGGTCTATAATGCCGGCCAGTATGAATTTCCTGATTCAGTTGTATATTATAACCATGCTGATGACTGGCCCGGCGGAGTCTGGCTGGAAGCAGGGGATAAATCCGCTGTTGCAATGATTGGGAAAAACGCCGTGGGAGACTGCTGGTACGGGTATACCGGCGAGAGCATGCCCCTTACATGGATTGAATGGAATATCCCCTTTCCTGAATTTCCTGATACAGACCCCAATGGAAAGGGATGGAGGTCAAACATCTTCATACCCATGATTATGCTATATGACCCACTTCAGCTGGCACGTGTTGTCCAGGGGGAGATTGAACCCCATGAACCCCAGCCCTATACAGCCCTGAGACTTGACAGAGAAATGTTCTACAATGAAAACTGCAGTATACTGAGTTCTGCCTGCGACAGTTCAAATAATCTGCTGTATGTTGCCGAGGGCGATGCCTACGGATGGGGACAGCTTATTGTCCATGTTTGGAAGCTGTCTGATACTTCCCAGCCCCCCGCGGATGATGCAGTCCTGAGCCTTGAAAACCCTGCTTTTCCCGGGATATATTTGTGGAGCTACAGCCAGAAACAGGGCAACTGCCTTGAGGATAAAGGCTCTCTGTGGGATAAAATCCATAATACAGCGGCTTCAAAACTGCTGGCGGGAGATATTACAGGAAACGGAGTCCCGGACATTGTGGCAGTCCTGCAGGGTTACGGGCTTTATTTCTATGATTTGAACGGCAGGGCATGGACAAGGATTTCGCCCGTTAATATAACGGATATCGGGGATTTTGCTCTGGCAAAAACCTCCGCTTCTCAGGCAGAAAGAATAATTGCATCCTTCACAGGGCACGGCCTTTATATTAATGATGACCTGCAGGGCTCATGGAGCAGTATAGTTTCCAGCGATGCCGGGATAGTCCATGCGGTAAACCTTGACAGGGATATTATGGGGATTGATGAAATTGCTGTCAGTTTTAACGGCCTGCAGGGCCTTTATATATATGACTTTTCAGACAGCAGTTTCTCAAGGATTTTGAATATCAGCCCTGATCAGTTGCTGTCCGGTGATATTACCGGGGATGGCTTCAGTGAGCTGGTCATGTCCTTTGCAGGCTATGGTGTATATCTTGCATCCTATACTCCAGGCAGGAGCCAGGGTGACAAATACGCATGTTTTGATATTATAAAGGATATAGTAGATAATTCTGTATGGGTTTATAAACAGAGCCTGGAAAAAGGTCTTGCCATCAGCAGGATTACATGGGGGAGCCCTGACAGCGGACACAGCATCCAAATCGCGGATATGGTATCAGGGCCTGGAAAAGAGGTTTTTCTGCCCTACAGCCAGAGAACCTATTACTATAATCACGAGACCCTGTCATGGTCTCTGTTTGCCTTCGCCCCTTTCAGCAGGACAGCCGGAGGACGATTTACCGGGGGAGAGAAAGAGGACCTTTTATTGAACCATCACCCTTCCGGGAACATTTATCTTTTTATAACCGGAGAAAATCGCTTTGAGGTACTGGCCTTTGAAGGGCATGCCGGGTCCATTTCCAGAATAGACTGATTATTCCTTGATCCCTGTAAGGTCCAGCATAAAGGCCCACACCCTGGCAGTCCTTTTTATACCCCTGTATCTTCCGGAGGGGCCGCCATGTCCGCTTGCCATATCGCACTCAAAAAGCACCAGGCTGTCACTGGTCTTCATTTCTCTCAGCTTTGCAGCCCATTTTGCTGGTTCCCAGTACTGGACCTGGCTGTCATGGAAGCCTGAAAGTATATACATGTGGGGATAGGCTCTGGCCTGAACATTGTCATAGGGCGAATAGCTTAGCATATATTCGTAGTCATTTTTATTACGGGGGTTCCCCCATTCGTCGTATTCAAATGTGGTCAGGGGTATGGTGTCGTCCAGCATTGTGGTTACTACATCAACGAAGGGGACAGATGGGATAAGAGCCTTGTAAAGCCCACCGCTGATATTGGCAACAGCTCCTATTAGCAGGCCCCCTGCACTTCCGCCCATTCCGAAAACCATGTCTTTACGGCCGTAGCCCTCTCTTAAAAGACCCCGGGTGCAGTCTATAAAGTCATAGAAGGTATTCTTTTTCCTGTGCAGTTTGCCATCCTCATACCATTCCCTTCCCATGTCTCCCCCGCCCCTCACGTGAGCCAGGGCACACACAAAACCCCTGTCCAGGATGCTTACAAGGCTGTTGTCAAAACCCGGGTCGCTCGGATAGCCGTAGGAGCCATAGGCCCTGATAAATAATGGATTTTTTCCCTTTGAAAAGCAGTTTTTCCTGTAGACAAGGGAAACGGGAACCATAACACCATCCCTGGCACGGATGAAAATCCTTCTTACCTGGTAATTATCCGGTGTGAAGCCTGCTTTTACCCTTTTGCGCTTTCTCAGGTATTTTTTATTATCCCGCAGATCATGCTCATATATTTCAGGAGGTGTATTAAGGCTTTGCACTGAATATCTCAGCAGATTTGAGCCTGATTCGTTTGTGTCCATAATATAGGTATGGTAGGCTTCCAGTCCGAAATCTTCATTATAATCGGTCTTTAGGTCATAGCTCAGGATTCTCAGGTTTACGAGGCCTTCCTGCCTTTCAGAAAGGACAAGGTATTCGGAAAACAATACCATGTCCTCAATATCAGTATTTCTCCTGTAAGGTATGATGCTCTGCCAGGATTTTTCCGCTGTTCTCCCGTATTGTGCACAAAGCAGTTCAAAATTACGGCGGTCAAAGCTTGCCCTTATAAAGAACCGGTCATTCATGCTGTCAACCTGGTAAAGCAGGTCTCTCCTGCGCGGGCTGAAAAGCTCAGCCTTTGAGAGATCAGCGGAGCTTATATAATGAATCTCTGAAGAAAGGGTGGACCTGCAGATAATGAATATGAATCTCCTGTCTGCAGATTTCTCCAGATGCACAGAGAAAGCCGGATCCTTTTCTTCATAAAGACAGCTGGTCCTGCAGGATTTTATACTATAGGAAAGCACCCTCCAGGCCCTTAATGTAACCGGATCCTTTTCCACAGACAGGATATGCTCATTGTCCTCTGCCCATACTATTTGACCGGAAAGGTTTTCCAGGCTGGCAATGTCCTGGGAGCCGGTGTCCATATCCTTGATTATTACTGAATAAAGGAACCTTCCTACTCTGTCAACGGTGAGGGCAAACCGGCGATTGTCCGGAGATATGGCGATTCTCCCGCTGAAATAGCTGTGATCCCCGGCATATTCATTCATGTCGCATATTATCTCTTCAGTATTTTCCAGAGAATCTTTCTTCCTGCAGTATATCGGGTACTCCTTTCCCTTCTCATGCCTTTCATAGTAGTAGTATTCTCCCTTTTTGTAGGGTACAGAATCGTCATCTTCCTTAATCCGTGACCTGATTTCCCTGAAGATTTTCTCGGCCAGAGGGGAAATGTCGCTCATTACCGCTTTGCAGTAAGCGTTCTCCTGTTTAAGGTGCTCAGCAACCATTCTGCTTTTTCTGTCATTCATCCAGTAATAGGCATCTTCCCTGACATGGCCGTGGACCTTAATCCTTTTTACCTTCTTTTCCGCAACCGGGGGCATTATATCATAATTCATCGGGCACCTCTAAAATTAGAATATCCGTAGAATATAACGATAGAAAATGGCCTCATGTTTTATATTATTTGCGGAGACAGGATAGCAGAATCCTGTAGAATGATTTACGGGCATATTTTTCACGCCAGGGGTAATGGCCGCACCTTGCAAGGAGATGGCTTGCTATACGTACATGGGCTTTTTCCAGGGGGTAAAGGACCCCTTCAAAGGGATGGGGGTCATCTTCGCCGTGTATTATGATAATATCGGGGAATAAAGAATGTACAGTCCTTATCAGCCCGCCGTTTTTTCTTAAGCTGGAAGCCTCGCCCCAGATTTTCCTGAATAAATCCAGATCAATGACTGCCTTTTGGCTGTTAGGGACTGCCAGGGCGTAACTGTCCGTTTTTTCCATCAGCTCTGCAAACCTTGAGAGGCAGGAATCTCCTGCGTTTTTTCCTGCCATCATGCCTAAAAGATGGAAATATTCTTTTCTTTCCTGGCTGTCCAGACGCTTCAGCCTCTTTTTTTCAATCTCGGGTGCATACCCTTCCTCAAAGGGAGCGCTTGATAATAGAATCAGCATCTTCACCCTGTCCGGATACTCAGCCGAGAAAAGATAAGAAAGCCAAGCCCCCCAGGAATGCCCTATCAATATAACCGGTTCCCGGGGCAGAGATTCTTCAAGCTCGGTAATAAGAGCGGGGATGCTGTCTTGGGTCTGAAAGGGCTCAATGGTTCCAAAGTGCCTGCCGAGTTCGGATGCCAGGTCCCCGACACTGCCTATGGCCCCCGGCCCGCCGTGAACGACAGCTGTCCTGTAGGGTGGCAGGCCGTGGAGACGGTATTTTCTGGATTTACCATTCATGGCTGAAACCTGGATTTACAGCCTCTCGCAAGCGGCATAGGCAGTAATAAGGCTCCCTGTCAGCACTGGAATCATCTGACAGGATATCCTGTATTTTTCTCTTTTTCATAGTACAGTATTGTATTATAAAAAGTTATAACAGGGTAGCATTTTACTCTAGAAATTAGAGGAATTCTGGAATTTCTGGATAAATTGAAAGGAGAAAATTATGAATTTTGGCAGGATTTCAGCCGAATTATTTGCAAAAATGCAGGAAAAAAGGCCTCTTATCCACCATATTACAAATTTTGTTGTAATGAATGACACTGCAAATTTTACCCTCGCCATGGGCGCATCCCCTGTAATGGCTCACTCGTGCAATGAAATGGATGAGATGACAGGCCTTGCCAGTGCTCTGGTCATCAATATAGGAACCCTGGGTACCGAATGGGTCGACAGCATGAATATTGCCATAGAATGCGCAAACAGAAAGGGTGTTCCGGTGATCCTTGACCCTGTCGGAGCAGGGGCTACGGCCTACAGGTCTGATGTGGCGAAAAGCATGCTCAAACGCCATAAAATTTCAGTTCTCAAGGGCAATCTGGGTGAAATATCCAGCCTTGCCGGGCTTGGCGGTGTGGTATCCGGTGTCGATTCCCTGGGCGGAGGTGAGCCTGAAGCCGTTGTTTCTTCCGCCTGGGAAAGATTTTCAACCATTACTGCAGTAACCGGTAAACATGATTATGTATTCAATGGCAGGGATATGTATGTGATAAAGAATGATTCCGGATACCTTCCCAGGATTACGGGAAGCGGCTGTATGGCAGGCTCTATTGTTGCCGCCTTTATAAGCATGGAGAAGGATTGGGCTCTTGCAGCGGCCTGCGCCCTTGCCATTTACAGCATGGCCGGGGAATTGACAGAAAAAGACGGTGTTAAAGGCCCTGCTGATTTCAGGATGAAATTCATTGACATGGTCTATGGCCTTGATCCTTCTATAATTGAAAAGAATGTAAGGATAGAAAAGAAGACGGTTTGAAAAAAATTAATTACAGTCTCTACTTCATAGCAGACCCTGAAATTACCGGAAACAGGGATATAACAGAAATATCAGAAACAGCCTTAAAATCGGGTATAAGCATGCTGCAGTTAAGGGCCAAGAACCTTGACGGTCATGATTTTTATATCCTTGCAAAAAGGCTCAAAGCCCTTTCGGATGCAGAAGGTATACCCTTTCTGGTAAATGACAGGCTTGACATAGCCCTTGCTGTTGATGCAGACGGTGTCCACCTGGGCCAGAGGGACATGCCTTGCTGCGAGGCAAGAAGACTGATGGGCCAGAACAGGATAATAGGTATAACCGCAGATAATATCCGGGAAGCCCAGAGGGCTTTTATGGACAGGGCGGATTATGTCGGATACGGTGCCATATTTGAAACCGGCTCAAAAACAGATACCAGGATAAAATCAGCAGGAATTAAAGGGCTTGAAAAATTCTGCAGAGAATGCAGGCTTCCTGTGGTTGCAATAGGGGGCATAAACCCGTCAAATGCATCCGAATGCATAAAAGCCGGAGCATCGGGCATAGCTGTCATATCAGCTATAAGCATGTCCGGGGATATTGAAACTGCGGTCAGACAGCTTCGCCGGGCAACCGGAATTTAAATGGCCTGCAGGGCTCTGAAACTGCAGGAATAATGCTGGATATTTATGCCTTAAAAGAGTATTATTAAAAAATGTAAGTAATGAGACAAGGAGTGGAATATGGAGATCGCTAAAAGGATTATAATTAGTGCAGGTGTCATATTTTGCCTGATAATTACCACGGCCTATTCCCAGGAGCATGCTTCCGCCGGCGAGCTGTATAAGCAGGCTTTGGCTGAGGAGGAAACAGGGAATTATTCAAGGTCAAAAGAGCTTTACGGCCTTGCTTCTCAGGCATTCTGCGAGGAAGGAATGGATGCCATGGCCAGGGAATCCATGATCGCTCGCCAGGATCTGATCATTATAGAAAAGGAGTTTTCCATAAAGGAAGATGATCTCCGGGAAGAGCTGAAAAAGGAGTTTCCTGATATCTCAGCAGAAGAAATTGAGGGGTGGATCAGCAGTGAGAGCCTTGAGCACAGGGTAATTGACGGGGAAAAGATGTATTTTGCCGATATTGCAGCCAATATAAAGTTCAGGAATCCTGACCTTTTCCGGCAGGACTCGGCCATGTTTGAAGGCTATAAAAGGGGTTATGAACAGCTTAAGACCATTATTGACTTAAAAGATGCAAAACCCTGGCAGCCCTTTTGCAACCCTGTATCCTACAGGGGTAAAGGAAGGCTCAATATTCCGAGGGATAAGCTCCCTGAGACCGGTCTCCTTCAGGTATGGTTCCCTGTTCCCGTACTTACAGGCCCCCAGCCTTCAGTAAGGATAATCTCTGCTGAACCCTCGGGTTTTGTATCCAATCCCCCGTCCATTGACGGGGATATAGGCCTGGTTTATATGGAGATAGACCTGAGCCAGGAGAAAGAGGATCTTGACCTGAGGGTTGAATTCAGTTTTGACCACTATGAACAGAATTTTTCGGTTGATCCTGACAATATAAGCCCTTATGACAGGGAAAGCTGTCTTTACCGGGAGTATACAGAATCCAGGGGCAATATTGCTGTGACCCCTGAGATACTGCAGAAGGCCGGGAATATAATCGGGGAAGAGACCAATCCCTGGATGTCTGCGAAAAAGATTTACGATTATTGTGTGAGCAATATTAAATACAGCTATATGCCCCACCTGTCCATGTGGCCCCGGGGCATTCCTGAATCTGTATATGTTCACGAGAATCGCCATGGGGACTGCGGTGCCCAGAGCATTTACTTCTGCGCATTATGCAGGGCTGTCGGGATACCCGCGCGTACTACCGGCGGATGGCAGCTTTTCAGCGGTAAATTTGCAGGCCATTTCTGGGCGGAGTTTTATCTGCCCGGCTATGGCTGGATACCTGTAGATCCCACAGCAGCCGAGATTGTTGATTATCTGCCTGATGTAAGGGAAGAAGACAGAAGGGCATTTCATGACTATTTCTTTGGAAACCAGGACCATTTCCGCTGTAATGTCCAGAAAAATGTTGATATAGACCTGATTCCCCCTCCAGAAAGCAGGGTTCTTCTTCCCATGGCCATACAGATGCCTGCTGTTCTCTGTGATACCATGGACGGAATACCCGGCCTGGAGCTGATGGAATACTGGTCTCTTGAAGCAGAGCTGGTGCCTCAGAGTCATGAAGATAAGCCGGATCAGAAGGGAGAAACGATAAATGAAAGTATTGGGTATTAATGGAAGCGCAAGGAAAGACGGAAACACAGCAATCCTTATAAAAGAGGTGTTCAGGGAATTGAACAGCGAGGGTATTGAGACAGAGCTTTATCAGCTTGCCGGGGCTGAAATCAGGCACTGCATGGCCTGCCGGGCCTGCAGGGAAAATCAGGACCGCAAGTGCATAATAGGGGAGGATGCCTTAAACAGTCTTATTGAAAAGATGATAGATGCGGATGGTATTATACTGGGAAGCCCCACATATTTTGCTAATATCAGTTCAGGAATGAAGGCTTTTATAGACAGGGCGGGCCTGGTGGCCATGGGCAACGGTTATCTTTTGCGACGAAAGCCAGCGGCTGCAGTTGTAGCAGTGCGCAGGGGCGGGGGTATGGATGCCTTCAATGCCTTAAATCACTTTTTCCTGGCAAACCAGATGATAGTTGCCGGTTCAAGCTACTGGAACATAGCATGGGGGGGTAAGCCCGGAGACGTCCTGTCTGATGAAGAAGGGATCAGAACCATGAAAAACCTGGGAATAAATATGGCATGGCTCCTTAAAAGCCTTAACGGCCAGACACTGGAAAGGAGATGATTATATGCGTTATGCGGGCTTCATGACACGGCTTGTAGCTTTTATACTCGATCTGATAGTATTTGTTTTCGTTTTTGCAGTCATCGGCTTTGCCACCAAATTCACCGAGGAAGCAAGCGGAGGTTTTTTGGCCGGGTACCTGACAAGCAGGATTGGAATATTTGCAACTCTGGTCTACTGGCTCTACTATGCAGTCATGGAATCTTCGCATTATCAGGGGACAGCAGGGAAAATTATGATGAATATAAAAGTGACTGACATGGACGGGGCGAGGATAGATTTTATCAAGGCTACCGTCAGATTCTTTTCAAAATATATATCCAGCTTTTTGATTATGGCGGGTTATCTTATGGCGCTGTTTACCCAGAAAAGGCAGGCACTTCATGATATTATCGCAGGATGTCTGGTGGTGCACAGGACATTAAAAAACCCGGTGGATTAAAAATATCCAAGACTGCGCAGTTTTTCAAGCTCATCTTCGGAGTAGCTCAGGGGATTCTCCTCACCTGTTTTTTGGGCATCTCTTGATATTCTTTCATCCTTTTGGGTAAAATCCCTTAGTATCTCCTCCATCTCTTCTGCCAGGGAACTGAGTTCTTCCCGGCCGTAGATGTTTATGTTTTCACCGGGGTCTTCCTGGAGACTGAAGAGCATCTTTTTATCGCCTTCCCGGTAAAACTTGTACCCCTTCCATCTCAGTGCCTGATGGTAAAAGGGCGCTGGCCCCGCAGGGCATTCAGCTGTGTTCCCCAGAAGCCAGGGATTCAGGTCAGCCCCCTGATTTATTTTGGGATCAGGCAGGCCTGCCATAGACAGCAGGGTTGCCCGCAGGTCAACTATGCGAACCTGGTCTGCTATCCTTCTCGGTATATCATAAAGGTCTGCAAGGGGGGAAGGCGGCACAATGACAAGGGGAACCCTTACAATCTCATCATATAAAGAACTGTGAAGCATGGAGCCGTGTTCAAAAAAGCCCTCTCCGTGGTCCGAAGTAATAATGATGAAAGTATTGTCAGGGTTGACAAAATTTTCCAGGAATCTGACTATCGCATCATCGGTATAAGCCAGTCCTTCGTCATACTGGTCTCTTAAATGGATAATGTCCTCTTCGCTCAGAACAATCTCCTTATTGGTGACTGCTGCAAGAAAGGCACTGCCGTTGGGCGAGATATCCTTCCAGTCCTGGTAGGGTCCTTCATAATCCTTTGTCCATCGGTTCAGAAATGGCTCTGGTGCATCATAGGGCCGTCCATGAGCTTCGGAATGGGGATCAAAGAGGTGAATAAATAGAAAAAAAGGCTTTTTCCTGTTCCTTTTTTTCAGCCATTTCTCAGCCTCTTTCAATACAATATCCGCTGACCGAAAGCCGGTCTTAAAAACCTCAAAACCCTGGTCTATGCCGAACTTGCTGTTAAGCCAGGTCTCATGGGCAGCAAATCCGGCTGTCTGGTAAACCCCGGTACTTAGAAAATCCTCGGCAATAGTTTCATAACAGGGCATAAGGGGAACGCCGTCATTAAGGTATGTAGTCCCGTGAGCGGCGGGGAACAGCCCTGTTAGAAGCGATGCATGAGAAATGAGAGTATTTTCTGTTACTGTAACGGCCTGGTCAAAAACAAGGCCTTTTTCAGACAGCCTGACAAGACCGGGGGAAACATCCCTCTCATTGCCATGGAGGCTCAGCCTGTCAAGCCTGACCGTATCAAGGGAGATGAGGATAAAGTTCTTCTGTTCAGGCCAGGCGGGTTCAGGTTTTCTGCATCCTGCAGTAATAGATGACATGATAAGGGTAAATAATATAATGCATTTTATTATTCTCATATAATACCACCTGTGCTAATAATGGTTATTCAATAATAGCATAATACCATAAAATCTACAGGAAAATAAGTCCTTGATCCGGATTTCCCGAAGGCTGGTTCATCCTTTATATTTTGACACAAAAAAGTTTATTGTATTTATTAAAACTAATATATAATAGTCTTAAATCATGTTTAAGATTACGGAGGTTATTATGAAAAAATTACTGTCATTGGCTCTTTTATTGTGTTTTGTGCAGGGTGCTTATGCCCTGAGAGGCGATATAAACCAGGACGGCATTGTTGACGGCTATGACCTCATCATTCTTGCAAGAACCTTCGGACTGAAGCTGGGAGAGAAGGGATACAATATGATTGCAGATTTGACCGGAAGCGGCAAGGTTGATGGTGAAGACCTGTCCATTCTTGCTGGCAATTTCGGCAGGCATTCCGCCGGACCTGCTTCAAAGTCTGACTTCCCTTTTGTGCCCGGCCAGATAGTGGTATCCTTTGCAGGAAATGTAGAAAGCCTGAGAAAGACGGAAGTTCTTAATGCTTTTTCATCCCGGGTTATAAAGGAATACAATGAGCTGGGGGTCTGGCTGGTATCGGTGCCTGCCGAGATGAGCGAGCATGAGATGGTGGATTATCTTTCCGCCTTCAGTGAGGTGGAATATGCAGAGCTTAACTATATATACAAAGCCCTGTGGAAGCCGAATGATCAGCTTTATTCATACCAGTGGCATTTTGATTCAATAAACCTTGAAATGGCATGGGATATCTCCCGGGGCGGTTCATCAGGAATCAAAATCGCCGTTGTGGATTCAGGGGCTGCCTATGAGAACTACGGTCCTTACAAGCAGGCCCCGGACCTGGCAGGGACAGTCTTTATTTCGCCTTTTAACTTTATTGACGATACTACCCATGCAAACGATCAGGATGGTCATGGGACCCATGTTACCGGAACCATCGCCCAGACAACAAATAATTCCTACGGTACCGCCGGCATAGCATTCAACTGCAGTATAATGCCACTTAAGGTTCTTGACGAGACTGGAAGCGGTACAACGGTAAATATTGCCAGGGCGGTTGACTATGCAAGACAGCATGGGGCCAGCGTGATAAATATGAGCCTGGGGGGAGGCGCATACAGCTCAACCCTGAATAATGCAATACAGAACGCTTACAATTCCGGTATAGTCCTGGTCGCCGCAACGGGAAATGACGCCGATGAGCCGGGCTATGCACCAAATATCCTTTATCCTTCAAAATATAATAATGTCATTGCAGTTGGAGCTGTAAGGTATGATAACCAGAGGGCTTATTACTCAAACTATGGAGAAGGGATAGACCTGGTGGCTCCCGGGGGAGACGTTACCGTGGACCAGAATGGAGACGGGTACGGTGATGGTATCCTCCAGCAGACCCTGGCAGGATCCTATTCGGAATTCGGGTTTTACTTCTACCAGGGTACATCCATGGCTGCTCCGCATGTTTCCGGTCTGGTCGCAATGATTATGTCCGTTGGAGTCAGGGACCCCCAGGCTGTTTACAATATACTGGTGCAGACAGCCGTGGATCTGGGGACGCCCGGATACAACACGGAATACGGTTATGGGCTGATTGATGCTTTTTCCGCCATGAACCAGGCAACCGGCGGGATGGGATGGGCAAATTAATATGAAAGGATATATAATGAAAAGGTTTATTGTCTTAATTATTGCTGTTTTCCTTCTTTTGGCTCCGGAGTCTTTTTCCCAGGATAGACCCTTCGGCATAGGACTGATTATAGGCTATCACGAACCATTAAATGCCGGGGAGTCCTATAAGGCCGTTTACAATTCAGGAGGAGGACAGTACGGTATATTATTCGATTACAGAATAATAGAGTGGCTTGACCTTGATTTAAGACTGCTCAGGTTTACAAAATCCGGCTTCAGGGTTCTCATAGGGGATAATGGTGAGGTTGTGGAGACCAATAACCCGGAAGACCTGGAGATTTTGTCTATTACAGCAGGAGCCCGCTGGATTTTTATTCAGGACGATGAATATGCACCCTATTTGGGCGCTTCCCTGGGAAGCTGGTCCATTTCCACAGAAAGCACCATCGGTGATTACAGGCAGTCCTATGATAAGACAGGCATAGGATTCATGGTTATGGCAGGGGTTCAGCTCTTTCAGAACAAACCTTTCTCCATGGGGATTGATTTAAGCTATTCCACAGTTCCCGATATGATAGGCTCGGAGGCAGGATCCACATCCTATTATTACGGCGAGACGGATATCGGAGGACTGTCCATAAACTTTGCGTTTCAGTACAGATTTTAATAAAAATAAACAGGATCTATCTGCTTCCAGTTCTCTGATAATTGCCGCGGAAGGTGAACCAGTGAGCATCAACAGGGCCTGAAGATGGGAACTGAAGGTCAAGTATATGGATCATACCGCTGTGGGTTCCTGTAATAAGATCTATGTCCCCGTCATTATCTGTATCTGAAAAGGTCGGGGAGCACAGTATCTCAGCCCCCAGAGGATAGGGGAAGCCCAGGAAAGCTTCTGCCTGGTAATTTACTAAATATATCTCGGTGTCATAACAGCCGGCAGCTATATCTGGATAACCGTCAGAATCAATGTCATAGAGGGACGGGGAGGAAGAGAAGGCATGGGATGATTCTACCGGGAAGCCATCCAGTACAGCTCCCAGGTGGTCAATAGCCCAGAGCTTGTTTGCAGGGTTCCCGCTGCCTATGATTATGTTAAGGTAACCGTCCTGATTAATGTCCTGCAGAGCTGGCGAGGAAAAGACCGGCCCGCCGAGGTTAACGGGAAAGCCTGTTTTTAATGCCCCGAACCTGTCCAGGGCATAAATCTTGCTGTCATAGGAGGCAAACACTATATCCATTGAACCGTCATCATCAATATCAGCTGCAGCCGGGGAGGAAAAGACATAGTTCTGGCTGAAATAAGGAAAATTCGGCCTGGGAGTGCCGTTACTGCTGAAAATATACAGACCTCCATCGGAGCCGCCGACAATTATTGAGAGGGTATTATCCCCGTCCAGGTCCGCCAGGGCCGGAGAAGAATAGTTCACCATAGGGATGTCCACAGGAAAGCCGTTCTTTATATTGCCCTGTGGGTCTATGGCATAAAGCTTGCCGTTCAGGGTTGAGGCTATTATATATCGGGTACCGTCCCCGTCTATCATGCCAACGGGTGTGCACCCGTATACTGAGCCGTTCAAAATTACGGGGAATCCGGGTTTATGAGCGCCTGAGCTGTCAATGGCATAGAGCCTCCTGTCCATACCCCCGAATATTATGTAATAATTACCGTTATTCTCAAGGTCTGCATAAGCAGGCGAGGAAACAAAAGGGGCTTTTGAATGGATGGGGAAACCATCAAGCATATTGCCCTGGTGGTCAACCCCGAAAAAATCTCCGCTGTAGCTTCCCCAGAAAATCTCTGTATAGCCGTCGCCGTCTGTGTCGACCGCCAGGGGCGATGATACAACCGCATCCCCTGATAGAAAGGGGAATCCCTGGTTCTCGGGGTAGGGCATAACAAAATTTAGAATGAAAGAATTGGTGTAGGAAGACTGGCTGTCAGTAATTTCCAGCCTTAAATTTCCTCTCTTTCCATAATAGAAATTACTGCTGAAGTTAAGAAGGACCGGTTCGTCATAATTATCATAATTTCCGAAATTGGGCATGGGATCTATATTGACGCTGTCACTGTAGAGGAATATATCCGGGTCCTTTCTGGTGATTTGTCCCAGCAGGCTTCCTGAAGCTCTCCAGAGATTTTTCAGCACAACGGCAAGAGATACATCATCTCCGGGCAAAATTACACCATTGGGGTCTGAGGTCTTAAAAAACTGGTAACTGCTTAATACTATATTTGACTGGGGCATAGTGACCAGAGCCCTGTGCATATCCAGAATCCCTGAATTCGGAGAGCCATGGAAAACCCCGATATCTGAAGCGGTGGAGATAAGCTGGCCCCTGAGCATGCCGCTGGAAAATCCCGGGAAGCGGTCTTTTAAAAGCACCATGGCGCCAGTTATATAGGCGCAGGACATGCTTGTTCCAGTCATCTGGCCATAAGTGCCGCCTATTCCTGTTGAACGGATATTTTCGCCATACATGTAGATATCCATTTCTCTTGAGTAATTTGAAAACCCGCTCCTGTTGCCGTTTTGAGCCACAGAACCCACGGAGATTACCCCTTGCATGGATGAAGGGAAAAAGAGATATTTGCCTCCGCTGTTTCCCGCTGCCGATATGACTATGACATTGTTTCTCAGGGCATAATTCACGGCTTTTCTAATGATATTGGATTCAACGGTATCACCCCAGGAGAGATTTATTATATGGGCTCCGTTATTAACTGCATAAACAATACCTCTGGCCGCATCGGCATCGAGGAGGATTCCTGCTCCCTCACTGTCAACGAAGCCGGATTTTACCGCCATTATCCTTGATTTGTGAGAGGCTCCTGCGATCCCGATGCCATTATTTGTTACAGCGCCTATTATTCCGCAAAGACAGGTGCCGTGCCCTGAAAAATCAGCGGGATTATTGCAGGGTCCCGGTATCTCGCCCGGATAAAGTTCATCGGGGCTGGCAGATACAAAATTCCAGCCAATAACATCATCTATAAATCCGTTATTATCATCATCAATGCCATTTCCCGGTATCTCGTCCGTATTTGTCCATATCCTGGCCTGAAGATCGGGGTGATTATAATCTATTCCGCTGTCCACAAGCCCGACAACTATATCATCGTCTCCCACGGTAATATCCCAGGCCTGGAAAAATTTGCTTAAATTAAGGGAATATTGCTGGCCGACATAAGGATCATCGGGAATAAAACGGGACTGAAAGCTGTATCGGATTATCCTGTCAATACTTATATCTTCATAAAGAGCCAGGGTCTTTTTAACCCTTTCTGCACCCGGCCCGGATAACAGGTACAGGTCCTTAAAATCCTCGATATAGACAGGGTAAAATGGTTCAAGGTTCTTTGCATAGGCAGAAGCCAGCATTTCTGCAGATTCTTTTTTCAAGGATCCCAGGTCAATGACATACTCGGCAGGGAACAGAAAAAGGGGGCAAAGCATCAAAACCAATACTAAATAAATAAGTTTTAATTTCATCAGTAAAAATATATCCCGAGCATGGATCGAAGAATTACCTTTAAGATATGGAGCCCGAAGAATAATACCAGTATGGAGAGGTCGATCATACCCAGTGGGGGGATCACTCTCCTTATGGGCCTTAAAACAGGCTCAGTCACATTGTAAAGGAATAAAATAACCGGGTGGGACCTGTCCACAGTAATCCATGATGATATTGCCCTGGCAAAAAGGATAAATACATACACATCTATAATAAAGCTTAAAAACCTGTAAAGCTGGTAATTCATCATTAAGCCTCCGGGCATATTTATTCCTGATAAAATATAAAGCATCCTGAAGTCTTTGTCCATTATTTAATTATATTACAAAGACAGGGTGAATTTTTTGTTTGCAATAATGCCATAAAAAAATAGATTAAGCTATAAATAACATTATGAAAGGGTTTTTATACAGTTTATGACCAGTATTCTCGAGCTTATCAAAGAATCCTTCTCCCACCACATAATATTCAGTACGGGTTTTCTTCTTATAATGGGCTATGTTTTTGGCCAGGCAGCCGAAAAATTAAAGCTCCCTTCCATAACAGGCTATATCATTGCAGGCATAATAACCGGCAGATCCATGCTGGATATGATTACCTATGAGAACTCTGAACTTTTGAAAAATATGTGCGAGATCACCCTTTCACTGATAGCCGTATCTATTGGAAGTGAATTTTCTCTTACCAAGCTGAAGGCTTACGGGCCGAGGATGGTCTTTCTCACCCTTACCCAGATGTTCTTTGCATTCTTTGCCGTATCCTTCGGAATGTTAATCTTCAATATGCCTGTTTACATAGCTTTTCTTCTGGGCGCCATTTCTGCCGCCACAGCCCCTGCGGCAACGGTTGTTATTGTAGAGAAGCTGAAGGCAAGGGGCCCTTTTGTGGACTATCTCTATGGCATTGTTGCACTGGATGATGCAGGGACCATAGTGATTTTCTCGGTTGTTTTTGCCGTGGTATCCTCCAGCCTGGGTCAGGAGGCCTTGAATTTAGGAACCACTCTCCGCCATGTCAGCTTTGAGATTATCCTCTCCCTTCTCATGGGTATTCTGGGGGCAGTTGTTGCCCACTTTTCCATTGCAAGGAAAACCAACCGCAATGAGATAATGATTATATCGCTGGGTATAGTATTTGTTATTACTTCCATATCCATAACCCTCAGACTATCCCCACTGATTACAAATATGGCGGTGGGCTTTATGCTGGTCAACATCTCAAGAAAAAACCTGAGGATACTTAAAGCCTTTGAACCCATCACCCCTCCCCTCTATGCCATATTTTTTGCTATTGCCGGTACAGAACTGGACTTTCATGTTTTTGCAGATACCAGGATAATTCTGATTGCTTTCGCCTATGTATTCTTCCGGGCAATAGGGAAATATTCGGGAATTTTCATCCCTTCCGCTATCATGAAACTTCCCCGGGAGGTAAAGAACAACCTTGGCCTATGCCTTCTTCCCCAGGCAGGAGTTGCTCTGGGCCTTATACTGTTCATTCAGGCATCACCTCTTATATCCCATTCCGATGCCTCTGTACAGGCGGAAATCATTAAACTTGTCAATATTGTCCTGATTGCCGTGTTCATTCATGAACTCGCAGGTCCCCCGATAAGCCGGTATGCTATATTAAAAAGCCTTAAAAGGAGCTGATAAGATGGAGATATACGATGTTTTGAAGCTTGAATGCTGTATTGAGGATTTTTCAGCGGAAAACAAGGATGAAGCCCTGCAAAAGCTGGCCAGGCTCATGAAAAGGTCGGAGGTATTTAAAAATCACTCCGAAGACCAGATCCATGAAGCTCTGAAAAACCGGGAAGAAAAAGGAAGTACCGGATTCACAAGCGGCATTGCCATTCCTCACTGCCAGCTGAAAGGCTTAAAAGAATTTGCTGTAGGTATTGCTGTAAGCAAAAAGGGAATTGCTTTCGACAGCATGGATAAGAAAAAATCTAAAATATTTGTCGTAATAGTAGGCCCTGATGACCATCCCGATGACCATATAAAAATCCTGGCTCAGGTCTCAAGACTGCTGAATAAGGCAGAACTGAGAGACCTCATGGTAAAGTCCGCATCCAGGGTGAATATCTATGAAAGCTTTCTCCAGAATGCCCATGCTGACATGCCTGACATAACAGCAGCATCAAAGGACAAGCTTGCCCTCATAATTGTAAAAGACGAGGATAAACTGGAAATGCTGACGGAGATTTTTGTGGAATACGGAGTCACTGCTGCCACAATCCTTGAATCCCAGAACATGGAGAATATTCTTTCCAATGTTCCTCTTTTCCTTGAGTTCTTTGATTTTTCGGGGGAAAAGAAGGTTTTCAGCAAACTTATTATAGCGAAGATTAATGAGAGCAGGCTTCCCGCAGTAGTAAGGGCCATGGAGGACGAAGTCGGCGACCTTGATAATTATTCAGGCATAGCCATAATGGTTCTTGACCTGGCCTATTCCAAAGGCAATCTATGAAAGGAAAAACCATAATCCTGCTCCTTATACTGTATTCAGGTATCTTTACCGGATGCCGGAAATTCTATCAGGAAAGCGGCTGGCATGCCACCCCGATTCCCATAAGGGATAAGTACGGCAATTACAGGGCTTATCTGCTGTACCTGCCGACAAATTATGAAAGCTCAAACAGTCTTGTTATATATTATGCAGGTTCCGACTGCAGTAATACACCGGATTATTTCGGCAATAATCCCGAAGATATGGTATTCTTTGCTGATTATGCCGAAAAATACAATTTTATATTTGCTGTTCCCTACCCGGAATATACATATACCCATATGGAAAGGACCTGCACAGGCTGGGTTATAGATAAGGAGATTGATTTTATTGAAGAAATGATTGATGCTGTATCGACAAGAATAATGCCCGCACCTGATCCGGAGATATATGACCTGGGGCTCAGTGCCGGGGCATTTATGGCCTATTATCATGCCTATCTGAACAATGACAGGGTCAAAGGTGTCTTCAGCCATGGAAAGGGTTCCGAACACCTTAAAGAGATGATACAGGACCCGTCCCTTATAGGGTGGAGGCTCGGGCTTGCCCATAACCGGCATGATTACCCCAATATTATACAGCTCATGGATGAGGATTATGAATATTATATGATGGCAGGCATTGATGTAAAAATTTGGAAGGACTGTGATGATAACAGGCATAGCTGGTCTATAGAAAAAACAGAAGAATATCTTGAATATTTGTTTTATGGAAGTCAGCCTGCAGAAAGCAAACAAAAAAAATTAAATAAGGACTGATTATATGATTAAGGAAATTGACCTCAGGGAGCTATCCGGTTTCTCATCAAGGAACAGGGCTTTTCTTACGCTTTATATCAAAGATATTAATGATTTAAAAGTCATTGAGGAGAGGCTGGACAATCTTAATAAGCTTATTGTAGACCAGGATGAAAAAGAAATCTTCAATGAAAATATCAGGCTGTTTTATGAACAGCTAAAGAAGGAAGCCAGGCCTTTGAACAGTTCAGTATTTTTTATCTGCTGGCTTCTGGATATGGCCAGATGCTATGAACTGGAAGTCCCGGTTGAAGATAAGGTTGTTCTTGGTTCATCTCCTTTCATAAAACCAGTTGCTGAGATAAGGGATGAATATGAGGATTTTGCAGTTGTGATAGTAGATAATGACAGGGCCAGGGTATATCTTGTTTCGGCCATGAAAGAGAAGGACCAGAAGGAAATAAGGGGGAATATAAAAAACCATGTAAAAGTCGGCGGATGGTCCCAGCAGAGATATGAAAGAAGAAGGGACGGGGAACTGCAGTCCTATGTGAAAGATATTACTGAATATCTGAAGGTTCTGGACCGGGACCATGAATTTACAAGGATAGTGATGACCGGCGCCAGAGAGATAACTACCCTGCTTCGCCAGGAGCTGGAATCTTCATTCAGGGATAAACTTCTGGCTGATGAGGTAATTGACTTAAAACAGACAGATCCTGATGATGAAATTTATAAATTGTTCAATTCCCTGGAACGGTGTGAAGAAAAAAACATCTGGATGAAAATAAAATCTGTATATTTATCCGGAGGTTTAGCTGTTATGGGTCTGAAAGATGTGCTCGAGAATCTTAATCTCGGCAGAGTAGATGCTGTTCTGGTTGAACGTAACTTCAGATTCCGGGGCACCCGGTGCCGTGACTGCGGATGGCTTGAACCTTCCGATACAGATACCTGCTCTCATTGCAGTTCTGATAATGTGTTTTCTGCAGATATTATTAATGAGATAACTCAGCTTGTTTACCAGACCGCTGCTGATATTGAATATGCAGACTATATTGAAGAATTAGATAAAATGGGTCATATTGCCGCACTGTTGAGATACTGAAGCTTTTTCTTCTGATAAGAAAGCGGAATCCCCCGGCATTCCTTAAATGATCCTCTGTCATGTTCTATTCAGATTCTTTGTGGATATGCCAAGAGAGCCTTTGAAACAGCTATAAAATTTCTGTTAAAATATGAAAATACCTTGACCATGAAGCCGGCATTTTATCTTCTTTATTGATTTTTATATTATATTTCATAAAATAATACCATGGTCAAAGATGAGAAACCCATAAAATTAGCCTTCTTTTTATTTATTGTATTAATAGCCCTGTTTCTGCCGATTGTTCTTTCAGCAGATGAGCCTGTCTTTTATGAAAGCTTCGAGGGGGGCATAATGCCTGACGGCTGGAGTACCGATGCCCGGTCAGGCAATCCCTGGCAGGTTGTATTCAGCAGGCACCACTCCTGCGACGGGGAGTATAGCCTGGTATGCAGTGGCGACAGGGAGTCAATATCTGATTCCTGGTGCTATTCCAGAGATTTTTCATTAAAAAAGGGTATAGATTATATGCTGTCCTTTTATATAAAGACAAAGTTATCCTTCAGCCCGGAAAGCATAGCCGTAAGCCTTATAAAAAGCGGTGGCGGGGTTTACGAACTCTTTTCGGACAAAGACTTTAAGGATTCTCAGTGCCGGTCTGTTCAAAAGGAATTCAGCGTGGACTCTGATGGCCTGTACCGGCTGGCCATCCGCTATTTCAGCGGAAGGGAGGGCAAAAAGCTTTTTTTGGATAATCCTTCCATAAGAAAGGTTATGTCTCTCCGTGTGGAGCCTGAACAGCTTTTCTATGATATTGCCAGCGAAAGGCTTGAAATAAAGCTTATAAACAGCAGCAGGAGAGAGCTGAGCCTGAAGATAAGCCATGAAAACAAATCAAATGCCATTCTGCTTCCGGAAAAACCCGTCATTATCGGCCCCCTGCAGGAAACAGTTCTTTACATCCGTAACCTGAACAAATCAGCAGACTGGTGGGCAAACGAGGATGCCCTGATCATTGAATCCCACGACGGTGAAATAAATAAAAAAATCAGGATTATACAGTATGCAAACCGCTGGCGGGATATGACACCGGTATCGCCTCTGCCCTTTTCTGATTTCGCCCTGGGGGCAGCCCGGGACAGCTCACATATTTATGTTTTCGGTGGATTTGCATCAAGCGTGGCTGCCAGGTTTGATCCAGCCAGTCAGAAATGGGAGATGCTCACGCCTCCCCCTGAGGCAGAGCCTGAACCCTATTCAGCTGTATATTATGACGGGGCATTCTATTTTATGAGTTCCCGGAGCAATACTCTCTACCGGTATGTTTACAGCAGTGACGGCGGGAATTATGCAAAAATAACAGGCCCTGACGGATTTCGGGCCGATGAGCATTTCAGAAGGCCAAGCATGGTGGAATTTGCCGGCATTATATATGTAATGGGTCATATAAACAGCCCGGGGCCCTATGATATAAGGTTCTGCCAGTATGAGATATCCACGGGGCAGTGGAAAGAACTTCCCCTGCCCCGTAACCCCAGGATGCTGTGCGGAATGGCTGTAAAGAACGGCATCATATATGTTATGGGGGGCATGAACCGGAACTATCATGAAATTGGCGACGGAGAGGCCTTTGATATCTTTTCAGGCCTATGGCTTGATGATAAATTGCCCTCTGTGCCTGGTGGCTCGGGCTATCCTGGCATACTTCTCTCTTTGGGGGGCTATCTTTTCTTTGACAGGGGGAGGATGGAAAATGAGCTTTATGTTTACAGGCCCGGGGAGGGAGCTCAGAGCGGATGGGCTGCATTAAGGCCGAAGCCATCCTTCAATTTCTATTCCGGTTCTGTAATGGCCGGGGGAAGTATTCATTTAATGGGGGGCACTGTTGATGTTCCTCTCTCAAAAGGCTGTACCAGGAATGTTCACTATATTATGGAGATTGACAGGCTTGTCGCAGATGCTGGAGCAGGAGGCTTATATTCTCATGGTGACAGCAGAGCTCTGGGTAGAGGAACAATAGCTGTAGGGGGGAAACCGCCATATGAATATTACTGGGCAGATGGCTCAGGATGGGAATCCCGGGATAAAACCCCAGTTTAT
This sequence comes from uncultured bacterium, assembly GCA_964431655.1. Lineage (GTDB taxonomy): Bacteria > CAYMEV01 > CAYMEV01 > CAYMEV01 > CAYMEV01 > CAYMEV01. Next base: position 9,168 of record CAYSKJ010000006.1, on the reverse strand, counting down.
GAATTCAGGGGAACAGGCAAAAAAGAAATCAGCCTTACGGTAATTGACAGTGAGGGCATTTCGGATACCGATTCAGCAGTATATTATTCTGAAAGGCAGGAAAAACATCTCCTTTACAGGATACTTGAAATCTATAAAGAATACAGTGCTAAAAAGTGAAGCAGGGGGCAATGCCCCCTGTTCTTTATTCCATGGCTTCTTTCTTTACTTCTTTCTTTTCCTCTGACTTTTTGCCCAGGTATTCCGGGAGCTCCATACCGGCCATCCGGAAAAGTTCATCAAGAGGAGGGATGGATTTAATCATGCCTGAGAGGAAATTGGTTGTTGCATTACCGTCTTTTCCTGATGCATTGGAATCCCATACGGTAATCTTATCTATTTTCAGGTTTTTAACAGCCTCAACCTGGCTCTGGATAATCTGAGGCAGTTTGTCGGTTATCATGAGCATGGCAGCATTTTTTGAGTCATTGCCGGCAGCCTCAATAATATTTTTAAAGCCTTCAGCCTGCTTGGTAAGGGTCTCCAGTATCCCCTGGGCCTGGGCCTGCATGATGAAGAGCTTTCCGTCTGCTTCACCCTTGGACCTCCTTCTTGTCATTTCAGCATCGGCTTCTGCTTCTATCTCAAGCTTCTGCTTGGCTATCTCTGCAGGGATGATCTCATCGGCTGTCTGGGTAGCCCTTACCTTTTCGGATCTCTTCATTTCCGCTGATTTTTCTGCCTCATAGGCTTCCTCAAGGGCCATGGCGGCCTGGACCTTCTCCGCAGCTATTGCCTTTTTATTGACTTCAGCCTCTTTTTCCCTTCTCTCGGCATCAGATATCGATACCATTATCTTTGCAAGGTTTTCTCCCTCCACAGCCGAAGCATTTGCCTTGGAGACCTGGATTCTCTCCTCCTGCTTGGCATTGGCCTCGCCTATGGAGCCGTCCCTGTTCTTTTCAGCAACGGATTTTTTGGCGTCATTTATGGCCTTGGCTGCTGCTTCTTTGCCCAGGGCCTCGATATACCCCGATTCATCCTTTATATCCGTAACGTTCACGTTAATCAGCTTAAGGCCTATTTTTTTAAGCTCATTCTCCACATTGTTGGATACATTGGCTAGGAATTTATCCCTGTCGCTGTTGATTTCTTCTATCTTCATCGTTGCTATTACCAGCCTGAGCTGGCCGAAGATGATATCTTTTGCAAGCTCCTGTATCTGGTTTAATCCCAGGCCCAGCAGCCTTTCTGCGGCGTTCAGCATTATGCTCTGCTCCGTTGATATTCCCACCGTAAACCGGGAGGGAACATCCACCCTGATATTCTGGTTGCTCAAGGCCTTGGTGAGATTTACCTCTATGGAAATGGGTGTCAGATCAAGGAACTGGTAATGCTGGAACACAGGCCATATGAAGGCCGCACCGCCGTGCAGGCACCTCGAGGAAGTAGGGTATCCATCCTTGCCTTTCCCTATTTTACCGTAAATTACCAGGATTTTATCCGAGGGGCATTTCTTATAGCGGGATAATACGGTTATGAAAGCAAGAAAAAATGCAAGGATGACTATTGAAAACAATAATACAATAAAGGGACCAGACATCTTATTACTCCTTTAGGTATTTTTTAACCAGTAATGTTTGGTTTTCCAGTATCTCTGAGACAATGACGCTTTCCCCGGTGGGGATCTCATCCCCGTCGGTTACTGCATCAATCTCCCTCATTGCGCCCTGAATCTCCATATTGATCTTCCCTGTTCCCTCCCTTTTTGGAGGAATTTTCAGATAGACTGTTCCTGTATGGTTCAGGGCATTCTGAATATCCATGGTGCCGCTTTCCGTAAGCTTCATGATTACATTAAAAAGCTTTGCATAGGCATACATCATCACAAATCCGGCAGCAAAAGAAAGAAAAATACTGCCTGCATCGTTTATCCCGGACCTTATGCTGGCAATACCGGTCCAGCCGAAGATGGTAAAGAATATTATGGTATTTCTTACGGAAAACAGCCTCAGGCCTGTGTCAATTGAATCATCCCCCGCATCCCCGTCCATGTCATCAGCAACCTCAGAAAGGTCCTGTTCGCTGTCAAAACCAAGTATGGCCATTATAAGCTGGATAATAAATACCAGCGAAAAAGGGACGGCAAAAAACCAGTAGACTTTTTCCAGGGTTGTTATCCCTGCCCACCATGCATCCATATCAACCTCCTTTAACCAGGTCTAATATTCTGCTATGAAACCTAAAATTGTTTTCCAATGAAATATCTTATAATAAAATGCAGGATAATACAAAGTAAAATTGTCATAAATTAATATTAATTTGAATAATACAGTTTTATGATATAAGGATAATATATAGGGGACGTTCCTGAACTGCTGATTTATTCACTGACAAACAACAAAAGGAGGAATAAAAATGGGAAACTCACGATGCCCGGATTTCAAAACCAATATAGATAACTGCAACTGCAGTTATGAACCCTGCCCGAGAAAGGGAAAATGCTGCGAATGCATAAGATACCACAGGGATAACGGCGAACTGCCGGCATGCTTTTTCCCTGATCACATTGAAAAGACCTATGACAGGTCTATAGCAAGGTTTATAAAAATAAACAGTTAGAGGAGCATATACATGGTAACCGATATTGAGATTGCAAGTTCCGCAAAGATGAAACCCATACAGGAGATAGCCGGTATTCTCGGCATAGATTCCAGTGAACTGGAGCTTTACGGCAATTATAAGGCAAAGCTGCCCCTTTCCCTCCTTAATGAAGAAAATATTAAGAACAGCAATTTGATACTGGTTTCAGCAATAACACCAACTCCCGCAGGTGAAGGGAAAACAACCACGTCCATAGGCCTTGTCCAGGGACTGAACAGGCTGGGCAAAAAGGCAACCGTTGTATTAAGAGAGCCTTCCCTGGGGCCGGTCTTCGGTATGAAGGGCGGTGCTGCAGGAGGCGGTTATTCCCAGGTGCTTCCCATGGAGGATATAAATTTGCATTTCACAGGGGATTTTGCAGCTATAGAGAAGGCCCACAACCTCCTTGCCTCCCTGCTTGATAACCACATACAGCAGAGAAAAGGGGATATTGACATAGACCCGAGAACCATTCACCTAAGAAGGGTGATGGATATGAATGACCGGGCCCTGAGGAACATTGTCATCGGCCTGGGAGGCAGGATTCACGGGGTTCCAAGGGAGACGGGATTTGATATTACGGCTGCCTCGGAGGTAATGGCCATACTCTGCCTTGCAGAGAACTTTGATGACCTTAAAAAGAGGCTGGGAAATATATTTTTAGGTTTTACCTATGACAATAAACCCATCTATGCCCGTGATATAAAGGCTCAGGGAGCCATGGCTGCCTTATTAAAAGACGCGGTAAAACCGAACCTTGTCCAGACCATGGAGGGAAATCCTGCCATAATCCACGGCGGGCCGTTTGCAAATATTGCCCAGGGGACTAATTCTGTGATAGCAACCAAGATGGCCATGGCCTATTCAGATTATACCGTGACGGAGGCCGGATTCGGCTTTGACCTGGGAGCTGAAAAGTTCTTTGACATAAAGTGCAAGTCTGCGGGCCTCAGTCCCAAGGCTGCTGTCCTTGTGGCGACAGTGAGGGCACTTAAGCTTCACGGCGGTGTATCCTTAAAGGATATAACACAACCGGACCCCGGTGCTGTAGAGAAGGGCCTGGGAAACCTGGAAAAGCATATTGAGAACATGGAGCAGTTCAATTTATGCCCTGTTGTTGCCGTAAACCGCTTCCCCACCGATACCGATGAGGAGCTGGCCATAGTAAAGAATAGGGCACAATCCCTCGGGGTTGGATGTGCTGTATCCGATGTATGGAAAAAAGGCGGTGAGGGGGCTCTGGAGCTGGGTGAACTGGTTATAAAGGCCGCAGAAAGGTGCATAAGCGAATTTAAGCCCCTTTATGAATGGGAATGGCCTGTCCAGGACAAGATAGAGGCTGTTGCAAAAAAGATGTACGGTGCAGAAGCAGTGGATTACCTTCACCACGCAAAGAGCGATATAAAAAAGATAAAAAAGCTTGGACTGGAAGGCCTGCCGGTCTGTATCGCCAAGACACAGAATTCTCTCTCGGATAATCCCAAGCTTCTGGGAAGGCCCAGGGATTTTATAGTAACGGTAAGGGAGATACAGATAGCATCCGGAGCAGGGTTCCTGATACCCATAACCGGAGATATTGTCAGGATGCCAGGGCTTCCGCGCCACCCCGCAGCAGAGAAAATCGATATTGACAATAAGGGAAATATAGAAGGAGTTTTTTAATAAAAATATACGGAGGTTGTATCATCCATATGAAAAAAAACATATTATGTGCCCTGCTTATTGTTATTGCAGGCCTTTATGCCTGCAATAACAACAGCCGGGTCCTTGTTGAGGAATCAGAGAAACCGGAAACCGCTGAAACTGAGGCGCCAAAAACCTTCCTCTGGCAGTTGAGTTATGAGGGTAAGGTAAATTATCTTCTGGGCTCTGTCCACATCGGCACTCAGGAGCTTTATCCATTGCCCCGGGTAATTGAGGATGCATTTGAAAAGTCTGATATCCTTGTGCTTGAGGCCGATATCACAAAAGGAAGTGAAAAAGAGGTAATGGACCTGATTCAGGAGATTGCCTACTTAAAGGGGGAGGAAACCTTAGAGAGCAGTATAAGCGGTGAAAACTACGGCATGATAAGTAAAGAAATGAAGAAAAGGGGCTATGACATAAGTCTCTTCAGCAATTTCAAGCCCTGGTTCCTTGCCCTTTCCATAATGCCCCTGGAGATGATGAAAATGGGCTTTTCCCCATATTTCGGGATAGAGATGCATTTTGTGAAGAAGGCTCAGGAAAAGGGTATGGAGATAATGGAGCTTGAAGGGATAAAATACCAGCTCACTCTATTTGATTCATTTCCGGAAGAACTGCAGGAGATGTTCCTGGTGGACAGCTTTTTGGAGCTTGACTCCATGAAGGAGAACCTGTCCGGACTTATTGATTACTGGAGAAACGGGGACACCGAAAACATGTATAAATACCTATTTGATGCCATGGAAAAACAGCCGAAGCTTGAGAAATTCTATGAAAAACTCAATGATGAAAGGAACATAGAGATGGCTGAAAAGATTAAAGGCTATTTCAAAGACGGCAGAACATACTTTATAGTCGTGGGTTCTCTGCATATCATCGGGGAAAAAGGAATAGTAAGCATCCTGGAAGATCAGGGCTTTGAGGCTGTCCAGCTGTAATTTATACCTGAAAGTTTATACAAGGAGAATAATTATGACAAAAAGAAATTTCCTGCTTTTTCTTATGGCGGGTATATTTGCTGTACTGCTTATATCCCCTGCATTTAGTGCACAGGAGCCTTCTGTTGAACCCGCGGAGCTGGAACCCGGTGTTTTCATTAAATCATGGTATCTGCTGGGCCCCATCGTCTATTATGAAGGGGACGGCGAACCCCAGGAAAAGGAGCATATCAAAGAAGCCCTTCAGCAGGCCTATATAGACGAGGCAACTGAAAACCTAAGGCTCGGTATACTTGAAAAATCAGAAATAGAGATCGGGGAGAAAACCCATAAATGGGCTTTCTATGAGTCAAAGACAGGATTTATAAATCTGAACCAGGCCCTGGGCGTCAGCAGTTACAGTGTTGCCTACGCCTATGCCCAGATAACCGTACCCGGAACGAAAGACATAATCCTTACCATAGGAGCTGATGACGGGGTGATGATATATCTTAACCAGGAGCTTGTATTTGAGTCATATAATGTCCAGAGGGCCATAAGGGATGCCAGCCTTGTCCCTGTCAGTCTCAAGGAGGGTGTAAACCATATACTGGTAAAGATACAGAACTCCAGGGATGACTGGGGCTTTTACCTGAGAGGCCTTGACAGCTCCCTGATAAATGAAAGGTTTGTAAAAGCTGCATACCAGGGCAATCTTGATGATGTGGACCTCCTGCTTTCCTTCGGGGCTGACATAAATGCCACAGACCGTCTTGGCCTTACAGCCCTGCACCGTGCAAAGATCGCAGGCAGAAAAGAAACCTGGGATTATCTTCTGGATAAGGGAGCTGATGACACGATAGTCATGCCAGCCAGGGAGGCAATCCTTGATGCCCATTATAATTCCCTCTTTGGCGAGGATACCCCCGGAGCATCCATACTTGTTGCCCGGGATGGAGAGATCCTTTACCACAAGGGCTTCGGCAATGCAGACATGGGAAACAGCGTGCCCTTCACCCCTAATACACATTCCAGGATAGGCTCCATAACAAAGCAGTTTACTGCCTCAGCGGTCCTTAAGATGATGGAGGAAGGAATAATCACCCTGGATGACAGGCTCTCAAAGTTCATTCCCGGGTTTCCCAGGGGGGATGAGGTTACCGTCCATCACCTGCTTACTCACACCTCCGGCATTCAGAGCTATACCAACAAGCAGGAATTTACGGATAAACTCCTGGCGGAAACCACCAATGAAGAGATAATAAACTTCATAAGGGATGACGAGTACAACTTTGACCCCGGGGACTCATGGCTCTACAATAACTCAGGATATATCATCCTGAGCCATATAATAGAGAAGCTCACAGAAAAGTCCCTTGATGAGCACCTGAAAGAGACCCTTTTTGAGCCCCTCGGCATGAAAGATACAGGCATCTATAAAAACAGGGATATCCTGAAAAATGAAGCCTACGGCTATTCCTGGGAGAACGGGGCTTATAAAAAGGCATTGAACTGGGATATGACATGGGCCGGCGGAGCCGGTGCCCTTTATTCAACAGTCTATGACCTTTATCTGTGGAATGAGGCTGTCTTCAGCAACAAGGTCCTCAGCCCCTCCAGCCTTGAGCTTGCATTTACCCCGGTAACCCTGAATGATGGAAGCACTGTGGACTATCCCTTTAAGTACGGTTACGGCTGGGTAATATCAGAAAAGAGGGGGCTTAAAGAGATATCCCACGGCGGAGGCCTGCACGGCTTTAATTCCGAACTCAGGAGATATACGGACATTAATGCCACCGTAGCCGTCCTGCAGAATTCCATCCCTTCAGACGAGGGGATGTCGGCAACGGAACTGGCTGAGCCGGCAATTGATATATTCTTCTGGGAGGATATGGCTCCCCAGGAATCCTACAGGACAGCATCCGAAATCTCCCGTGAGAACTGGGACAGCTATGCCGGCCAGTACAATTACGGCGGAATAATCATGAAAATCAGGAGGGATGGGGACAGGATGTTTGCCCGGCTTGCCTTTCAGCAGGAGCTGGAGATCTTTCCCAGAACCGCGGATGAGTTCTTCTGGAAGGCTGTTGATGCCCAGATAAGCTTTTTCCTCGACGAAGAAGGCAATGTCACCCATGCCTTACACAGGCAGGGGGGCAGGGAGATAAAAGCCGCAAGGATAACCGACAATATTGAAGCTGATATAGACAGGTCTGTTTATGAAGATTATTGCGGTGAATATGATTTTTCATCCTTTATAGCCTCTATCTTCAGGAAAGACCAGAGCCTGTTCATTCAGGTTGCCGGACAGCCTGAACTCGAGATTTTCCCCAGATCAGACCGGGAGTTTTTCTCAGACATGGTCATAATTAAACTGATCTTTGATAGGGATGCTGAAACCGGTAAAATGAAAATTGTCCTTCATCAGATGGGAATGAAATTTGAAGGCATAAAAACGGAAAATTAGGCAAGAGGCAATAGCACCGTGCTGCTATTGCCTTTGCTTCTTACTCTTCTGGCAGGTTTACCAACACATAAAGGACATCTTGGCCTACCCTTGTATAAAAAACAGGAATTTTGAGATACTGGATGCCATTGAATTCCTCCACAGGATATGTCTGCATATTCCCGACCCCTATGAGTGCCTTGTTTGATATTATGGGTACTATTCCAATGCTTCAAGGGGCAAAAGGAAAAAGAGGGTTGTAAAGATAGTTAATGATCCCCCGGATACAAAAAGGGTGAAAAAAGCTTTTCCTATCATTTTAAAAATAGACCAGGCAGGATATAAAAAAATAATGACTAAAATATGCCAAATAATTAAAAAATATGGTATCGCTCTATTGACAAAGCTACATATCAGCATCTATAGTTATTTTTATGCGAATTAGAAAAGCGATATTGGTACAGTATTTGCACTCACTCACTCACTCACTCACAATCTAACCTTTTAACTGTTTTTATTTTATGCAATAGATTTTTTTTAATTCATAGCAAAGAAAGATCCCCTCCCCATTAATTTGCCATATATAAATGGAGAACCAAAATTTTAAAATAAATTATTAATATTAGGAGTAAAATTCTATGAAAAAAAGAGTGTATTTTGTGATTTTTGTATTACTCATATTTTCTGCCATATATTCGGGCTATGAAGTTATTAATATTTCCAGATCTTATCATTTTGAAGAGGATGCTTTTTATGTTGATTCATTAAGATTCCATGTTTTCCAGATTACTGATAACGGAGATAGATCTATGATATATCATTGTGATTTACATGAAGGGAATAATTGGCAGTTATTGAATGATTATGTGGATGTCCAATATGACAGTATTTCTCATGATATGACTTTTGATTTTCATAATGGAATTTTTGGAAGTTTCAATTACTATATCTATCAGCCAATTACAGGGGTGTATATTGAAGAAGCTAAATACAAACTAAGAGAAGAAGAAATATTTGGTATTAGGGCTACACACTTACAATCAGAAACTCAGAATATCCAGGGACATATTCTGGGAAATAAAATTAGACTAAGTAGCTCAAACAATTGGACAAAAATGAATGATGATGGGTCCGGTTTTAAATATGATGAAGATGGCTTCAGGATGTATTTGCCAGATGATGATAGTGCCCATTCGTGGTTATGGTGTCCATGGGATATTGATTGTGGAGGCGGTAGTCCAAATAGCTGTGGCATAGGAGGAATTCATATTAATCCACCAGAGGGCGGCGGCTTTGAGGATCCCCCGCCAATGCCGGGATGTGTCTGCGACGTTGAGTGTATATGTCCGGACTATCCAGTATGGTGATTCCCTATTAGAATGCATATTATTCTTTTGGCGGGTTATAATACCCGCCAAAAGAATTCATAATTTTTGAAATAAACAGATTTATTTTTATTGATATGAGAGCAGTAATACAAAATAATTAAAAAAAGGG
>CAYSKJ010000005.1:0-44557 GCA_964431655.1 uncultured bacterium | reverse complement strand
GGTAGGAAAGTCAATTCTGGAGACGGATTTATAATATATATGCACCTTGAATATATCGCCTATCCCATAATTCCTTGTAATTTCATCATTGGCATTCATCAGCGCAACTTGGGTAATAACAGCCCTCTGGCTCCCCCATCGTTTTTTTACTGCAGAAGGATCTTCTTCCAGAGCCACTTCCTGTTGCCCTCCTAAATCGGCCTCTTCTTCGAAACCTGAAAGATTTTTCTTCTTCTGGTCATCCAGGATCTCATGATAGGTTTCAATAACCTCTTCAACATCGCCGATAGCTTTCTGATCCCCTTTGTGTATAAGCATTGCCCTGTCACAAATCTCCTTTACGCTGTTTAAATCATGGGAGACAAATACTATGGTTTTGCCCTTGTTCTTGATCTCGGTAATCTTTTTGAGGCATTTTTCCTGGAAATTTTCGTCCCCTACAGCCAGTATCTCATCAAAAAGAAGAATATCGGGGTCCAGATGTATAGCTACAGAAAAGCCAAGCCTCATCAACATGCCTGAAGAATAGTTTTTCACCTTTGTATCAATGAACTTATGGAGCCCTGAAAAATCCAGTATGTCATAAATCCTGTCCCTCAGGTCCTTCTTTGAGAAACCCAGGATTGATGCATTCATAAAGATATTCTCCCTGCCTGTAAGTTCAGGGTGGAATCCGGAACCAAGCTCAAGAAGCGCAGCAAGCTTGCCTTTTCTTTCTATCCTTCCTGTATCCGATTGGAGTATCCTGGCGATTATCTTCAGCAGGGTGCTTTTACCTGACCCGTTGCGCCCTACAATACCGAAAGTTTCACCTTTCAATATCTCGCAGTTGATATTGTTCAAAGCCCAGAATATTTCCCTATGAGCCTTCTTTTTCTTAAAAAGATCAATAATGGAATGCTTTATATAGGAAGCTTTTTCCCTGTTTATTACAAAACGCTTTGAAACATTTTCAATGATAATTGCTTCTTTCATATACTTCTACGCCAGTTCAGAAAACCTATTTTCATACTTCAGAAAAAAATACCTGCCGGCAAAGAACATTACAAGAGAGGATACAACCAGCCTTAATACCATATTAAGTGTGGGCCAGCTGTCATACATTAAAATATTCCTGAAACTGCTTATAAACACTGCCATAGGGTTGAGCATGTATACAGGCATGATTTCCGGCCTGTTCTGAACCATTTCCAGGGGATATACAATAGGGGTCAGCCAGAACCAGACTATAATTATTACATCGACTATGTGTTTCATATCCCTGAAAAATACATACAGGACAGAGAATATGTAACAGAGCCCGCTGATAAAAAGGGTCTGAAGAACTATTAATAAAGGCATCATGATAAGCTTTTCTGATACGGGCACTTTGAAATATAAAAGAGCCGGTACCAGTATAATCAGGGTAATAATATACTGTATCAGGTTTGATATTACAATAGATAATACTATAACTTCCCTGGGAAAATATACTTTCTGTATGAGAGGAGAATTGTCAACTATTGAGGAAACTGTCATGGACATGGAGGCGACAAGAAAATTCCATGGAAGCAGGGCGATAATAAAGAAAAGGGGGAAATTATTGACATTCAGCCTGATTATAAACTGGAAGGCTAGTGTATATATTATAAGCATCAGAAGCGGGTTCAGCAGACTCCATATTATTCCCAGGATTGATTCCTTATACTTGATTTTAAGGTCTCTGTATACAAGGTTCTTCATCAGTTCCTTGTAGGTAAAAAGCTCTGAAAAACTAAATATCAATGTTAAAATATTCCCTTTCCCTTCTTAAAATTATCAATATATTTCATTACTTCACCAGGTTCATCCCTGAAAAGGCTGGAAAGCTTTTCATCCATAAACTCCTTTTTGAATTTGAGGTTTGAGGTATTAAGAAGCTCCAGATTAATAAGTATATTATGGTATTTGCTGTTGCCTGTGACCAGGTAAAGCCTTTTATAGATAAACATAAGGGCATCGATGTTCAGGATAGGGGCGTATTCCATGGGCAAAAAGAAAGGGATTTCATAATAGGACAGGAAAAATATCTGGAAATCATCAATAACCCTCCTTTTTTGCATAAAATACCTTTGCTTTATTAATCTTGGGATACTGAAAAGGATATCCAGATATATTTTCAGTATCTCTGTCCTAAATCTGCCGAACATGAAATTTTTCCCATGGGAAAGGGCTCTTCTGACAATAATCCTCATCATATGTTTTCTTTCAAAATTTTTTACAACCATGAAAAAAAGGTTTCTCTCTATCAGCCTGAATTTAAACCCGTACTTCAGATTCTTTACGCTGAGGCTGTGATAATGGTACACCACAGAACCAGGGGCAGAATAAAACTTGTACCCCTGCAGATTAGCCCTGTAACACCAGTCAACATCCTCATAATACATAAAATAACTCTCATCCAGAAGTCCGACCTTATCCTCATTAAAAAGATCCCTCCTTAAAAGGCATGCGCCGAAACAGACTCCAAATACCCTCTCACATATATCATACTGGCCTATATCATAAAGGCCAACGCCTCTGTTAAAAGCGCTCCCATTGGAGTCAATGCTTGTCCCCACATTGTCCAGAAGGTTCCTGTCATGCATGAAATAAACCTTGGAGGCAACGCCTGCGCAATCGGGAAATTTATCCATTACAGCCATGGCATTTTTCAATGTATCATCTCTGACCTGTATATCGAAGTTGCTTATAAAGACATATTCACTAAGGCTCATTTTAACGGAATTGTTAACGGCTTTGGCAAATCCGAGGTTTTTACTGCTGTATTCAAATTGAATGGTGATACCCGGATATCCACCCTTCAATTCTGATTCATATGCCCTTAACTCCTCATAATTTTTTGAATTATTGTCATATACGATAAGATCTATCGCTGCTTCCTTCTGGTTAATATAACTCTGTATACATTCATCCAGCATCTTGATGCTGGAATTATAGTTTATGATTATTACAGAGATCATTATTTGTTCATCACCTCTAAAAGCTTTGTATTATACCTGATGTTTGTCTTATCCCATGTAAATTCACCCATAAAACGGGACGCATTGGCAGCCATTTTCCCCCTGAGACTTTCATCCGTAATAAGGGTGCATGCTTTTTGAACAAATTCATCAGGATTCTTTACGAGAAAGCCTGTATCGCCATCCTTTACAATCTCCGGATGGGCTCCTGCCTTATAAAGCAGAACCGGCTTTCCGAAAGATTGAGCTTCAGCTGCGGGCAGATTGAATCCCTCCCATTTTGAACAGCTGATGTAGAAATCCGATTGGGAATAGATGGATTTCATATGCTCTGAAGGAGCTTTTATCATGGTTTTTGCCCCGTAGCTTTCAATATATTTTTTGTCTTCTTCATCCCCGTAACCTACCATAAGAAGCTCTGCAGATGGCTCTATTTTCTTGATTCTCCGAAAGTTCTCCAGAAGTTCCCTTGTCCCCTTATAAGGCTGTTTATCAGGATTAAGCCTGCCTACATAGAGCATCAGAACTGAGCTGGCGGGTATATCAAGCTCTTTTCTTATATCAAAGAAAACCTGACTGGGATCCCTTTTATAATGGTCGGTGCCATTGTAAACCACGGAGCATTTCTTTTTTAGATAAAACGGGTAATTTTTCTGTATAAAGCTTGAAACCGTAAATATATGCTTTGCAAAGGCAAAATAAAAATACCTCTGCATAAAGCTGACATAGCTGAAATTCAAACGTATATTCATGGGAAAGCCTTTTGTACAGCTGACACCATGGTCAACAATGATAACCGGCTTCTTCAAAAAAAAGCTGTACATGAAAAAGGGATAGGTTTCCACAATATACAGGTCTATATCCTGAGAGTTCAGAAAATCTGCCTTTTTATAAGCGTTATACTCGTATCGTGGTGCTACGGCATTGGCCGGCACACTCAGGGGAACAATACCGTAACCCGGGTTATCCCTGGTATAAGTATTGTCTGTTATGCTGGGAAAAACAGTGACACTATGGCCCAGTTTCACCAGACCCCTTGCTGTCTGGTCAATAACAAGGTCAACGCCAAAACCCAGAAGCATTCTTTCGGCAATAAAGCCAATCTTCATCTTTTATTCCCTTTGAGAATATTTGTCACAAATTTAGTAATTCTCTTTATATTATAAATCAGCCAGGAATATGGATTCATGGCTTTTTTTAATTCCGAGTGAACAGATTCGTATTCTCTGCGGAAGACTTCAATGGCTGATTCCTTTTTGTCGTTTTCCTCCTTCAGATAAGAAATAATCTGCTCTTTCTTCTGCAAAAAATCCAGACACTCCGATATAACACGGTCTTTTTCAGCGATAATTGTGTGGAAATGCCCGAAATGATCCTCATACCCCTTCATAAGTCTGTGCAGGCTGCTGATATGACCGGACTCAGATTTAAGGGCGGTAATTCCATAATTAAGGGCAAAAAATGGAAGAATTTCTCTGTCAAGAAGAAATTCCTTTCCACCTGCCTGCAGAGCAAGGATTCTTTCTTTTAATTCTACCCCGAGGTCTTCATAGCTTATAACAGCAAATAACCTGTAATAAGGAGGGATATTATCATGACCTGCAATATGCTGGTTATAAAAATAATCCATCTCCCTGGTAAGGTCTGCATAAAAGCAATCTTGCCCATAGGACGAAAAAAGCCTTTTTATGACAGCCAGCAGAAACCAGATATAAGTATTTCCCATACCGAAGGAAACAACCGTTTTGATTTCCTCCTCCAGGCATTCTGTCAATTCATCACTGCTCGGAAGCCTGTTGGTTAGGTGCTGGGACAGATATATATCCTCTTTCTTATTTATCATATTTATAATTCCTGAAAGTATCTTTTCAATATGCTCATTCTCAATATTAAGCTGGGGAAAAGATGTAACAATATGCTTATTTGTTATTCTCTGAATTTCCTTTACGAATCTGCATCTGTCGGACTGGGGTATGTGTTCAAATGTGTCAAGGGAAACTGTAATCAGAAAAGCCTTATTAATAAACGGTAGAAGCATTGCATCAGCCTTGATATAAAGCCTTTCAGCACTGGATGGGATGATATGTCTGTCAGCAATGACCATTACACTCTGGATTTCCGCGGATTCAAACACAGAACCGTCGCTTCCCCCCAGGTCAAGAATAAAGCTTTTCTTCAGGCTCTGATTTTCATTCAGAATTCCCAGAATTTTCTGACAGATTTCAAACCTCTGGTACTGGTCAAAAGAAAAGTTCATAAGATTCTTTTTCAAAGTCTCATCACCATTCTACCTGCATTTCTGTCTTAAGACCGCTTAAAATTGATATTACATCTTCATAGAAGCAACTGCTTATCCACATTGCAAGAACCCCCTTTTTAGGATCAAGAGTCCTTATAACAGCAAGGCCTTCATAGGCCTCAAACAGGTTTGACAGGTAGCAGACATCCCTCTTGTCAATCCTGATAATCTTTGTAATAGTATTGAAATTATGCTCCTTTTGTGGCATATAAATGCTGTATGGCACCCTTTCCTTTGCTTTCCCGGACTGCAAACTCAGTCATAGGATAATTCTCAGGCATGCCTTTTCCTGTATTTAATTCCATAAAAACACCATCATTCCTGATAAAATCCTTTGCTGTATCGAGGATATGCTCCATATAGGGTTCATTATCAGTAATAATTGTCATCCTTGAATTTTGCTTAAGCCTTTTATAGGCAATTTCAAAAAAATCACCGTTTATCAGCCTTCTCTTAAAGTGCCTTTTTTTATGGTAAGGGTCAGGGAAATTTATATAAATGCCGTCAAGAGAATTATCCGGAAAAAATATATTTAAGGTTTCCCTGGCTTCACCCCATATAATGAAGGCATTATCAAGTCCCTGCTTCTGTATTTTAGAATCAGCCTTAAGAACCCTTTTCCTTTTTATTTCTATCCCGATATAGAGGTCATGCTGATCAGCTGCAGCCCTGTCGATAAAGAACCTGTCCGGCCCGAAGCCTATTTCAGCAAAAACATGATCGAAAGGGCGGGTTTCTTTCATAAGCTCGTAAATATCCATAATTTTATCAATATCCAATATCCTGCTTTTCCAGTCAGTGATTATCATTAATTGTCCTGCCCATTTTTCAAGGAATACAAGTTTATCCAATAAATCAATTAAAACAATAAAAATATTTTAAATTCAATACCTCCCGGAGCTTTAAATTCTTGATTTTATTTGTATTATTGCATAATATGGTGGTTTATATGTCATCTAACAGCTTTCATGCAAGGAGAAACATAATGGAAGAACTAAATTTACCCAAACACTATGAATTTTCCAAAATTGAAGGGAAAATTCAGAAATTCTGGGAAGAAAACAGAATATACAGGTTTGACCCTGACTCCGACAAGCCCGTATTCAGCGTTGACACACCGCCCCCAACCGTAAGCGGCAGTCTTCATATAGGCCATATATTCTCTTACACACAGGCGGAGGCCATAGTAAGATACTTCAGGATGAAAGGCTATAATATCCTTTACCCCATGGGTTTTGATGATAATGGCCTTCCTTCGGAAAGGCTGACAGAAAAGGAAAATAATATAAAAGGTATTGACATGCCCCGGGATAAATTCATTGATATATGCCTCAAGACAACGGAAAAATATATCAGGGAGTTTGCACACCTGTGGAAAAGGCTTGGCTTCAGCATTGAGTGGGACAGGACTTACTCCACGATTGATGAAAGGAGCAGGAGAATCAGCCAGAGAAGCTTCATCCAGCTCTACAATGCCGGCAAAATATATAAAAAGGCTAGCCCTGCGCTTTTTTGCACCGACTGCATGACATCCTTTGCTCAGGCAGAGATAGAAAATATAGACCGTCCTTCGGTTTTTTACGATATAGTCTTCAAAGACGAAACCGGAAAAGACCATATTATTTCAACCACCAGGCCTGAATTACTTCCTGCCTGCGTTGCAGTGTTTATTCACCCTGATGACAGCAGATACAAAGGTCTTGCTGGCAGAAGCCTGAAAGTTCCAATTTTTGACTCCTGGGTAAAGGTTATATCAGATCACAGGGTTGACATGGAAAAGGGTACAGGCCTCGTAATGTGCTGCACTTTCGGTGATAAAACTGACATAGAATGGTGGCAGCACTATAAACTTCCTCTTAAGGAGGCAATTGCCTTCAACGGCCACATGACTTCCATAGCAGGAAAATATGCAGGCATGCATTTAAAAAAAGCAAGAAAGATTATTGTTCAGGACCTTAAAGAATCAGACCTTGTGACAGCTTCCAGGGATATAGTTCATCCTGTGGGAACTCATGAAAGATGCGGGACTGATGTAGAATTTCTTACAATACCACAATGGTTCGTAAGAGTCCTGGATGCAAAGGAAACGCTGGTCAAATTCTGCAATGATGTCGAATGGTACCCTGATTATATGAAATACCGCTTCATTAACTGGGTTGAAAATCTTGAATGGGACTGGTGTATTTCAAGACAGAGATTTTTCGGAGTACCTTTCCCCCTGTGGTATTGCAGCAAATGCAGTCATGTAATCCTCGCCGATGAGGACAGTCTTCCCGTAGACCCCCTGTCATCAGAGCCGGCAAGGCCCTGCCCTGCCTGCGGCTGTGGTCAATTCATACCGGAGAAGGATGTAATGGATACATGGGCCACATCCTCCATGACCCCCATGATAGTATCCCAATGGATGGAAAAAGATGATTTAAGCTCCAGGGTTTTCCCCCTTACTCTGAGACCCCAGGCCCATGAGATCATAAGGACGTGGGCCTTTTATTCCATGGTAAAATCAGTTTATCATTTTAATTCCGTACCATGGAAAAAAGCAATGATCAGTGGTTTTGTGGTGGCTGAAAAAAAATCCAGGGAAAAAATAAGCAAAAGCAAGGGCAATGCGCCCAGTTCGCCGGAGGAGCTTCTTGACCAGTATGGCGCTGATATCTTGAGATATTGGTCATGCTCTGCAAAATTAGGTTCTGACTACACATTCAATGAACAGGACCTGAAATCAGCAAGGAAGCTTCTCACAAAGATATACAATGCGTCAAAGTTCTGCCTGGGCCACCTGGGGGATTACACCAAATCAGATATAAACCTTTCATCCCATGATACTATCGATAGATGGATACTTTCACGGCTGTCACAAACCATTAAAAAGGCCGATGAATACCTTAAGGAATTTGAATTCGGGATTGCAAAAAACGAGATAGAGAGGTTTTTCTGGAATTCCTTCTGCGATAACTATATTGAGATTGTAAAAGACAGGCTGTATCACCCTGAAATTCATGGACAAGAGAAGAGGACTGCAGGCCAGAACGCGCTTTATCATTCGCTTTTTGCAGTACTGCGTCTTTTTGCGCCCTTTCTCCCCCATATAACAGAGGAAATCTACCAGATATGGTTTAGAAGGTTTGAAAACATGGAAAGCATCCATCTGCAGAGTTTTCCTGATTACCGTTTATTTCCCTCGGATGCTGATTCCTTCAGCCTTGGCGAGAACACAGTTCATTCCATTTCACTTATCCGGAGATACAGGACTGAAAATAAGATGAGCATAAAGGATCCCATAAGGCTGATAACACTGGTTTGTAAAAATAATATTATTAAACCCGACCTTATAAGGGATATAAAATATTCAGCAAATATAGGCTCCGTTGATATATTGATCGATGAAAACATGGAAGAACCTGCTGCTATAAAAAATATTGAGATTTAATAAAATATTGAAATTATTGGACATCAGCTATATAATTATTTTTAAAGCAAAGATTACGGGGGTTTTGCTATGAACATAAATGAAATAATGAGCAGGGCCATGTTCTTTTACAAAAACGAGGATTTTGAAAAAACACTTAATTTCTTAAATAAGATACTTAGTGAAGATCCTAATAATAACGAAGTCAAAGAATTCCATGCTAAAGTAAAAAAAAGAATCAGCCTTGAGCCTTATATAAACCATTTCCTTGAATATTCATCCAAGCTTTATAATGAAGGCAGGTTCAAAGAAGCCATCGAACAGGCAGAAAAAGCAGCTGCAACAGACCCTGAATCTAACAAAGCCAGGCTTTTTCTGGAGAAGCTCAAGAATGAATCGGATCATTCCAGCGGCATAGAACCCTTTTCAGAGGATGGATTTGCTGATGATCTGCAGAATGCCGCACCGGAATCAGATTTTGAATTTGAGGAAAGCGGTTCCGGCGATGATGCCATGGATGACGCACTTCCTGTGGTTGAGCAGAGCTCTCTTTTTGACCAGCCGTTCCAGTCTGAAACAGAATTACAGCCCTTCAGGAGCGATGATTCAGACATGGATAAAAACCAGGAAGCTGAATTTACGAGTCAGGACAACTTCACCTTCAGTATAGAATCCGATGAGGTAAAAACACCGGAGGATAAATTGTCCTTTTCACCTTCAAAGCCTCCAGTAAATCATGAGGAGAGCCCCGAACCAGATTTCAAGCCTGAAACCCTTCCCCCCTCAGCTAATGACAGCCAGCCTATATTTGAGTTTCCTGATATGCCCCGGGACAAAAACCAAGATAAAAGCATGGATGAGCATCAATCTCACAATATTACCGATGAGAAGGATAACCAACTATCCGCAGAGGATTTTAATTTTGATATACCTGCTGATAATGCCCTGAAAGGTCATGATCCTTTTAAGGCCGCTTCCCACGATACCGAAAAGGAAAAGGATATTTTTGATTTCGAGGTTGAAACAGGAAATCAAGCTGAAGAACCCGATATTGAGGAGGCAGAGATAGGCTTTTTTGCTCAGAAACAGCAGCCTTCAGGCAGTACCCTCAGAAAGGATTCATCCCCTTCACCTAAGAGCAGGCTTCAGACATCAGAGGGCCTTTTAAACGAATTCCAGAGAGGTCTGGCAATTTATAAAGAGCTCAACCTGAAGGAAGCGCTGGATATCTTCACCAAGATTCTTTCCTATGAAAAGGATTTTAAGGATGAGCTTCCAGACCTGTTTGAAGAATCACGACAGCTTTTCCTCGAGATAAAATCCAAACTGAAAGATGGCGTTCTTGATGAGGAGGTTGATTTTACCGAACCGGAGGGCGAAAGTTTTGATGACCTTATGGTAAGGACCCAGATAAATGTCAGGAAAGGCAAAGAAATTTCAAATATAAAAAAATATACGGTGGTTTCAATTTCCATCCTGGCCGTGGTGCTTATAGCTTTTATGGTCCTCAGGTCTGTAAACAAACCAAAAGAGGGAAATATTAAACAGAATAATTCATCCGATGTAGATTTCAGCCATAAGTTAATTGAACAGCAGAGGGCTGAGCAGATCAACAAGCTTATCTCCGAGGCCAGCCTTCTTTTCTCCCAGGGCAAGGAAGACCAGGCAAAGCAGGTTATAGACGAAATACTTGAACTGGACCCGGAAAATCAGAAAGCAGTGGACCTTCAAAACAAAATCTTTTTGACAGACTTTCTGATAAAAGGTCAGAATGCTTATGACATTAACAACTTCAAGGATGCCTATGAATATTTTCAAAAGGCCTACGAAATAAATCCCGATATTCCTGATCTCAAAGAGAAACTTGATTTCAGCAGGGAATCCTATGAAAATAATCAGGTACTGTATTCAAGAATGAGCAGCTATCTTCAGATCAAGGAAAAGGGAGACCTGAACAAAACCTACAGGATATTAAGCGAGATTAAAAAGGACTACCCTGACTCAAAATTTGTCAGCACTGAATATGACATAATCTCCAGGAAAAAACTCGAATTAGATAATAAAGTAAGAATGGAAAAGATTACAGAACATATTGCATCAGCCAGGTACCATTTTAACAACGGCCTTTATGAGCTGGCAATCTCTGAATATAGAAATGCCCTTGACTTGGACCCGGAAAACAGCCAGATCCTCGATATGCTTTACAAAAGCTTTTATAATACAGGTATTGATGCTCTTAAAAGGCGTGATGGAAGAACAGCCTACTGGGCATTCAACGAATCCCTTAAAATTTCCCCGGAAGACGAGGAATCAAAAAAATTATCAGAATTTGCATTCAAAAACCTTGAAAGAGTAACCACGCCAAACTACAGCGATTATGTCAACAGCCTTGGCAAAAAAGAATAAGAAGCCCTATGATCTCTTTCGGAAAATCAGATAAAGGCAGGAAAAGAAATATTAATGAGGATTCCTATTATTTTGATTCAGACCGTGGTGTATTCATAGTTGCGGATGGCATGGGAGGCCACCTTGCAGGGGAAGAGGCCTCCAAAATTGCGGTGGACACCATAAGCAAGTTTCTTATTAACGCATCATCCAATATCGAGAGCATTATCGAGAAGAGCATCACTACAACAAACAATCTTATCCATTCAAAATCTGAGATGGATCAGAAATTCAAGGGAATGGGAACAACTCTGACCTGCGCGGTATTCAGAAACAAAAAGCTTTTTGTTGGTCATGTCGGCGACAGCAGGTTATATCAATTCAGGGACTATACCCTTCACCTGCTCACTGATGATCACTCCAAGGTATGGGAATTTTATAAAGAAGGCATCATAACAAAGGATGAAGCAAGGACTCATCCCTATAAGAATGTTATAACACGGGCTGTGGGAATAAAACCTGAAGTCCATATTGATATTTTTTCGGTAAACAGCCTGATGGTGGGGGATATGTATCTTATATGTTCGGATGGTCTGAACGATATGCTGAATGATGACCAGATAACCGATATACTTTCCTTGGGAGAAACCGGCATAGAACAGAAGGTTGATCTGCTGATAGAGCAGGCAAATAAGAATGGCGGCAAGGATAATATTACTGTTATTCTTTTCATGATGGAGAAGATTGACCTTATGAGGGAAGAAGACTCAGACCTGCTGGAGCATATTAAAACCCGGGATTATGTCCTTTTTAACAAAAGCATAAACTTTACAATTAAAACAGAAATAATAACTACCGGATAACTAACACCTCTTTCACTCTTTCCACCAGATCATCAACGGAAAATGGCTTTGATATATATGCATCCGCCCCGCATTCTCTGGCTTGCTGAATAACAGCCCTGTCCCGCGTGCCGGAAATTATAATGACAGGAATAGCAGGCAGGTTAATCCTTACAGCCCTCATTGCGTCCATTCCGTTCATTTTTGGCATCTGTATATCCATTATAATAAGGTCATAGGAATTTATCATAGTCTTCTTGAAAGCTTCAGCGCCGTCTCCTGCAGTGTCGATGCCATAACCCTCAAGCTCAAGAAATTCCGCAATGAGCCTCCTGATACTAAGGTTATCATCCACAATCAATATCTGTTTCTCTGCAGACCCCATATAACTCTCCTTGTTAATTATTAATGAACTGGTCAATCCTTCTGGCTATACCCCTGACATCGCATACATAGTCCACATAACCTGATTCAATCGCCTTTTTAGGCATGCCGAAAATTACTGAGCTTTTTTCATCCTGGGCAACTGTAATCCCTCCCATTTTCTTTATACAGCCTATTCCCTGAACGCCGTCGCCGGTCATTCCGGTCATAATTACACCCATGGCAGAACTGCCGTATAGTTCTGCAATCGAAATCATGGATTTATCTATGGAAGGGGCTACAAGATCATCCTTTTCCGGCAGGTAAAGCCTGCTTTGAACCCTGTCTCTCAGGATTTTAAAGACTGTATGGTATCCGCCAGGACAAAAATAAACGGCATTGCTCTCAAGTGATGTATAATTGTCAAATTTAACGACAGGAAGGTCTATAAGCTGCTTTATATTCTGAACCAGTACATCAGTAAATGTCCTGGGTATGTGCTGAACAATTATTATGGGATTTGATAAAGCCTTGATGTAGGAAAGAAGCAGCCTTAAGGTAGGCGGACCGCCTGCGCTAATACCAATGATTACTACCCTCTCAGGGCTATTCATACTCTATGTTTATCAGTTTCATGGTCAGGAGCCCGAAAATATACTTGCATATGGAGAATATCTCCATACCCAGTTCATTGGCGATATCAGTAATATTCTTTTCCCCGTCAATAAGGCTGTATATCTGCAGCTCCCCCTTGGATAGGTTTTTTATCCTCAGCTTATTGGGGTCGGAAGTTTTGTTTATCACCATGCTCAGGCTTCTGATATATCTTTTCAGTATTTTCCACTCATCAAGCCTCTTGGCTATCTCCATAAGCAGAGCAGTATTATTCTTCTTTATGGAATGCTCCTGAGGCTGTGCATCAGGATGGAAAAGGAAGTCCCCCTGTTCCCATATGGCAATGGAATACAAGGCATTCTCACCCTTAAGAGCTCCGCTGGTCTCTGCATGTATAATCTCACCCTGGAAGAGGTATATATCCCCCTTTCCATAAATGCTGTCTATGCTGAACTTGCCTGTTTTTCCTGCTACTGCCACCAGCTGAATAATCTCCGGCAGCTTCATCTTATCTAAAGAGCCTTGAAAAGACATTTTCTTCTCCTTCTTAGAGAAAGTGTGCTGATATCCATATTTATTGACATTCTGATTTTTAATAGCTTAATTGTCAAGAAAATTCCCGGAACGGCCAGTTCTAATGATATTAGACAGCCATGGAATGCTTCACACCAATTTTTTAACCAGGACATGCAAATAAAAAAGCCCGGTCTAAAACCGGGCTTTTTTTGTCAATTGAATAGACTTAGTTAAGCTTGAAGGTAAAGGTAAACTGTATCCTGACCGGCACCGGCTTTCCCTGGTGAATTGCTGGTTTATACCTGTAATTCATTGCTGCTCTCTTAACTTCATTGTTGAAATATTCCTCAAAAGCACCCTTTATTCCCCTGAGAATCTGAACATCCAATACTCTTCCGTCAGCTCCCACGGTAATATAAGCAATTACATTGCCCTGAACCCTTGCTGCGCGAGCTATTTCGGGATATCGGGGGTCTTCCCCGGATATTCTCTGGGGAGGCTCGCTTACTTCATATTCCTGCATGATCTGGGCTGTAGGCATTATTTCACCATAATCATATTCATCAAAATAATCATTGTCATAGCTTGGTTCCCAATAATCATCAGGAATCTCCACTATATCCACCTTGGGCTTATCCGGCGTGGGATCAGGAATCGGCTTGAAGACCGTTCTCTGTCTTTTTACCTGGGGTTCTTCAGGAGGAGGTGGCGGCGGAACATATACCTTGACATCAAATATGGCCTTATCATCCTTTATGACACTGTCAGCCTGAAAGACATTCCACTGAGCCAGAAATATTACAGCATGAAATATTACTGCAATATATACCGCTTTCCAGGTCCTCTTTTCATCAACTTCCTTAAGTTTCTCATATTCTTCAAAATCCATAAGGGTACCCCCTTTTTAAATTTCCTTTCTATTATTAAATATACAGTCTGCCACGTGCAAAGTCAACTATATCATACCCCATTCTGCTATTTCAGCTTTAGTTGGTATTGCTATATTCCTTGCTTTCAGGGTCTGTAGAATATCCAGCATTTCAACAAGCTTGCCGTAGGGCACGGCATCATCCACCTGGACAATGATGAACTGATTATAGCTTGTCATTTCAAGCTTATCCCTGACATAGTTTTTCAATGCAGGTATGCTCATCAGCTCCTTGTCAACGATATATCCCCCGCTTGCAGGAATAATTATATGCAGTGCCTCTATTGTCTCTACCTGTGCATCCTGTCTGTCATCATCTTTGGGCAGCCTGAACTCAATTCCTTTTGTCGCCGCAATTACTGACGTAACCATAAAGAACACAATAAGCAGAAAGGCAATATCAGCTGTTGAAGCTGTAGGGATTTCAGAATTCGGTTTTTTTGACTTCAATCTTCTTGTCATTTCAGCACCCCCTATATTTCTTCGCTTCTTTGCATGGTCAGAAGGTTTATATTGACTACCCTCGCTCTTCTTAAGGACTCCATCACATCATTAATATAGATATAACGTGTATCAGTGTCCGCCTTGATAATAAAGTACTTCGCCGGGTCTGAAACAATAATCTGGCTTGCCATGGCTGCAAGGTCCACAATCAGGACTTCCCTGCTCATTTCTTCTCCGGATGTGAAATGAATCCTTCCGTTCTTTTCAACAGCAATCAAAGCAGCGTCCCTGGGCACGTCAACGCGGTTAAAGGAAACTGGTAGAGATACATTGGTTTTATCAACGCTGAAAGTTGTGGTAACCATGAAAAATATGATCAGCAAAAAGGCTATATCTGCCATAGATGCACTGGGTATATAAGCATCTACTTTCTGTTTCCTTTTTACTTTTATCATGTCAGATCCCTTCTGATCGTTCCTTTCGGGGCCTGGGGAGCCTGAGCCTCTTTCTGCTTAAGCTCTATTTCATGGAGCAGGTCCAGAAGAATATTGGAGCTTTCCTCCATCTCAAGGGTAAACCTGGCTACCTTGCCGGTAAAATAGTTATAGGCGGCAAGCATGGGGATGGCTATAACCAGACCTGCTGCTGTTGTTATCAGGGCTTCTGATATACCGCCTGCAACAGCGCCCGGATCGGTCAGTCCCTGCTTGGCAATAACATCGAAAGAAGAAATCATACCTGAAACAGTACCGAGAAATCCAACCAGAGGTGCTATGTTTGCAACGGAGGCCAGTACAGCAAGACCCCTTTCAAGACGGCTTGCCTCAACTACGGCTGATGTAGCTACAGCATTTTCAACAATTTCCCTGCCCCTTCCATACTTAAGCAATCCTGCTTTGACAACGGCTGCGATGGGGCTCTTCTGGCTTTCGCAGAGCTTGATAGCTGCCCGGACATCTCCTTTTTGTATTCTTGTTTTGACTCCGATGGTAAATTCAGCTGTATTCATCTTTACGGAATGATATGCCCATAATCTTTCAATAATGAAGATAATGCCGAGAACTGACAGCAAAAGCAATGGCCACATGAAAGGACCGCCCTTTTTGAAAAAATCCAGGATAGGGCCTCCTGTCCACCATTCTTTTTCACCTACAACTGCAAGTTCCTCTTCCAGTTCCTCTGCAAAGGGATCATATTCGTCCTCAATTGCTGGTGCTGGCTCTTCTTCTACCACAAATTCTTCTGTTTCCTCGCCCTCGTTGATCGCCGCTTCTTCTTCCTGGCAGTACAGTACGGGTACAGCCATAAAGACCGCTAAGATCACAAA
This sequence comes from uncultured bacterium, assembly GCA_964431655.1. Classification (GTDB taxonomy): domain Bacteria; phylum CAYMEV01; class CAYMEV01; order CAYMEV01; family CAYMEV01; genus CAYMEV01. The sequence goes on along the minus strand of CAYSKJ010000005.1, from coordinate 28,448 downwards.
GATAAGAATGTACTTTCTCAAAGTCTTTCCTCCTTTTAATTATTGTATTTTTCGTTTTTAACAATATGGCACGCTACATAATGGGATGGTGATTTTTCTTCCAGCACAGGGGTTTCTTTTGTACATATCTCCTGCCTGTACCTGCACCTTAAATGAAACCTGCATCCCGAAGGGGGGTCTATAGGTGTCGGGACATCACCTTCAAGAATAATTCTCTGCTTTTTTACAAGGGGATCGGGTATGGGAATGGCTGAAAGAAGGGCTTGTGTATAGGGGTGCATCGGATTCCTGTAAAGTTCGCTTCCATCAGCTATCTCTGCAATTTTCCCAAGGTACATGACGACAATCCTGTCGCTCACATGCTTGACTACGGCAAGATCATGAGCAATAAATATATAGGTTAGACTGAATTTTTTCTGGAGTTCCACAAGCAGATTAATTATCTGTGCCTGTATGGAAACATCCAGGGCGCTGACTGGCTCATCGGCGATTATAAGCTTGGGATTTAATGCCAGGGCTCGGGCAATTCCTATTCTCTGCCTTTGCCCTCCGCTGAATTCGTGGGGATACCTGTTGAGCATATTAGGGTTTATTCCAACGGTCATAAGGATATCCCTGGCCCTGTCCATCCTCTCTTTCTTTTTAAATACACCGTGGATTTCATAGGGTTCCTTCACTATATTACCTATTGTCATCCTTGGGTTAAGTGATGAGAAAGGATCCTGAAAGATAATCTGCATTTCCTTTCTCTGCTTTCGAAGCTTATCGCCCTTGAGTTTTATTATATCCTTATCATCAAATAAAATTTCTCCCGATGTCGGTTCTATCAGCCTCAAGATACTCCTGCCAACGGTAGTTTTGCCACAGCCGCTTTCTCCCACCAGACCCAGTATCTCCCCCTCTTTAACCGAGAAGCTGATATCATCAACAGCCTTTACATAACCTGCAGTTCTGGAAAGCAGTCCTTTCTTTATGGGGAAATATTTAACCAGGTTTCTCACATTAAGTATATAATTCTTACTACTGTTCATAAAGCAGGCATCTGACCCTGTGGTTATTCTCAATATTTGTAAATTCAGGCATCCTCTGCCTGCATTCAGGTTTCTTGCTGATACAGCGGGGTTCGAAATAACATCCGGGGGGAAGATCCAGGGGATCAGGAACCAGTCCCTTTATGGTAAAAAGGGATCCTCTTACGGATTCATCATCAATCCTTGGAATAGAAGAAAGCAGACCTTTAGTATATGGATGGGCAGGGTTTCTGAAAATACTCTTTACATCGCTCTCTTCTATGATTTTGCCTGCATACATGACAATAACCTTATCGGCAGTTTCCGCTATAATTGAAAGATCATGGGTTATAAGGATAATAGTCAGATTGTATTTGGTCTGAACCTCCTTGATAAGGTCAAGGATCTGGGCCTGTATAGTGACATCCAGCGCTGTCGTAGGTTCATCAGCTATCAGTATGGATGGATTAGTAGAGAGGGCCATTGCGATCATCACCCTCTGCCTCATGCCTCCTGAAAGGTTATGAGGGTATTCATCTATGCGCTTGTCAGGGTCTGGAATGCTCACCAGCCTTAAAAGCTCCACAGCACGGTCCCTGGCTTCTTTCCTGGAAACCTTCTGGTGAAGGACAATGGCCTCCATGATCTGGGAACCGATGGTAAAAACCGGATTAAGGCTTGTCATTGGCTCCTGAAAAATCATGGATATATCATTCCCCCTTATCTCTCTCATTTCATTTTCCTTCAAACTCAAAAGGTTTCTATTATTATAAATTATTTCGCCTCCTGCGATCTTACCCGGGGGCCAGTTTACCAGCCTGAGGATAGACAAGGAAGTAACGCTTTTGCCACATCCTGATTCTCCGACTATCCCAACTGTCTGTCCCCTTTCGATGCTGAAGGAAACATCATCAACAGCCTTTACAATTCCCTGTTCTGTATAGAAAAATGTTTTAAGGCCTTTAACTTCAAGAATGATATCTTTTTCCATAAAATATGCAAATGTTTTTTAAGATTTAGGACATAGATTAAAATATTAAAAGCATTATGTCAAAAAAATAGTTGTTAATTTTCAAAATCAATATCAAATTTATAAAGTGATATATAGGCACCCCCTGTATTGAAAACATCACTGAAAGCAAAAATGGGGACATTGTCTATATATTTTTCCAGCTCCTTGTTAAGTTCTGCTTTTCTTATCTTAACCTCCTTAAACCTGAATCCTTTCGTCTGGGACTCAATTGAGCGCAATAACCCTGCGTTTATAAGCTTATAATCAAATTTGGAAATGGATGCCAGTACCTTATTAATCAGTGTGACATTTTCTGACCTGATTTCATAAAAGCTGATTATCGCCCGGTTATATACATCTGCGCCTATATTGTCTGAATATTCATACCTTGATAAAAAATCAATGATCTCTTTTTGGTCTTCATCCAAAGCAAGGCTCAAATTAAAGTAATAACCGGCCTGTTCAATGTTATTAAGCTTTATAAAGGCATAAGCAATGCTGTTTAAAATCTCCTTATCCATACCGGACACAGAATAGGCATTAATATAGGATTCAGCTGCTTTTTCAAAATCCCCGGTCCTGGCATAGGTACTGCCAAGATTATAAAAACCCTTGGGGGAGTAGGGATTGCTTATTATATACCTGGAATAGTACACTTCAGCTTTTGCCATATCACCGGCCAGATAGCTTACAAGCCCGGCTTTGGAGTCTATCTCTGAAATAAAGGGATATTCGTCTGCAATCTCTGTCAAATATTCCAGGTATCCGGCTTTATCCTCATCTTTATCCAGTACCGATCGGTCCGGGATAAATATCTCAGGTTCATTGAACCTTCGATTCCCAGGTACAGCCGTATCATCCATCCCGCTAATTATGATTTCATTTTTCAGTATGCCGTCATAGCTGTTAATAAGCCTTGAGATAATACCCTGCTCCTTAACTCTGAAAAAATTCTCGCCTCTATTGTCCCTGGCTGAAGGAAAATCATACAAGGAAAGAATACTCGGGAAAAAATCCAGGAGATTTACTGACTGGGAATTCAGCCGGGTCTCTCGGGAAATGTCATTCTTGATAAATAAAGCAAACCCGTGATCCTGAAGATAGGATCTTTTGTCCATTACGAGGGCTGATGGCTTTTTAGATGCGTCTTTGTACTGATAGGGATTGATTATGATGATAATGCTGTTTTTCCCAGAATTTCTTACAAACTCTTTTATATAGGATTCAACAATATTTCTGACACCTTTTACTGCCATATTATATTTCATATAATCCCTTACAGAAATATTAGGGTCTCTTGGGAATGAATACCGGATAAACTTGACAGTAAGTTCATCAAGGGACCTGATAAAGGACATGAAAAGAGACTTATCCTGCATTAACCCTTCTTTTGTGGCATAAAGCTCTACAAATAGCTTATCAACCAAAACCCGGGTATCATGATCCATTCCATCCGGACTGAGCTTGGTAAGTCTGAAAAATTCCTTCTCAAAATGGTCTTTCTGGAGGCTAAATTCGTTTTCCCCCATACCAGGATACTGCCTTAAAAGGTATTGATAATCTTCTGAAGAGTGCCTGCCTGAAAATTTCATCTCGGGTACAATATCTATTTTATCGCTGTCAGGAGAAAAAAAAGCAGGAAAAAGTAACATTATACTGTCTGAATAATAGTCAAAAATCTCCCAGATATACTTGCTGCGGTATTTGTCAAAATCATAATTGAAATTATCAAAATAAAGCATTGACTTATGAGGCATTTTGCCAGTTATCAATACTTTTTCAGCTTCATATCCATCTGCAAACAGGGCAGAATTTTTTATATCTGCATATTCTGTGTTAGGAAATTCCTTCCTGATGGGATTATAAATGCCTTTATCCAGCCCAGGTATGTACAGAACAATAATGTCAGGTTTTTTGACTGCTTTTGATTCGCCTACCTTTTCCTGTTTCCTGTCAATTTCGATATTATTGAATGAAAAATCCTCCAGAATAATGCCATTTTCAAGCAGGACAGCAGAAAGGAGCTCTTTCAGCCTTTCATTAACCCATAGCCTTTCCATGGTAATAACCGAAAGCTTGGGAATCGAAAAAATGAAACTTTCAAGGGTATCTTTGATGATATTCCGGAGTATAACTTTATCAAATTCATAACCGAACCTGTTAACAATAAAATCGATGTTTGATGTATCAATACTGCAAATTAGGCGGATACTGCAAAGAAGGCTTGTTTCCTCGGATAATTTAACCCTGTGAAGGCCCTTTTCAGGAAAATTTATTTCCATATCGTCTACTTCAATGCTGTAGCCCGTGTATAGGAAGGGAAAGCCCATGGATACCCTGCCTGTCCTCACATAGTCATCCAGCTTAAAATACTTGGAATGGTAGACGGTAATCTCTTTCGAGGATGAAATATTTATGCTCATGGCTAACAGAAGAATAATGAATCCAATGGATATTAAACCGATATATATCCTGAAAAAATTGCCAGTACTCATATTTTAACTTGAAATTTCCCAGTTTCTTATGTAATATTATATATATGAAAAGATATATTGCAATAACTATTATACTTATTGCTGCCATTTCATTTCCGGGAAATCTATACTCAGAAAAAATAGATTTTGGCTTATGGTTCTTGAATTCAGGCTCCGGCAGAGAAAAAATATACATGACAAAACCTGACGGGCGTAAGGTAATCATCCTTCATGAAAACATAATTTCCATACCTGCAAACACCAGGATATTCCATAATTCTGATTTCAGCCTGAATTACAGTATAAATATCTTAAATGATGTTCATGGGATAAGAACACCTTTGATTCACGGATTTGATAATTTCCTCATTGACAGCCAGCTGGTTGCGAATATCTCCTTAAGTGCCTTTGACGGGTATAATTTAAGCATTTACTCATTCTATGGCCACAGCTCACTCTCCCGCAGCCTTCAAGACAGGGTTTTTACCGGTTGCTACGGTATAGGCCTTGACCGGCATTTTGACGACAATATCCTGATGTCCTTTTCCTATAATGCTTATTACTGCTCCCCTTATTTTATTCCATGGGACTATAAGCACCAGCAGAAAAAAATGCTGGATATCATGCTTAAAATCATTTTCTGATATGAAAAAGGTATTATTCCCCCTGTTTACAGCCTTTACCTTTCTTGTGTTCCTGTCCGGAATAAGGTTTATAGATAAGGATACAGATCTCTATCTTACAAGCAAGGTAATCAGAGTCGAACCCCAGAAACTTAAACCGGGCTTCAGGTTTATTCCGCCTTTAATATACAGGGTCAGCAGGAGCATACCTGAAGAAATAAAGCTGAGTCCCCAGACAGCCCGGCCAAAAATTATTAATCCTGGCGACCTGTCAGCCCAGGAGCTTTCATCACTTGTAAAAAGCCTTTATATAGCCGGCGAATATACTCAATTAATATCAGCCCTCCAAAACATCAGCGAAAAAGAACTCCTTAAGGATGAAAACCTTCTTATAATGCTTGCAGAATCATTTATGGAAAGCAATTTAATCCAGGATGCCTTTTTCTGTCTTTACCGGGCTTTATCCGTCAACATAAATAATCCCAGGATTTATCTCATGCTTTCAAAAGCATATCATAGAATCCAGAACTATCAAAATGCTGCTGAATATATAGACCAGGCCCTTTTCCTTAATCCCGGCGACCGGAATATCCTGATACAGGCCTTAATTGTCTATCTTTCATTAAAGGAATACTCAAGATGCGATGTTTACCTGAGCAAACTGCAGACCATCTCCAGGGATGACCCTGCTGTTTCCGCCCTGGCCCTGGATTATTACCTTATCCATAAAGCGAATATAAAGAAGTCCCAGGACTATATAAATATCCTGGAGAAAATCAAACCGGATAATCCTTTCACAGGCATTCTTCTGTTCCACCAGGGGGATTTTCTTAAAGCTTCTGAGCTCCTGCAAAGGCCCAGTAATGAGAATAAATACGAATATTACCGCTTATTATTTCTCTCAAAGGCCTTTTTCAGCATGGGAATGTACAAGGATGCAACCCTCCATGCAAAAGAATTAATAAGGCTCAGTCCTGAGATCAATGATACCCTCTTTTTTATAGCAGGGATATACTCTCAGGCTGGATTAATCAATGAGGCTGTCAATCATATACTGCAGATAGATAAAAACCGGCTTACCGACTATTTTCCCGCAGTATTTGACATTCTGCTCCAGGCAGAAAATTATGATATATGCATATCCCTGTTAAACAGCATGCTGGAAAAGGAACCCTATAATTTTAATTTGTATAATCAGCTCGGGTCAATTTATCTAAGGAAGAGAGAATTAAATGCCTCCATTGAAAACTACAGCAAAAGCCTTGATTTATTCCCCTTCCAGGCGGAAACAGAAAAGGCGATACGGGATATTGAAAATATTCTTTCCCTGGAAAAAAAGGATCATCAATGATCAAAATAGTCTGCGATTCCATTAAGTATCGCTTCGGCCACTGATTGCCTGAATCGGTGATCCACCATATTTCCCCTGTCCTGTTTATTATTGAGATTGCCTATTTCAATCAGGATTTTGGTAGGAATTATATTATATCTCAGGACAGCTGGAACATATTTTCTTTTACCCCTGATGATGTAACCCCTTAAAGGAAGGTTAGGGTATATATTAATGCCGGTGTTCTCCAGGGAAAGAAGAATCTCTTTTGCCAGGTTCTGGGACAGGGCCTGGGATTTCAGTCTGGCTTTTCTTGAAAAGGAATAGGCTGGCTTATGTCTGTATTCTTTGAATTTCTTGTAGGAGCTTGACGTTAATCCGTACCTGCTGTGGTTAAGGTACCGGGAGTCCGCAATATATATCATACTTCCGCTCAGGGTTGCATATAAATGGTCTGCGTGTATGGAAATAAATACTATATTCTCTTCAGGAACATTCTGTGATTTTAATTTCTCAAATATATAGTTTGCCTTATACCACCTCAGATTTACACCAATTTTTGAATTACTAAGATCATAAACCGGGTCGGTCAGAAGATTTTCATTGCGGTCATGGGTCATATCTTTGCCATCATAGCTCTTAAATCCCCTTTTTCTGTCTTTTATGGTTGGATGAACTGTAGCAGAGGTATTTGATTCTATAAGGCCTTTAAGCCTGCACATAATATCATATACCACTTCATGCTCGCTTATCTTTTTCACCACTGCCCCCGGATCAATACCGCCGTGCCCTGCATCCAGGATAATATGCACATTTTTCAATCCTGCAACTTTTATATCCCTGCTGTACTGCAGAATTTCGTTCTGAAACTCAAGATATTCCTGCCTTTCCTGGCTGTTTTCCGGAAGAAACTCAGGCAAAAGATATTCCAGGGGTATTTTGACCTTGTAACCGACGGGGATGTCGTCAACCCTCCTGATTTTGCTTCTATCTGCAATTATATCCGCTAGACAGAGAACATCCTCCGCATGGGTCATTCCTGTGAATCTCACAACGACAGCTGAATATAATGCCTCTCCCTTTTGCAGTTCATAAATGGCATATTCTCCTTCGCTGTCCTTGCCGTATTTTAAAAGCTCTCTGTCCTGGTTTCGGGGCTGGAATGACCTCACCGTTATCAGATAGGGAAACTTGTAATCCCTGCTCTTAAAGACCGGCAAAAGCAGTTTATCAGGTATGAATACCTGATTTACGCCTTCCAGGCTGGTACTCTTTAACCCGTTAACCTCGGTTAAAACCCTGTAGTTTTCCCTGACGCCCGTAAACCAGAGGGACAAGGAATAAATGTCCTCCTTCGCAGGACTGGACACGATATGCCTCCAGCCTCCTTCAATGCGCCGGTCTTTTGAAAACAGCAGCTCAATGCTCTTTCTCTTGAAGATTTCCAAAAATACAGTATAGGGGATCTTAAAGAACTGCTTTTTATTTTCATTGTCAAAATAAAGGTATCTGCCCAGCTCTTTCTTATCCAGGTTAATAAGTGAATCAGCCACAAAATCAATATTTTCTTTTATATCAGCTTTGATAATGAGGTGTATTTCCCTGTCATCCGATAAGTCTATTTCGAGGCGTATATGGTTTATATAGACATCCAGAGCATATATTTTGCAGGAAAACAGCAAAACTGCAGAAAGTAGAAAAATCAGCTTTGAAAATGATTTCATAAGTCCAGATGCTCAGGGTCAACTGCATAATGGATATTACCCATGAGAGATTTGATCTCATTTTGTATCCTTTCATCGACCTTCTGTTCTTTTATTTTTGCTTCGATCTCCCTGAGTATGCTGTCATCAGGAATGATATTCCTATATTCCGGATTATCCCTGATAAAACTTTCAATCTCCTCCCTGGTCACTACCGTTGAAGCCAGGAAGCTGTGTTCGATGAATTTATAAATATACAGCTGTTTTTCCAGATTAATTTTAAGGTAAACAGGGTCCAGCCCGTATCTATCAAGCATATCCATCAGCTCACTGTTTTCCAGGGTCTGCCTGTACTGTTCTTCTACCTCTCGGTAATTCACCTTCACCATGCTGGTTCTTCTGACATACTTTATAAATGCCTCTTTTTTAGCAAGAGTTTCGATTATCTCCCGGACTGGCGTATCAAAGTCATTATTCTGGATCCTTGCTATTAGGATATCACTCATAGTTATAATTATATCCTCTTCGCCGTAGGCAACGATGCGGTCCAGAATCTGGCCCGGATAAAAAGCGGAAACCGGCAGTAGCATAAGGAACAATAATACAAAATATCTTCTAGTGCTGCACATCTTAACAAATAATACACGCTGGACCTGATTTGTAAATATTAATTTACAACTTGTTTTTTTATTGACCAGATCTTAATAATTGATATTTTGTCATAAGAAATTCTTAAGAATTTTTTAATATGGGCCGTTAGCTCAGTTGGTAGAGCAGCTGACTCTTAATCAGCGGGTCGGAGGTTCGAATCCTCTACGGCTCATTTCCTATGCTGTACCCTAATAAAAGTATCGAAATATCAGAAATTATATCCTTTCTGGATGCTTTTCTGCATGCAGATGAATTCACCGACCACTGCAGCAACGGGCTTCAGATTCAGGGAAGCCCGGCCTCAAACGGTATCATTGCAGGAGTCTCCATCAGCCTGAGTCTTATCGAATATGCCATCTCAAAAAAAATCAATACCCTGCTGGTTCATCACGGTCTGATCTGGAAAAATACCCCGCTGCTATCTTTAAAGGGCTCCATGAGAAAAAGACTCAAGGTCATTCTTGAAAACGATATCAATCTTATCGGCTATCACCTTCCCCTGGATGCAAACCCTGATATTGGAAACAACATCAGCATAATAAGGATGCTCGGGGATCCTGCAGTGATTAAACCCTTTGATGTCGGTTTTATAGCCATTTATGATCCCCCTCTCGGTGAAGACCATATTAAAAGGATACTGCATGAAAAAGGTCTGTGCCAGGCATGCTATCAACTAAACAGGGCTTCATTCCGCACCATCGCTGCAGTCTCAGGCGGATCGTCCCATCTTTACGAAAAAGCATGGGAAAACGGATGCGACCTCTTTATAACTGGAGAGATAAAGGAACCAACCTATAGACTGATTGATGAATTAGGGACCGGCTATATCGCTATGGGTCATTACAATTCCGAGACCTTCGGCATCAGGAACCTGTGCCGCGTGATTTCTGAAAAATTCGGCCTTTATGCTGAATTCGCAGATATACCAAACCCCTACTGATAGCACCTACATCCTTAGTCTGGGGTCAATGGCATCTCTCAGGGCATTTCCAACCAGGTTATAAAGGGTTACAGTAACAAAGAGCGCAAAACCGGGCGTTATGAACATCCACCAGTAAAGGACAGGGTGTCCCTTGGAGGCTGAAAGCATCTGCCCCCAGCTTGCCATGGGATCCTGGACACCAAAACCCAGAAAGCTGAGCCCTGCTTCGACCAGCACAGCGCCGGCAAACCCGAAGGCTGCAGATACCAGCACCGGGGTCAGGGAATTGGGAAGTATATGCCTGGCAATAGACCTGAGGGAACTTGCTCCCAGTGCCTTGCCGGCCTGAACATAATCAAGGTTTTTAATACGCAGGAACTCACCCCTTACAAGCCTTGCAATTCCTGTCCACCTCGTAATACCTATTACAATCATGATATTATAGATACTGGGTCCGATAAAAGCAATCACTGTAAGGATTAAAAAGAAGGAAGGAAAACACATTACAATTTCAATAAACCTTGAAATGGCAATATCAATCCATTTTCCGTAATAACCGGCGATACTTCCGATGATAATACCGATTATAACATACAGGCTTACTGATACGAAACCTACAGAGAGAGAGACCCTGGAACCCCATATCATTCTTGAGATTATAGATCTGCCATTATCGTCGGTACCGAGAATATGCCTGCTGAAAAGGCCGTCTGTCCCAATAAACATGGGTTTTTGAAAGGATTCATAAAAATTATTTTCATTCATGCCGAAGGGTACGGGGGCAAAAATTCCGAAGCTTTCTGTAAAACCTTCCTCAATACTGGATTTCAGAAGCATTTTATAGTCCTGAGCCGGCCACTTCGGGAAAAGCAGATAGAACAGCAAAGCAGCAATAAACGAGATAAGAAGTACTAAAGCCACTCTATTAATCCTGGAAAGATTATGAATTCCTGTTATTAAAAGGATTATAAGGGCACAGTAGCATATCATCAGATATATATCAAGAAGACCTAAAGAGCCTAAAACAGGGAAGATTCCCCTGTATTTCAGTTCACCCCGGATATTGGCCAGGGATAAAAGGTCGAGCTTACTGCCGGCATTTTCAAGAAGGCTTCTGTCAAGACTTTCTGCAGATAGATTCATTAAATCAGCGATTATATCGTTAATTCTGCTATCAATATCCCTGCTTACCATATATTTCATCTTAGAAAGCCCTTTAAGCAGGCTGGCCATGGTTTTTTCAGAGTCAAGCATGAACCTTATGCCGAGAAGGGGCTGGTTATAATCAAAATTCTGGATATTTGTCTGCTTTATAATTTCAGCCTGGAGCTGGTTTTTTTCTCCTCCAACTTCATTCCTCTGCTTCTCCAGTTCTTTTTTCTTTTCAATCAGGTCTGCCGTATTCCCTCCTGATTTGGCCTCTTTTTCTATCAAGCCCTCCAGATTATAGATCTGTTTGATTACATTATCATAACGGTTTCCAACCTTAACCAGAGTATCATTAAGCTCTTTAATAATCTCTTTCTGCTTGTTAAATCCGTCAATATAGAATTGCTCCCTTTCTCGAAGCTCATCTTTCCTGCCTGCAGAAGACAGAAGAACATCCAGGTTCTTACGGGCAGATCTGAAATAATAATCATACAGGGAAGGGAATTTTGAGTACAGGTAGAGGGGTTTGTTATTTGCAATGAAGGGGGCAAATATGGAGACTGCGAACATGAATAATATCAGCAGAAAGCTGTAATAGCCTATTTTCCTGCTCTTAAACTGTTTCCAGACAATAGATTTGCTCTTATCCATAAAAATCTGCCTTAATCAAAACTTATTCTTGGATCAACGATAACATAGAGTATATCCGAAATCAGAATCCCCAGGAGTGTCAAAAAGGCTGAAAGAAATGTAATAGCCATTATAACATTATAATCCCTCTGAAGGATTGATTCAAACATAAGCTTTCCCATTCCGTCAATCTGAAATACATATTCCAGGATCACACTCCCTCCGATCATCATAGGAAGGACCGTTGCAAATATGGTTATAACGGGTATCATTGAGTTCCTTGCAGCATGCTTGAAAATCACAACCGATTCCTTCAGGCCTTTTGCCTTGGCGGTCAGAATATAGTTCTGACGGAGTACCTCAAGCATATTAGCCCTCATCTGCATTGACAGATATGCATAATTAGCAAGGGAAACAACAAAAACAGGCAGAATAAGATGCCATACCCTGTCTATTATTATTGCCAGCAGATCTCCATTTTTCAGAACATCAACCGAGGATATGCCCCTTGTAGGAAATATCATGAAATAATCGGATGATGCAAAGAATGAGAGCAGCAGAATTGCCACGAAAAATGACGGAAGGGAGTAAAGAATAAAAAGTATTACGGTAATGGTCCTGTCAACCAGGGTATTTTCTTTAACCGATAAAAATATGCCAAGAGGAATTGATATCAAATAAATGATCAGTATGGAGGCAAACTGTATCTGGAGTGTTACTATCAGACTTCGAAACAGAAGCTCGCTTACCTTTTTGTTCTTGTATATAATGGACCTGCCGAAGTCAAACCTCACCAGTTTCTCAATCCACATAGCATACTGCATATGCAGAGGCCTGTCCAGGCCGTATAAACGCCTGAATTCAGCAATATTCTCAGCTGCGACCTGTTCGGATTTGTCAACCATTTCTCCTGCTTCGCGCCCGAAGCTTCTTGAAGGGTCCCCGGGGGCCAGCTTGATTACTATGAAGGCTATTATGGATATACCTATAAGGGTGGGTACCATTATAAAAAGCCTTTTTATTATATAGTTAAACATTACCTGCTGTTCCCTTTATCCCATTCTTCGTCAATATACCATTCCCACAGGAAGTAGCCGGGCCTCTTGGCATAAAAATTTACATTCCTGTATTTCCTGTGATAAGCAAACCGGTTGGGGTAGCAATAAAGAAATATATAGGGCTGGTCCTCATAGATTATTTTTTGTATCTTCTGCCACACAGCCCTTCTCCTGTCGCTATCAAGCTCTCTCCTGTATTCCTCTATAAGCCTGTCAGCCTCCGGATTACTGTAGCCTATGGTGTTCTGGCCCCTGCTTTCCCACTGTGATGAATGCCAGAGATCAAAGGGGTCATTTTCTATGTCTATTGTCCACCCGAGGGAATACATATCAAACTGCCTGTCATCTATATGCTCCAGCAGTGAAGCCCATTCCATCCTCCTTATGGAAAGTTCTATCCCTGCATATAAAAGGTTCTGATGAAAAACAGCCATTATAGAGTCAACCAGGGAACTCTGGGAACCCATGAACTCCACAGAAAAAGGAAGTCCCTCTTTGTCCAGTATTCCGTCATGGTCTGTGTCAACCCAGCCTGCTTCGAATAGAAGCTCCATGGCCCTTTGGGGATTGTATTCGATAGGTTTGATGCTGGCATCATTATTGGGACCGAAAACATACTGGGAACCGGTAACTTCTACACCGACACCATAACTGAGGTTTTCTAAAAGCGCACTCCTGGGCAGAAGCATGGAAAATGCCTGCCTTACCCTTTTATCCTCAAAATAAGGCTTTTTTGTATTGAAGGCGATATAATTGAAATTCCCAGTATAGAAAAACCCCTTGACATAATTCCTCCTGAAAGATTCAGAATTGCTTTTCTTGAAAATATCTTCAGACCCCAGTCCTCTGGGACAGGCATCAATTTCGTCATTAAGCAGGGCTCGAAGTATCGCGTCGGTATTTGTAATGATATATATGTATATTGTATCAAGATAACCTGTTCTTTTCGGATCGTAAAAATCACCAGTCCTGTTCAGCTGTATATAATTCCCTTTGAGCCATCCATCCCTGACCCCTCTTGAATATTCAGGCTTTATAAGAGGGCTGGGAAGGGCATAGGGTCCTGTTCCCACCGGCTGGTCAATGGCGGGATGGTCCCGGAAGTAGCTTGCAAATTCATCCTCAGTAAAGGACTGGCCTTCCTTGATAAATACATGCCTGGGAAGCACCCTCATGGTAAAAAGGTCGATCACCTTGAAATACTGTTCATCAAGGTAAATGGCAACCCTGTAATCATCAATTTCCTCATAGTGTTTTATATTCCTGTATGTTGAACGGAATGATGTTATTTCCGGAATCTTGGGATTTTTAATTACATCCAGGGTAAATATGACATCCTGAGCCCTGAAGGGATAGCCGTCATGCCAGTATACATCCTCTCTAAGCTTAAAGATAAAAACGACCTGCCGGTCAAACATCCTGGTATAGGTCCCATCAGAATTGCTCTTCGCCCTAAGCTCTTTTCCTGGAATATACCCGTCAGTCCCGTCCATGGTATAATGAATCCCGGCGATCTGGCCATCGGAATCCAGCTCCACACCATTCTCTTTAATTTTTGCTATAAGGTAATTATTTTCGCCTTCCTCTCCGAATACGGCATCATCCCTATTCCCTGCAAGCCAGATAACATCCCTTGTCTCGTAGGATTCTGCAAGGTCAGGAATATATTCAAGGGTAAGGGGGTCCTGGTAAAGCAGTCCATTGAAAATATACTCATTTATAATGCTTGTAACCGATGATGTATCCATAAGGTGAGTAAGTCTCTTGGGCTCCACTGTGAAGACCGTTCTTATAATCCCTCCGGAAACCGGTTCAGAAGGCTGGTCCGGGGAGTTGAAAGCGTCCCTGACGGGCATATAGAGGTGTTTTTCCTCATCATAATAGATTGACCGCTCATGCAGCCCGCTCAGCCTCTCAACCTCAAACAGGACATCCCTGGCTACAATGCGCCTCTGGCCTGCAAAACCGTCAACATTAGCCTTGTCATATCTGCATGAAACGGCTGCAGCCAGTAAGAAAAGGACCAGGATTATATAGGATTTTGCTTTTAACTGCATAAACCAAACATATATCATGATCATACAAATAGATTCAAGAAAAATAATTCAGTTCAAAAACCGATATTCTATTAATTTGAATGATAAACATAATTTTTTTGCTTGATATAAACCACAGATTATATAATATTGGAGCAGGGAGTTATGCAGGGTTAAAAATCATTGAACGATAATATGAATTTTAAAAAAGAAAAGAGCCTGGGGTCAAACAGGCTTTATTCAAGCTACCTGATTGACAATAACAACCAGAAAGCTGTTCTGAAGGTTTTTAACGAAAACCTGGATATTCCGTCCCTGGCCCGGATTCTGGACGATTTCATAATCTGTGATCCTTTAAACAGCCTTGAAGGATATGCCAAAATCATTAAATTCCATATTAATGAAAAAACCCGCCATAAATTCTTTATCAGGGAATTTATGGAAGGCGAAACACTAAAGGACATAATCGATAAAGGAAGACTTTCTGTCAGTAAAATTATTGATATGGGAATAGATGTCGCGGAAAAACTGCATAAACTTGAAGAACTAAGCCTTTACCATTCATCACTGAATCCGAAAAACATCATTATCAGCCCTGGAGGAGAGATTATTATACTGGATTCCTTCATGAACAAGGTCAGATTCCCGGATATGAACAAATACAGTGATCTGGATACCTTTGATCTGTGTTTTACTGCTCCCGAATTCTTTATCAAGGAATCCAATCTTGATATCCTCTCAGATGTATACAGCCTCGGCTGTATCCTTATATACTGCGCCACCGGCCTTCTTCCCTTTAATTCAGAGGACAGGGAACAGCTCATGAGAAACCATATCTGGGGTTCAGTTAATATAGAAGGCATACCCCATGATAATACCTTTCTCAGTATTATTTCCCCTGACAGAGCATCCAGGCCCCAATCGATGAAGGAACTGAAGATACTGCTTGAAAACCTCAAACCCGGAAAGAAAGAACAGCCATTAAAAGCGGAAAATATAAATGCGGAACAGCTTAACCATACCTTGATTTTTGAATTACTCAAGGCCACGCTTTTAAATGAAGACATAAAAATTGTGATAAATCAGACAGATACTTTTTCCCATATCTATATCAAAGAAAATTTTATAAAATATATTGAAACCCATAGAATTACTGATTCCTTCCTTTACTACCTTATAAACAGGGGTATCTTTCCAAATACCGTAATTGACGAGCTTTTTCCCTACATAAATAATAAGATTGAGCTTATCAACCACATAACAACCCTGGATATGGCCCAGCGTGAGGAAATAGAGAAATGCTACCAGAACTATATTGAAGATAAGATTGTAAATGAAATCCTCCATCTTCCCAATTCCTTTGAATCACAGCCCATAGATAATGAGATCTCTTTGCCTTCTCTTTCGGGATTATCCTCTTCATCAGCCCTTAAATCCATCTTTTGTCAATACCAGGACTCCATAATGCTTAATCATAATATCTACACAGAGCCCCTTCTGGACTATGATCTAAAGCTTGCAGGCCTGCAGGAAACTGCAGGCAGCATTACCCTTAACAGCTTCGAAGTAGGGGTCCTGTCAAGCATCACCAGCACTCCCAATTTCAAACAGCTGTCCGGTATAAACCCATCTCAGAGTCAAAATATTGAAAAAGCCGTGATTAAAGGACTTTTTCTTGGCCTTATATTTCTTTATGAAAAAGATATAGAGAGCAATACAGATGGCACCTCAAACGGCAATAGCCATGTCAGCTCTAAAAAAACGCCCAATATCGGCTCTTTAAGGCATATGGTTGATAAAGACGATGCACCCATGGTCAATATTATCAGGCCGAAGGTTGAATACTTAAAAAAAAGCGAGGTTACGCAGGCCGAAGAGGAAATACCTTCCCATGTCAGGGCTGAAATAATTCAAAAAACTGATATGCAGCAGGGTAACGGGAAAAACCAGGCAGATCACCGTATTATAAACAGCCCGGCAGCATCAAAGGAGCAAAAAACGGTGATAGCCGCCAGCCTCCTCCAGGAAGCTAAGGACTATTATGGAAACATAATGTTTTCCAGGGCTGACGAGTCTATATCAGAAGCCTTGAAAGTAGCTCCGTCCAACCCTGTTCTTCTGCACTGGAAAGCCAAAATATCCGAAAGGATACCCTCTGAATTCGATAATGCCAAAAATATCTATGAGAAAGCCCTGTCAAAAGAACCAGATAACCCCGAAATTATTGAGGATTTCTGTATATACCTCTGCAAAGCAGGTAATAAGAGACAGGCACTGGAACTGATAAAAAGACTGCCTCAAACCCAGAGAAGGAAAGAGCTGGAAGAAAACATACAAAAAGAATCCAGGGGATTTTTCAACCGGCTATTTCAAAAATAAACCCGGAAATATATCAGAAAATAAGGTTCAGGCCAAAATTATATGCCGATGAATCGTCGGATGAGGCATAATGATAAGCACCCTGGAAATCAAGGTATTCTGCAATTCTCAAGCCTGCTCCAAAATAGTATCTCCATGATGAATCCCTGCTTTTATCATCTCTTCTTGCGCCGGCTCTCAGCACGAATGCATTTTCAAAAAAAGACTTCTGCAGGCCGATGCTGAGTTTCTGGCTCTGGTCCTGGCTCACCAGTGTGTCATTTTCTGTAAGATCGCGGTCGATGGTAATAAAGGATGTCTGGGAAAGCAGAAAGGTAAATCCCACCCGATATTGCGGTTTTATGTTAATTTTGCCGAATGCTCCATCAATTTCTATTTTTTTTATGTTTTTTGCAGAGAACCCCAGCAGGCCCCACGGTCCAAGCTTCATCATGATTCCTAGATCAAAGGTGTAGCCGTTGCTGGTCTGCCGGTTAAAGTCAAAAGAACTGTCTACATAATGGTTGATATCCCTCCCCTGCAGTTCATTCATATCAAAAAGACCCAGCTCGTCAAAGTAGGATTCTGCAGTGATGAACTTCAGAGTGGTTCCGATAAAAAGATCGTCATCAAGAGCGCTGGCATAGCTTATGCAGTATTCTCTCAGTTTCAGCCCATGAAACTCGAGGGCAGTCAGGTTATTAAGGATTGAATCGGGATTTTCCTGATCTGAATAGGATAGCCTTTCCAGATCTATATCAAAAACAATATCAGAATAGCCGTGCTCCAGGAAATAAACTGCAAATCCATCACGGGCCACCAGAAAGCTGTAGCCTTTACCACCATTCGCTGAAGGCTTTTCTTCAGATGCCCCCTGCAGTGAATTTATAAGATTGCTAATATCGGAATCATCCCACTGGCCATAGGGTTTTTGAACAATGCCGGATATTTCATCGGCATATCTTAAAAAATTATAATTTTCATATCCGCTTTTGCCATAACCTATTGAAACATAATATACCGGCTTAACCGATCCCCTGTAGAAATAAAGGCTGGCAGGATTGAAAAATATGGATGCAGGGCTGTCCATTACCGATGTATAAGCCCCGCCCAACCCCATGGATTCGGGAAAGAAATCATCATATTCCAGACCATATATGCCAGAGACCAAATTTATGAGAACCAGAAAAACAAGAATTCTTTTAATCTTCATCCTAACACTCTCCTACTTTCATGAATAATGCTATAATCTATGATATAATACCAAATTCATACAACTTTTTTAATATTATATCAACACTTTCTTCAACGGATAATTTGTCAGTCTCTATTACCACTTCCGGCATTTCGGGTTCTTCATAGGCTGAGCCTATACCTGTAAAGTTGCTTATTTCGCCCTCCCTGGCCTTCTTATAAAGATTTTTGGGGTCCCTTTTCTCGCAGATATTCAGGGGACACCGGGCAAAAACCTCGATAAAGCGTCCTTTTTCCAGGAGATTCCTGGCCAGGGAACGCTCCTTTCTGAAGGGAGAGATAAAGGCAGTAATCACTATGACAGCAGAATCAGCAAAGAGTGCTGCAACCTCGCTGATCCGCCTCATATTCTCCCTCCGGTCCTCATCGGAAAAACCCAGGTCCTTATTCAGACCCATCCGGATATTGTCTCCATCAAGCAAATAGGTCCTGCAGCCCCTTTTCCATAATCTGTACTCGAGCCTGTCCGCCACTGTTGACTTGCCTGAACCAGATAATCCCGTTATCCAGATTACTGCGCCTCTGTGGCCGGCGGTCTCTTCCCTCTTCTCCCTGTCCACTGTATGTTCATGCTTTATTACAAAATCATTATTCATTCATTACTCCTTAATTAAAAGGGATGGCCGAAATTCAAAAAGTACTCACTTTCCCTCTCTCCCGTTTCGGGTGAAATCTTAAATCCCATATCAAATCTTACAGGACCAAAAGGTGTATTGTAGTAGATGCCGAAACCGGCATCCTTTCTCAGGTCTCCGATATTATAATCCCGGTAATCCCCCCATACATTACCTGCATCAAAAAACAGGGTGAGACCAAAGCCGTAGGCAATGTCAATCCTTAATTCAGCATTCATAAGATACATGGAGTTACCTCCGAAGGGCTCACCAAAAAAATTTGGAGAAATGCTGTTTCTTTCAAATCCCCTCATTGTAAGCCTTCCGCCGAGGAAATACCTCTCAGAATAAGGAACCTTGTCATCGCCATACAGGGGGAAATTAAAACCTGACTGCAGTGAAAGGACAAATACATTCCTGTAAAAAGGGAAATATTTGGTAGCCTTTAAAAAAGCGCGGAGGAAATTATGCTCGGAGTAGAATATTTCATCGGCATATTTGATATTCCCAAGGACAAAGGTTCCTGACGAGGGAAAGAGTATATTATCCCGGGAATCATAAATCATGGTTGCAGACAGCCCGCCTATAACAGAGCTCTTGAAATCCATCTCAAAAGACTTTATGTTCTTGTATTCATAACCGAAATCCACCTTGAAGCTGGTATCCCTGAAAACCCTGGACAGGGTTATTGAAGCACCGTTAATCTCCTCATTTTTAATTGAGCGCTCCAGTGACTCCTTGAAGATATCCAGTATAACATTTGTCTCATTAATAAGATACCTGTTATTAAGCCTGATATTGTACCTTTCCTCAACTGAACTGAATTTAAGCCCAACAGAAAGGTCGGTGCCGTAACCTGTGATGTTAAGATAGCTCAATTCAGTCTGGGTCCTGAGCCTCTCCTTGGAATCATACCCTATGCTGAAAAACGCATTCCCTGAGTCTGCCTCCTCCAGGTGCAAAATAAAATCCTTATAAAACATGGATGAATAAAAATCATACTCCTCAATAAACACCCTTCGGAAATAACCGGTATTATAAAGATTCTGCCTCAATATGAAAAGAAGACTTGTATCATAAGGCAGTCCCCTTGATAAATTAAAATTTTTCCGGAGTATATCCTCATTTATATCAAGGTCGCCTGCAAAAATAATATTCCTTATGAAATAAGGTTCCCCTTCATTAATCTCAAATTCAATATTCTTTGCAAAGTTTTCACCGTCGCGCACTGTTGCATTGGCCTCAAAATCAACATAACCCCGGGTGAGGTAATAATGGTAGACAGCATCCATAATATCAGAAATAACCGCTGGCCTGTAAGGTTTGTTTTCATATTTATCTTTCAGATCCTTATAAAAAGAATTATTATCAGGAGATATATCACCCCTGACAGTAATTTCCCCGAGTGTATAAAGGCTGTTCTTATTTATTGTAAAATCCAGGATAAGCTGATTGATATTATCAATAAAGATGAAATCATAGGATATTTCCGCATCAGGATACCCTCTGTCAGTATAGTAGCTTTTAAGGGTCTCAATGTCTTTGTCAAGTTTCTGTCTGTCATAAAGAGGATAGGATGACAGGCCAACAGGTGCCAGAGAGAGGTACTGGTTGAGCTCCCGGTTAACAATGCCGTCCACCTTTACAAAGAGGTCCCTTACCCTGTATCTCCTGCCCTCACTTATGTCTATATACAGGACAAAAAAATCCTTTTTCATTTCCTTTACTGACACCCGGGCATCCGCCATAAAATAGCCCCTTTCGGTATAGAAGCGCTCCAGCATGTTCTCAATAAAATCAGTCTCATCCGGGTTGTTTATAAAATCTATAATCTGGGGTATATTCTCAATTATGGTGTCTTCTGAAAAGCCACTGTTGCCTTTTATATCCAGGGCAAATCTGTCATTTAAGGCTATGTTGAAGGTCAGGTCGGCCTTGTTTTCTCCCGCGTCCGTAATCTCAAGGCTGAGAACCCTGCTTTCGCGGTAGCCCCTGCTTAAAAGAAGGGAGGAAACAGCATATTCGGCATCATTGACTGTCCTTTCCGATATGATTTTGCCTGACATGTTCTTCCTGATTGACCTGGAGGCTTTATCTATATTTTCATTCACGCCTTTGAGTATAATCCTGCTTATCCTTTGATAGCTGATATCTCCTGGATAAATTACAAGAATAAGGCCTTCTTTGAAATTATTAAGCCTGAATTTCACTCCGGATGTCACAACACCCTGGATATCAAGGAAGGATTCCAGTTTCTTTACAGCAAAGTCTATATCGCTAACGGATACAAGTTTACCCTCATACAGATTCATTATTTCCATAAGCCGCTTCCTTTTATAGGGAAGTTCTTTGCCTGTAATTAGCAGTTTCTTAATTCTTTTCTTTTCAAAAAGCCTTATATTTACATTGATAAATTCCCTGTCCAGATCGTATTCAATAATAATATCTTCGTAAAGTCCAAGCCTGAATAGTTTTTTTAAGGTATGCGATACCTCAATGTATGAAAACAGGGTCCCGCTTTTCAATTCAATGAAATCTTTTATTCTGCTCTCACTGATGAATGTGCTTCCCTGAACCTCAACCCTTCCGTAAACCCTGCCCTTCAGGCTTTCAAGGTCAGCCCCGGATAACGCCGGCCAGGATAATAAAATTACCTGGAGTGATAAAAGTATTTTCTTTATCATTTTTTAATATATAATTGGATCAGAATTTATAATTTTTCAATTCAAAAATATTATAAGCAGATTTATGAATAAAATGAATAAAATAATTGATATTGTCAAATCTTTCATGGAATATATCAAAATTGAAAAGTCCTTCAGCATTCATACAATAAGGGCCTATAAAAACGATCTAGAGCATTTTACCGTTTATGCCTCGGAAAACGGGGCTGAAAATATTGACCAGATTACAGGCAATCTTCTGCACCAGTACCTTTTTCATCTGCGCAGACTTCAGTATGAATACTCTACCATGGAAAGGAAACTGAGCACCATAAAAAGCTTTTTCTCCTTCCTGATGAAAACCGAAACTATTGATAAAAACCCTTCCAAAGAGATTCCTTTTCCCAGGAAAAAAAAGGCGCTCCCTGTTTTTTTGTCCCAGAAGGAGATGTCCGATATTCTGGAAAGCAATCAGTACCAAAGCCTTCTATCCTACAGGGACAACGCCATACTGGAACTTCTTTATGCAAGCGGAATAAGGCTTTCAGAGCTTCAAAAGCTTGACACAGACAGCATTGACTATGAGAGAAAACAGGTGAGAGTTATGGGTAAAGGCAGCAAGCCCAGGGTTGTTCCGGTTAATGATGCCTGCCTGCAGAAAATTGACCTGTATCTGAAGCATATGCGCAACAGGATCAGAAACAGGGATGAAAAAGCGCTTTTCCTTAGCAGAAATGGCAGGAGGCTTTGCCAGAGGCACCTGTCAAAAATAGTAAAAAATTTTTCTGCTATGGTACTGGGAAGAACTGATATTTCACCCCATTCCATAAGGCACAGCTATGCCACTCATTTGCTGGAAAACGGCGCTGAAATTAAAATAATAAGCAAACTTCTAGGTCACAGTTCAATCAATACCACTCAAAAATATACTCATCTCAATATGCAGAAAATAAGGGATACCTATATAAAAAGCCACCCCCATTCTAAACAAAAAACAAAGGAGGAAGAAGATATTGATATTTAAGGGAACAACTATTTTATCTGTAAGAAAGGATGACCAGGTTGTAATAGGAGGAGACGGCCAGGTAACGTTTGGCAATGTTGTAATGAAACAGAAAGCAAATAAGCTGAGAACTCTGTATGACGGCAGGATACTGGCTGGTTTTGCAGGTTCCGTCGCTGATGCTCTAACTCTCTTTGAAAGGTTTGAAAAAAAGCTGGCCGAGTACGGGGGAAACCTTCTCAGGGCAAGCGTTGAACTGGCAAAGGAATGGAGGTATGACAAGTATCTGAGGAAACTGGAGGCCCTGCTTGGTGTGGCTGATATTGAAAGATCTCTTATAATTTCCGGCTCCGGTGATATTATCGAGCCGGAAAACGGATTTCTTGCCATAGGCTCAGGCAGTGAGTATGCAAGAAGCGCTGCTATTGCATTGTTGGAGAACTTTGAATTCGATGCAGAGCAGATAGTATTAAAATCCTTGAAAATTGCATCATCTATATGTATATATACAAATGAGAATATTTTAACCCTGAAACTTACAAAGTAAACGGGCAATATAATGGAGAGACCCATGGACAATAAGGAAAAAAACCAAAAAAAAGACAAGGATATGAAAGTAACATCAAACATCGGCACATTTACCGAAGAAATTTCCCTTGACGAGTTTTCGCTTAAACCAAAGGACATTGTATCCATACTGGATAACTATATAGTAGGCCAGAATGAGGCAAAAAAGGCTGTCGCCATAGCCCTGAGAAACCGCTGGAGGAGAAAGCATATACCGGAGAAGCTCAAAAATGAGGTTTACCCCAAGAACATAATAATGATAGGGCCCACAGGAGTGGGGAAAACCGAGATAGCAAGAAGGCTGTCTAAAATTTCCAATAGCCCTTTTTTGAAGGTTGAGGCATCAAGATTCACTGAAATCGGTTATGTCGGAAGAGATGTAGAATCAATTATAAGGGATTTGACCCACATATCCTTTAATATGGTTCAGACTGAACTAAAAATAAAATATGCAGAAAAAGCAAAAACCAAGGTTGATGAAAAGCTTCTGGATCTGCTTTTACCCGGATTCAAGGCTGAAGAGGATCGGTCAGCAAGAACCCGCGAAATATTGAGGGAGAAACTCTTAAAGGGCGAACTCGATGAGAGGGAAATAGAGCTTTCTGTAAGCACCCAGAGTATCCCCCAGATTGAAATACTGTCCAATGCCGGATTTGAAAACATGAAGATAATGGACTTCCTGCCCCCGGGCCTGATTCCCACAAAGAAGAAAAAAACCAGGATGAAGGTAAAAGACGCCCGGGATTACATAATGAACGAAGAGACCGAAAAGCTGATTGACCAGGAAGAGGTGAAAAGGATTGCCATAGATAAGGTGGAAAACTACGGGCTGGTTTTTCTTGATGAGATTGACAAGATAGCCCACAGGGAATCGAGCCACGGCCCGGATGTTTCCAGGGAAGGCGTACAGAGGGACATACTTCCCATTGTTGAAGGCACAACAGTAAATACAAAGTTCGGGATTGTTAGAACAGACAATATCCTGTTCATAGCAGCAGGGGCCTTTCATGTATCCAAGCCCTCCGACCTTATTCCGGAACTGCAGGGGAGGTTCCCCATAAGGGTTCATCTCTCTTCCCTGTCCAGGGATGATTTCTGCAGGATTCTGAAAGAACCTGAGAATGCCCTGATTAAGCAGTACAAAGCCCTGATGAAAACAGAGAAGGTCAATATTGATTTTGACGACCAGGCAATAGATACCATAGCGGAAATGGCATTCCAGGTAAATGAGCAGACAGAGAATATAGGTGCCCGGAGGCTTTACACAATTATGGAAAAACTGCTTGAGGAGATATCTTTCAATGCCCAGGATCTTGCAAATCAAAATATAAGGATAACCGAGGAATATGTTAAAGAAAAGCTTCATAATCTCATCCAGGACCAGAATCTTTCTAATTTTATTCTGTAACACAGTACTGCTATTTTTGCTGGCCTCCTGCGGCTATAAAGCAGACCCCATGGTTCCCCACAGGAATATCCCCCAGAGGATAACAAAAGCGGATATAATCTTTCTGAAGGATACAGTGCATATCCGTCTTTTTATCCCGGATACCAATGAAAAGGGAGAAAAAAAGGATAATCTGGCGGGCCTGGAAATATACCGCAAAGTATCAGAAATCATGCAGGAAAAACAAGATAAGGAACAAGAAGAGAAAGACACTTCAGGGACCATTAAAAGGGATACAACTGCTGAAGAAAAGAGCCAGGCAAAGGATAAATCATCCTTCCTTAGCCAGAAAAGCGAAAAAACCCAGACCCAGGAATCCTTCGGCTTCGGGAGGGAAATGGCCATGCCGGGCTCAAATATAACCAGCCTGGGCGCAGTCTATGATTATCAGCCTGTAGATTTCAATGACAACTATGAGCTGATTGAAACATTGAAACTTGCAGATATAGATAAAAGCACCCTGGTATTTGCCGATAATATAAGCACCCTTCTGCAGGAAAACGTAGAAAAGCCCCTGGAGCTGAGCTATGTCACCAGAGTAATAGACTCCAATAATACCAGGTCCAAGTTTTCCACCATATTTTACCAGAGGGTATTCTTCTCCCCCGAACCCCCTGCTTTCCTTGAATGCACAGGCACAGAAAACGGAATAGAGCTCTCCTGGCATGAAAGCAAAACCATCATAAACAACAGGGATTTTTCCGGGCAGATATTTTATGATGTATTTGGCTCTGACTCGGAGGATGCTATCAAAGATCCCTTCCAGAAACCCCTGAACCCGGACCCGGTAAAGGACCTGAGGTATCTTGACAGAACACCCAGGATCAAAGCTGAGTTCTATTATACAGTAAGGTCCGTCCTTGTTACACAAACAGGAAAATATGCATCAGCCATATCAAAGATATGTAAAGCTGAAATATCCCTGGAAAAGGGTATAGAGATAGTAGAAGGCCTCCTGGCATTTACGGAAGAAAACAGCATTATCCTTCTATGGAAACCCTCAGCACAAAAGAATATATCAGGCTATAACATCTACCGCAAGCGAAAGAACCAGGCAGGCTTCACCCTTATTACCGAAAAGCCTGTTACTTCTTACAGGTTTCACGATACAGGGCTCGACAGGGGAGTATATCAATACTATGTCACAGCCGTGATAAGCACAGAACCCCTGATCCAGGGCAAACCCTCTGCAATTGCGGAGGCGGAGATAATGTGATGAAATTATGCGCCATTCAGCTTACATCGGGACAGAATATTGAAGAAAACCTCAAAAAGGCTGAATACTATGCACAGCAGGCATGCATTGAAAAATCAGACCTTATAGTTCTCCCTGAGATGTATCCCTATATCGGCGAGCCCGGAGATGAAGCCTCCTGGGCAGTACCCCCCGGTGATACAAAATATATAGACCCCCTGCTGAAGCTTTCGGCAGAGTATAAAAATACTATTGTCTGCGGATCCATCCCTGTCATATCTGAAAAGCCCAGCAGGATATACAACAGGTCCTATACAGTATCCCACGGGAAAATAGCCGGTTTTTACGACAAGATAAACCTTTTTGACATAGATATTAAAAAAAAGGCAAGCTCCGGCGAGTCCCTTTTCACCGTCCCGGGAACCCGTACTGAAGTCTTCAGCCTTCCCGGGTTTAATCTTGGCATTGCTGTTTGTTTTGACCTTCGCTTTCCGGCATTATTCAATCAGCTGAGAAAAAAAGGGTCTGAGATTATAGCCCTGCCGGCAGCATTCCTGGAACACACAGGGAAAGACCACTGGGAAATACTGCTAAGAGCCAGGGCCATAGAAACCCAGTCCTATATCATAGCCGCTGACCAGTTCGGAAGGCATACCAAAAGCAGAAAAACCTACGGAAGAAGCATGATAATAGACCCCTGGGGAACAATACTTGCCTGCGCGCCTGATGAAGAAACCAACATTTACAGCAATATCAGCAAAGACAGGCAGGCAAGGATAAGGCAGGAGCTGAAAATGCTCTAAGGGCAGAGAATACCTATGGCATCCCTGACCTGGCTGATGGTCCGGGATGCAACAGCCTGAGCCTTTTCTTTCCCTTCCATAAGCGCTGATTTGATAAGCTCCCTGTCTTCCTCTATCTCTTTCCTCTTTTGTTTATAGGGCCTGAAGTAATCAATAATAATGCCCAGAAGCTCCTTTTTTACCTCACTGTATTTCAGGGGCGGATTGATATAGCGGTTTCTAAGCTCCTGCCTGCCCTTTTCATCCAGAAAAAGGGAATAAAGCTTGAAAAGAGTGCATTTATCAGGGTCTTTGGGCTCATCAACAGGCGTTGAGTCGGTCACAATGCCCATGACCTGCTTTTTGAGGGTCTTCTCATCGGAGAAAATAGATATATAATTATCCAGAGATTTAGACATTTTCTGTCCATCCAGTCCCGGAACCGTCTCTCTCATTGTAATTTCAGGTTCAGGAATCTTGAAAACCTCGCCGTAGGTACTGTTAAACTTAATCGCTATATCCCTGCAGATCTCCAGATGCTGTTTCTGGTCAGGTCCCACCGGGACACGGTCAGTCTGGAACAGCAGTATGTCAGCCGCCATAAGCACAGGGTATGAAAGCAGTCCCAGGCTTGAAGGTATATTGGACTGTTTCTTTGATTTATAGGCATGCCCCCTTTCTAAAAGCCCCAGGGGGGTTAGACAGCTTATGTACCACATAAGCTCCATAACCTCAGGGACATCGCTCTGAACCCAGAATATGCTCTTTTTTATATCAATTCCCAGGGCCAGGAAGTCTGCAGCAGCATCGAGGGTATTTTTTTGGAGTTTTTCCCGGTTGAATGATGATGTCAGCGCATGCAGGTTTACTATCAGAACATAAGATTCATATTTTTCCTGGTAATCCAGTATAGGTTTGATCATGGCGAAATAATTGCCCAGGTGAAGATTCCCTGAGGGCTGTATTCCTGAAAGTATTCTTTTCATATCTGTATGCTCCTTTATATATCCTTATTTATTACAGGCAGTTTATCGCTTCCTTCACCAAAGTAAAGGCGGGCGGTCTTATGGGCAAAATTAATATCATCATGCCCTGCAAATTCTTCCAATATGGCCGTCCATATCCTGCTCTCACTGCTCCTCCTTCTCTTGGGCCGGCAAAGGTAACGGATAGTGAGAAGTATCCCATTATCCCTTCCTGAAACCCATATAATCGGAGTCAGCTTTTTGTAAAATATATACTGGTTTTTTGATGCAAGCTCCAGTTCTTTATCTGCTGTATCTACCCCTTCAATAACAGTCTGTTCCAGAATCTTTTCCAGTATTTCCCTTGCCTTTTTCCAGTTGCTCTCAAAACTAAGGGTCAGGGGAATCTCATTCCAGATAAAATTAAAATCCTTGCTGTAATTGACAAAGGTCTGCAGGTATATGAAACTGTTGGGAACAAATACAAGCCTTCCTGTACTCTGGTCAGAATCCACCCAGTTCCCTACCTCCAGCATGGAGAATTTCAAAAACCCAATATCCACAATATCACCCCTGATATTGCCTATTTCAATCCTGTCACCTGTTGTAAAGGGCTTTTTAAGCACAATATAGGCCCAGCCT
This sequence comes from uncultured bacterium, assembly GCA_964431655.1. Classification (GTDB taxonomy): domain Bacteria; phylum CAYMEV01; class CAYMEV01; order CAYMEV01; family CAYMEV01; genus CAYMEV01. Next base: position 360 of record CAYSKJ010000005.1, on the reverse strand, counting down.
GCCAGGTCGGATATTATATCTTTAAGGGCAATGGCAAAGCCTGCGGAGGCAAGGCCGAGTATGGTTGAAATATTGGATAGATTCCTGAACCATATGAGCAGAAGCGAAAGAATAACCACGACGGCACTCATATAGCTTATGGCTTTCCTTACCAGGTAAAGGCTTTTGGGATCGGATATCCTTGATTTGGCCACTCTCCTGGATACCCAGGAAATGACAAGGATGGTGAGGATAATTGCCAGGGAAAACAGGATTTTATCCTCTAAAATCTTATTGATATTGATTTTTATAAATTCGAAGCTCAGAACATCCATAGGGTGCAATATTAATGTTTTGCAGGCCTTGGGTCAAGAACAAATT